>NZ_CP118108.1:3400625-3713750 GCF_028747985.1 Paenibacillus urinalis
GATTTCCGAAAAAAGACAAAGCTCTGAACATTATAAGCATTGATTGGCTATTTGTTAAGACATTTCTTTAACACGAAGTGATTCATTCCTATATGGCACAGTAAACTCGCCGTGGATTTCCATATCAAAAAAGCCGCCATGAAGGCGACTTTCTAATCCAGTCTTTAATACTCAGGCGATTAACAACCTCTTAATCCCTGTATTCATCTTTCTTAATCTATTTCCTGACCGGTCCACAATCTCACTCGATCTTTAATCCATCCCGTATATTGCTGCTCCATTTCTACTGCGCCTTCTTTATCCAGCTCAGCAAGCATATTGTCATAGATGGCATCAAATTGATCCGGAGCTGCAATAATTGCTTCAGGAATGCGCTTCTGAATAATGTCCTGCGTTTTTTGGTAGATAACATTGTAATTTCCGCTGTCGGTCGGGATTGGCATATTGTATGCAGCTCCCCACTCTTTAACTGCGAATTCATCTTCGGATGGGAATAGTTCCTTCCAGGTGCTGATTCCGTAGCCTGCAAGCACTTCCTTCTCAGCCTCTGAATACCCCATTTGAATCTGCTCCGGGAAATTAGTTGTGTAGTAGTTATCCGTCGAATCCTTCACGCCGTCACCATAATGTGCTCCAAATATGTTGTAGAGACCAATCCCTGTTTCTTTGGTAAAGTTACTGTTATCGTTGTTTTTTCGATCTTGAATGTCTGTCGGAATCTTCCGGACCCCATCCTCTACAACATAATGCTCGCCTTCGATACCCCAGTTTCTTAAAATTTGCCCTTCCTCAGAGGACAGCCAGTCTAAGAACTTGATAGCACGAACTGGATCCTTCGCATCCACCGTTATACCAATACCATATCCATCGAAGCCCATTGGCTGAAAGTCTGCGCGCTTGAAGGACTCATCCAAGGTAACTGGATAGAATCCATACGTGTTTTCGTCCATGCCCGAGCTTTTGAGCGCGTTCTCTGCATCACTGAATCCCCAGTTTGGATCGAACAGGGATAGCACACGACCACTTGCAATTTTGGCCTTATACTGATCATCCTTCTGAACAAAGCTTTCTTTATCTATTAAACCATCGTTCCACAATTTGTTTAACCAACGGAAATATTCTTTCTCTTCGGGACGCTTGTAATGAAGCTGCGCTTCATAAGTCTCGGGATCAATGAAATACTCCCCATCCCCTGGACCGCCTGTAGCCATTACTGCAGGGTCCGTTACCGTAATCATTCTCCGCCATCCATCTGCGCTCAGTGTGAGCGGGATCGTCGGCTGACCGTCTTCTGTAGTTGGATGCAGCTCATAATACTCTCGAATTACTTTTTCGTAATCCTCTATGGTCTTGATCTCGGGATACCCAAGCTCTTTGGCAACACGGTGTTGAATGGCTACCCCGTTTGTGGCATCGAAATACGTTTGGTCAATAGCACCATTGGTTGGAAGCCAATATATCGATGGATCCTCATTGCTGTATTTTAATCGATTGAAATGCTCACCATAAGCTTTCTTGATGTTTGGTCCATGTTCTTCAATTAAGTCTGTAAGATCGAGCATAGCTCCAGCTTCTACCAGTCTGGATAAGTTCCCTTTAGGAAAAATTAAATCAGGATATTCGCCGCTTGCAGCCATGAGTGAAATCCGGTCATTTCCGCCTCCGCTGGAGATATCAAACTCTGCATTAATGGTTACACCCGTCATTTCCGTAATCTTCTTGCCTACAGCATCCTCCATTCTGTTCCAATTGGGACTGGCATCTGCACCGAAGAATGTGAATGTAATCGGCCCATCTTCATCTGTACTCTCGGGTGCATCACTCCCTGTGGAGCTGCCGCATCCAGCAGCCAGGAGTAAGGAGCTTGTGAGTAACAAAGCGGCGAATCTCTTTTTCTTCAAACTAGGTCTCATCTCTAGAACCCCCTATTTCTTATGAATTTCTGATCTCATTGATGAATGCGTTTACAACAAATTCTTAATCACAGTATATGGAATAAATAGAACTCAAACCTTGATTTTTCAGTCAGCAATATAGGATGATATAGACATGATGATGTACGGCTCGGTGGTGATATTGTGAATAAGGTACAATTAAACTGGTTTACACTGGATGAAGAGTTTCCGTTCTTTATTCAATATGGCGGTCATGATGAGGATACGACCTTGCATAGACATAACGAATTCTCAGAACTGGTCATCGTTCTTCAAGGGCATGCAAACCATATCGTTAATAATGAAGTATCCTTTATCAAGAAAGGGCATGTATTTGTCATTAACGGCGAGACCGTTCATGGGTACAAGGATCCTCAGGATTTTAGAATCTGCAACATTATGTACAAGGCTGATTTGTTGACCTACATAGGCTCTGATCTAAATGCTTCAAAAGGTTATCAAGCACTATTTGTGCTTGAGCCGCTCTATCGGAACATTCAGTCGAATGCTAGCAAGCTTTATATGTCACTCACTAACTTGGACTATGTCACCTCCATTCTGACTACCATGATTGATGAATATGAGAACAAGCAGCAGGGCTATAAAACAATGCTCATCTCCCGATTTATGGAGCTGGTTGTGCACTTGTCCCGCCACTATGAGAATAATGATACCGATACGGGTGGCCATGTCATGCACCTGGCTGCAGCGGTTTCCTACATCGAAGATCATTACTTGGAGCCGATCACACTTGAAGAGGTTGCAGCGCATGCCGATGTCTCTGTGAGGCATCTGAACCGGATCTTCAAATCCTATTACCAAACCTCACCGATGGCGTATCTACAGCGTCTCCGATTAGAGCGGGCCTGTCAGTTGTTGAGATTGACCCGGCTCCCCATTACGGAAATTTCATATCAATCCGGATTCAATGACAGTAATTATTTTGCGAGACAATTTAAAAAAGCATATGGCTTCTCCCCCAAAGCATTCAGGCAAAGTGATTCATCCTGATGTATAGAGAAATGTATAGTGCTATGTAATACAAAAAAAGAGATAGATCGACGTCATTCTTGATGTCAATCTGTCTCTTTTGTCATTTTAAAAAAACATTTAATAGTATTGAATGGTCAGAAAATAGAGGCTCCTT
This sequence comes from Paenibacillus urinalis, assembly GCF_028747985.1. Taxonomy (NCBI): domain Bacteria; kingdom Bacillati; phylum Bacillota; class Bacilli; order Caryophanales; family Paenibacillaceae; genus Paenibacillus; species Paenibacillus urinalis. The sequence goes on from NZ_CP118108.1 coordinate 3,403,707, forward strand.
CATTCTATTCTATTCATCTTGAGGTTCATACTCATACCAATCGAAATAGGAAGGCACAGCATCACCAGCAGGACTTGCCGCGAACATCGCAATCATAACCCCCGTAAAACCGCTGGCAACTTCTGTAGACAGGAAGGCCGTCTCCGCCGTTCCAGCTGTAACCGATACAAAACCAGCCGAATCACGAAATGAGAAGGTGAAGTATTCTCGGTCGGTTTGAACCTCCAGCTGAACTGGTCCTGAAGGGCAGTCATAATGCTCTTCGACTTTCAAGGAACCTGCGGTTCTTCTGAATATAATCTTCTTGCATCCATTCACAGAAGCGATCGCCAGTTCATAATGGTATTTCTCATTCATATATACGGTAAGTCCTGCCTCGTCACCATCGACCGCAGGCTCAAATTCAACCGAAGTCGTTACTCTGCTCTTAAAATGACTTAGCCTGCGTCCTATGTATGCCGGAGATCCGATATCACCGAGTGTAACGGAATCTCCTCGGAGCGCTAGATAACCTGCCCGCTCTGTCAATGACCAGCTATCCGGTCTCGGATTACGCAGAAACGTCCAATCTACTCCAAGCTCAGCCTGGTCAAAGTCATCTCTAATAGGTTTCTTTGGCAGCGGATTCCCTATAAATTGTGGTGCATCCATAACAGGCTCAACTCGTCCTCCATTACCAATGATTGGCCATTGATCCTCGGTCCAAGTCACAGGTGCTAGGAATACCTCTCTTCCCAAATGGTGCCTCATCGGGTAAGAAGCCGGCCTGATACCCAAAAATACAGCCCACCAGCTGCCGTCATGAGCTTCAATGATATCAGCATGGCCTGTAGCGTGAATGCTGCTCTTCAGGCTACGATGGGACAGAATGGGATTATGGGGACAAGCTTCGAATGGCCCGTAAGGCTGTTTGCTTCTCGCTATGGTCTCCATATGCCCGTACTCGGTTCCCCCCTCGGCCAGCATCAAATAATAGTAATCCCCTATCCGGTACAAATGAGGGGCTTCCGGGTATGCGCCTCCTGTTCCCGTCCAGATCAGACGACTGTCTGTCAGCATGTCGCCGGTTTCTATGTCAATCTCACATTGATAAACTCCATCCCCTTGATCTCCGGAACGGGTTGACTGAAAGTAGACACTACCATCCTCATCAAACAAAAGGGAAGGATCAATTCCATCCTGTGCTACACGTATCGGGTCAGACCATGTTCCTGCCGGATTCTGTGTCTTCACATAGAAATTGCCGATGCCCCCTACGTTTGTCGTTACCATATAGAACCAGCCTTCATGGTATCGGATTGTAGGAGCAAAGATGCCACATGAGCTCGGTACATTCGTTAAGGGAAGCTGCTGTTCTGTTGTAAGTACATGTCCAATCTGCTCCCAATTCACGAGATCGATACTATGAAATATTGGTACACCTGGAAAGTATTGAAAAGAGCTGGTAACCAAATAATAGTCTTCACCCACTCTGCAAATGCTGGGATCCGGATAAAATCCGGGAATAACAGGGTTTGTGTACTGCATACGATGCACTCCATTCTATCTTTTTAACTTATTAACTAAGATGTACATCATTTTATTGCATTCCTCCTTCAGAAACCTTGATTAATAAGTCACGTTTCTAGCACGATTTAGACGGGGATTTTATATAAACAAAAAAACGGCCGTATATAACAGCCGCTTGATCATATTAGTATCAATCAGGATTTGTTAACTTCCTGCTGATCCAATATCACTCCTATTATTCAACTGATAGGAATAGAATCCCTTTATCGACCTTTATCGAACCCAGTTACAGTGATCTGATATACCATGCATCGCATGCGAAATGCTCCGTATCCATCAGAGGCTTCGTTAAAGCCACAAATCCATTCTTCTGGTAGAATCGATTAGCCGCAGACATGCTGTTAAACGTTTCGAGGTAACATTCACTGTAGTGCAATCGGGCATAATCCAAAGCGACCTCCAGCAGCTGTCTTGCTGCTCCCGTACCGCGTGCTTCTTTGAAGGCATACATTTTCTGCAGCTCGCATATATGTGGGAATCCACTGATGGGTCCGATACCACAGCCCGCTATGATCTTGGAATCCTTCTCGACAACCCAATATTTAGAGCCTTCTTTGTTGTATAGATGATAGAAATCTCCCAAATTCGGATCTGTCCATGCCGTTCCCGGCTTATTCGCTCCAAATTCAATTAGACAGGTTCTGATTAAATCTTCAACTGGCTTATTATCTCTTTCTTCGATCTCTCTTAATAACATGATGTAAACTCTCCTATATGCATGAATGATTTGGATAATACGTTGTTTCTCGATAGCCTTCTCTGCTATGTATCATAGTGCAAATCCCTTGATCAGACAATGCATCAAGCCAGTTATTCTCAATAACGTTTGACTAAGATTATACAGAGTATAACTCTCTATCTATTCCACGGCTCGCACAACCTGCAAAAAAACAACCCATATCTTATCGATATGAGTCATTCCAATCCTACTCTATTATTCCTGCACAGGCTTCACCGCACTCGTACAGGCTGCTTGCTGTACAGCGCGAACAATTCCCCCGTATCCAGTACAGCGGCATAAGTTACCGCAAAGTGCCTTCTCAATCTGCTCCAGGCTCGGTTCAGGATGAGCATCCAGCAATGTTTTGGTCGTCAATATCATGCCTGGTGTGCAATATCCGCACTGGAATCCGCCTTCATCAATAAAAGCCTGCTGTATGGGATGAAGCTCATCATCATTAGAAGGTGCGAGACCTTCAATCGTAACGATCTGCTGATGATCACATTGATAAGCCATAAGCAGACAGGAGTTTACCGGCTCATCATTCATTAGCACCATGCAGGCTCCACAGCGGCCAATCTCACAGGCTATTTTCGTACCTGTCAGCTGAAGACGATCCCGAAGGATCGTCACCAGTCTCTCGGTAGCCGGAACCGTCAGCTGAACATTACTACCATTTATCGTACAGCTCCATTCGATCATTTCATTTCCCATCATGATGGCTGCACCCCTTCCTTCTTGTCACTGAAAACGGGCTTGATCAGCTGCTCTCTCTGAACAGGCAGCTTATTAAGCCAGACTCCGGTTGCCTGGTATATCGCACTGACAATAGCAGGAGCCAGAGCAACGGATCCGATCTCTCCTATGCCCCTGGGTCCGAATGGATCATTCTCCGGCAAATGTTCAATCGCCTCTACATCCAGTCTTTTTTGCATATCTTGAATAGTTGGAATAAGATACGTGTCCAGATTTGTTGTCATGTATTCACTATTCTCCATGAGGGAATCTTCCATCAGCGTAAACCCGAGGGCCATTCCGCTGCCCCCTTCAATCTGGCCGACATATCCCATGGGGTTCATCACTGGTCCCGCTGCTACGACATGTCTGATGTCATCAACCTTCACTTGACCTGACAAGGTATTCACCTCAACCTCTGCCATTACCGCGGCATAGGTATATAAATAATGTCCACCAACGACTTCATCGGGGGTTGTGGGGTAATCAAATTTGGTATCAAAGGTAAGCTCTTCAGCTGACGCTAGCTGTGTAATTGCTTGAAATGACAGAACCCTGTATTGATCCTCTCTACTCTCCTGGCTCCTGCGCCAAATTCCCCCTGGTCCGGTGACAAGCTCGTGTGCAGGAATCCCGGTCGCCTGGCTGGCGAGAAGAGTTATCTTGTCTCGGAATGGTGTCTTTAACCGCTGCAATGCCATCCAAGCCATTGTGGTTGACCGGGAAGCTGTACTGGAACCGCTGTGCGGTACACGATCCGTATCCCCTATTACGATCTCAAGATCCTCCCGGACACAGTTAAACAGCTCACACAGCATAATTTCGAGGGTCGATACGAGTCCCTGCCCAAATTCCTCGTAGCTGAAGGCCGCCTCAATCTTCCCCTCCTCATTCAGCCGCAATCTGCCGCCGGCAGGATCAGGTATGCCATAACCAAGACCCGCACCGTGCATTGCTATCGCAGCACCCTTCCCTTTACGAATCCAAGGTGGAAGCTCGGTACGCTCCTCTTGTATCCATAGATCTGAATGATGAACGGCTTCCCATACTTCCTGCAGCCCGTTTGTAACCAAAATTTGCTGACCAAGTGGTCCCGGATCACCGTTACTTCTGAGGTTCCGTCTTCTTAGCTCCCAAGGATCTATTCCTAGCTGTGCAGCAGCCCGATCCATCTGCCCTTCCATAGCAAAGATTGCCTGATTTCCGCCAAACCCTCTGAACTCGCCAGAAACTCCATTATTGGTATAGACCGATAGCCCTTCCACATCTACATGTGGAATGGAATAAGGACCCATGGAATGCTCTGTCGCAAAGTTCAATACAGGCGCGCCAAGCGTGGCATAAGCTCCTGTATCGGCGGTAATCCTTACACGATGAGCGGTTATCATCCCTTCTTTCGTAAAACCGGTCTCCATCTCAATCTTCATCGGATGCCGTTTCAACCCGGCACGTACAGACTCTTTGCGAGAATTATGAATTTTGACTGGACGTTTAGTTCTCAGGGCGAGCAGCGCACCGTAGGGCTGAACATTCAGCTCATCCTTTCCTCCAAACGATCCGCCTATAGGGCTCGAGACAACCCGAATCATTTCCTCTTCCATGTTTAAAATACGGGATAGCTGCATTCTGTCCTTGTATCCATGCTGGGTCGGTGCGTACACACTGAGTCTGCCGTTCTCTTCCGGAACGAACAGTCCTCCTTCTGTTTCCATATAAGTGTGCATTTGACGAGGCGTATAGTATGTCTCTCTGATGATATGCTCTGTTTCTATCCATGCAGCTTCTGCATTCCCTCTCTTCACTTCTGTACGATGCAAAATATTGCCATGCGGGTGGAGCTTAGGCGCATCTGGAGCAAGCGCTGCTTCTGGGGAGCTGAGTGGTGACAGCACCTCATATTCGACCTTGATCAGCTTAAGGGCAGCTTCCGCTATTTCCAGCGTGTCTGCAGCTACTGCTGCGACTGCGTCTCCTGTGTAGCGAACAAATTCATCACAGAAGACAGGCTGATCAGGGGTAGCGATGCCGAAGGCATTCATCCCTGGAACATCCTTATGGGTAAGCACGGCTTGCACACCAGGAAGACCTTCAGCAGCCGCTGTATCTACACTAATGATCCTCGCATAGGGATGGATGCTTCGAAGTACCCTTCCATATAACATGCCGGGAAGTGATTTATCGGTTAAATATTGAAGTGTTCCGGTTACTTTTTCTTTGCCGTCTGGACGGGTATACCATCTCTTTCCGCTGTTTTCCTTGTTTAGCCGCATGAAGCTTCACACTCCTTCTCCCATGACTACCTAGTTCAAGGACTTCCATAAGCTCGATACAATCAGATTAGAAGCCGATAGCTTACGATAAGAATCTGAGGCATACAGATCTGAATAGGTTACGAACTCTGCTTCAATCGTTTCTGCCAGCTTGGTTAGAGAGGCTTCGCTCATCTTATGTTCGCGCAGCAAGGCTTCACTTTCTCTAAGCCTCATCGCGTGACCGGAGCCTCCACCTGCTGCAATCGCTATGGAATCCCATGTGCCTGCCTCATTTATGGAACCATGAACTGCAACGGTCACTAATGAAGGGGTAAAAGCTTCTCTTCTGCCGATTTTGTGAAAGAAGGATACAGGTCGGTATTTCTGACCATGCGTATGGATCCTCGTTTCTACTGGAATATAGATGTTCAGCAGCAGATCAGAAGCATTACGCTGTCCTGTTTTCCACTCCTCAAGCCAGGACAGCAGGCTCTTTTCTTCAAGCCCCTTCTCGGTAAGCCATAGCAATGAAGCATCATAGACGAGTAGGGCTGGAATGATATCGCCCACACCTGAAGCAACATTGCCCCCGATGGTGGCTAGATTCCGAATAGAAGGAGCCGCGATGACTTCAGCTGCATCATGAATGAGTCGGAAGCTGTCCCGAAATCGAATATCCTCGGTACATGTCCGGAGCCTGCACATGGCTCCAATATTCAGCTTCTCTGGATCTTCTGATATGTTCCGAATCTCCGGGATTCGATTCAGGCTGATTAGATGCTCGGGCATCAGCGCCGTACCCATCTCCCACTGTGTTCGAAGAAGCGTTGTACCTGAAGCCCAGACAAAGCCTGCATTCAATTTTTCTGCTATATTCCTTGCTTCATATATATCTCCAGGCTGCCATACCGTGGGATAAGTGATTGGCTTATGCTCATTCAATGACATTGAAGTACCTCCTTCAGCTTCCTATGTATCTTCATAGAGATCATCTGAATGCAAATGTACAAGCTGCCTTTCCTTCGACAGTTTTTGTTTGATTACAGCAAGCTCTTCCTTTGTATCTGCGTCCAGAAACTGATCTTTATTAAAAGGAATACCGATTCCTTGAATAGTGCTGCTTCGCAGCAGTTTGCGTGCGCCTTCATCCCCTTTGAGCTGCATTAAAGAGTTGAACATGGTACGGCTAAACAAAATGGGCGGCTTAAGCTCGTCATGATCTTTGGCTGCTACATAATCAAGATCAGGAGAAGACTTTAAACGTGCAATCAGTTGATTGATGTGAGCCTGTTGAATGAGGGGCTGGTCTGCAAGCAGTATCATGGCACAATCGGCTCCTTTTTCCTTCACTGTTCTGATTCCTTGCCGCAGAGAATATGCCATTCCATCCCGTGCTTCATGGCACACGGATATATATACCTTCTGCTCTTCAGCTGTACTGACCCATGTCAGCGGATCATCCGGTCTAACGACCACGACGATGAAGTCCAGCTCAGAAGCAACCACCTGTTGAAGTACTACAGCTCCCATCGTCATCTCATCAACCAGAGGAAGATTCACCTTGGGTTCACCCATTCGCTGACTGTTTCCTGCAGCTAGAATAATTCCTGCCTTCCGCATTTAGCTTCTCCTCCTTACCGGCACCCCAGGGCTGACCTCTTTTAACGGAGATCAGCTCTGCAACGATAGCAATCGCTATCTCCTCTGGTCCTTCTGATCCAATCGTTAAGCCCACCGGTGCGTGTAAACGAGGCAATGAAGGCAGGCCGTCTATCAATCTGGAAGTTCTCGTCCGGGAACCCAGAATACCTAAATAGGTGTATGGTATATCTGCAATTGAAGCTGAATTTACATTTGTATCTGCAGCTGACAACAATTCGAGGAAGCCTCGTTCATGTGGATAATGGTGACTTAGCAGCAAAATATAATCTTGACTTGTTATTTGGAGGCGAGGATAGATTTCAGCTGGAAAACCAACCAAGAGCTCTGCACCCGGGAATCGGTCTGCACTGACAAGCGCTTCACGCCAGTCAGCTACCACTACTCGAAACCCGGAAGCCAGTGCCATGCGAACGACAGGAATTGTGTCATTGCCCGCACCGATTACAATAAGCCTCGGCTTCGGTGTGTAGGTATTAGAGTAAAGCCATGCCCCACTGTTCCACTTTTGAGCTGCGTAACTTGGATGGTGGGTTATTTTGGCATGTGATTTGAAGGGTTCGCTATCCTTATGGGGAATGCATTGAACGGAATAATCTCGAATAGCTCCCTCGTCCGCAGAGCAATTTCTACGCAGATCAACTTGAATTCCGCGATCTAGCAGCCCGCCCATTTCCAGCAGGATCTGCTTCAACGCCTCATCGACAGGCTCCAGCAGAATGTGGAGCAAACCGCCGCAGCCGATGTTCTCGCCCCAAGAGAGGTCATCGTCCGGGCGCATATCATAGACGATTTTTTGAGGGCATCCAGTAGACATTACATACTCTGCATGCAAGGAGAGATCGGTCTCTATACATCCAGGACTAATGCTTCCATACATGAGCCCCTGTTCTGAGAACAGCATAGATACGCCTTGTTTGCGGTAGGCATGACCTTCTACATATACAGCGGTAGCAAGCACAAACTTTGTTTCCGTGGTTTGAACCAGCTTGCAGATATCATGCATTTCCATACCGATCCCCTCCTAAATGATATTGGCGGCTTCATAAAGCTGACATGGCTTCAGAATGCATAAATACGAGCGGCAGCTGCCGCCCGTATCCGGGACAATCCATGTTAAGATATATGTTTATTTCTCTTCATTAACCGGGCTATACTCAGATCTGCTTCTCTCAGCACAATGCCCCTGTCAATGGTCTTGACCATACGGTTCTCAAGAACAATCTGGCCATCAATAATGACGGTATCTACATTGCTTCGTGTGGCTGAATATACGACACGGGAATAGATATCAACCTCATGGGATGGAAACGTATGAAAATCATTTAAATCGAGCAGAACCAGGTCTGCCTTCTTCCCAACCTCAAGGCTGCCGATCTCTTTGGCCAGACCAAGCACTTCAGCACCGCCCATCGTAGCCATACGAAGCACTGTCCTTGCGTCCATGACCGTCGGTCCATGCTCTACTTTATGAATAAGAGCTGTATATCGCATCTCCTGGAACATATCCAGATTGTTATTGCATGGAGCACCGTCCGCTCCGATGCCCACATGAACCTGCCGGTTCAGCAGATCGGGTATGTCAGCGATGCCGGAGGACAGCTTCATATTTGAGCCAGGACAATGCGTTACCTTGACATCACGCTTGCGTATAATCTCCTTCTCTTCCTCACTTAGCCACACACAATGTGCAAGAATGAGCCGTTGATTCGCGAGCCCAATATGATCTAGATATACGACGTTGCGCATGCCCCGTTCATTCTCGACAAGCTCAATCTCGCCCCGATTCTCGGAGGCATGGGTGTGCACCTTCACATTATATTGTGCCGACAGATCACGAACCTCGGTTAGAAGCTCCTCTGTACAAGAGACAACAAATCTCGGGCAAAAGGCATATTGAATTCTTCCTCCACCAAAGCCGTTCCATTTCTCAAGCAAAGCAACGCTCTGCTGCAAGGAATCCGCAGTTGTCTCTTGCAGTGGCAGCGGCACTTCATCACCATGATCCATCATGACCTTTCCGGAGAGGGCCCTGATTCCACTCTGTGCAATGGCTTGAAAGGCCGATTCCGTATGATGAACCGTCTCCATATCCAGAATGGTGGTTGTGCCGCTCGCTATGAGTTCGCCCAGCCCGAGCAGAGCAGAGTAATAGACCGACTCCTCATCGTGTGCTGCTTCCAGCGGCCAGATCCGCTTGCGAAGCCAATCCATGAGCTCCAGATCGTCTGCCCTTCCGCGGAACAACGTCTGGCATAAGTGGATATGAGTTTGTATAAATCCGGGCAGAAGTGCTCTGCCGCCCGCTTCAATGATGCGGTCCGCGGTAACATCAATGCTGGAAGCAATTTCTTTGATCCGGTTATCTTCTATTAATAAATCACCTATCAGCACTTCTTCATTCGGATTCATGGTGACGATTTGAGCCCCTTTAATGAGGATCGTTCCCATATGACGACCTCCCTTGATCAAGATTCAAATGTGTACAGGTGCTCTTCACGATTACATGTGTTCTCCTACCAGCCGATGGCAGCTCCGTCGCCGCGCGGATCAGCAGCCCCGCTGCGCAATCCGTTCTCTTGAATTAAAATTCCCTGGGCCTGCCCCATCAGATCGTCCCATGGACCAAGAGGCCGTACTTTATGTCCCATCTCTTCGAGTTCATTCAATATTACATCATCAAACCGCTGCTCCAGCTTCAGCTCATCCCCCTCTTCTCCCCAAGTGCGCCCATACACCCAGCGAGGCAGGCTGATCGCCTCTTGAACAGACAAGTTGTAATCCAGCACAGCCGTAAGGAGTGACAGCTGGGTTTGCGGCTGACCTTCACCGCCTTGAGTCCCTAACAGCAAGTACGGTTTCCCGTCTTTGAATACCATTCCAGGCATCAAGGTGTGGAAGGAGCGCTTGGCTGGTTCCAGTACATTCGCTTCACTTGGATCCAGAGAGAAGAAGGAGCCTCTGTTCTGCAAAACGATACCGGTTCCTTCTGCCATATATGCTGAGCCAAAATCGAAATAGAGACTTTGAATGAAGGATACCGCGTTCCCTTCGTGATCCACTACCGCTGCATAGGCTGTATCCTGCCCCATGGCTTTGGACAGTGTCGGCTCCGCCCTATTCGGATGCTGTTCAATCTCCTGCCATAGCTTATCGGCATATGGCTTAGACAATAATTCCTCAAGAGGAATCTCTCTGAAATCCGGGTCTGTTAGATATCGATCACGATCACGGAATGCCTTCTTCGTCACTTCAGTCATGAGATGGTAATAAGTGCTGGAAATGCGCTCAACTGAGGATACTTCTGTATGCTCAAGCATGTTCAGCATCATCAATACGGAGAAGCCTTGTGAATTCGGAGGCATTTGATAGACTTCGTAACCTCGATAACCCGTAGATACAGGAGTTACCCATTCCCCGGTATGATTCTCGAAATCTTCTTTTTGCAAAAAACCGCCATCCTTCTTCACCGCATTCGTAATCTGTTCTGCAAGCCCCCCTTTATAGAAGACGTCCTTCCCCCCGCTTTGCAGCAATTTAAGCGATGCGGCCAGCTCTTGCTGAATAAGAATGTCGCCTTCCTTGAGCAGTTCTCCATCCTTCAAAAAGACGGACGCTAGTCCTTGATCCGCTCGAATAAACTGCTCATCCTTGATGAGCCATTCTCTTAAGTTGCGAGATACCGGACAGCCGTGCTCCGCATAGAAGACGGCAGGAGCGAGCAGGTCGGACCAGGACAGCTTCCCGAACTTCTGGGATACTTCCCACCATGCATCCACCATCCCCGGTACAGTTAACGCACTCAGCACACCGCGCTGTGGAATGGATCGAAGCTGCATCTGTTCAAACATTTCTCTGGTCAGCATGGCTGGTGAGCGGCCTGAACCGTTGTATCCGGACAGCTCTCCTGATGCTGCGTTGTAAGTTAGAAAAAAAGAATCGCCGCCCAGACCGGTCATATGGGGATAAACGACAGCCAGCGCAGCACTTACTGCAATCGCCGCATCATAAGCATTACCGCCATCAGCGAGCATTCTTGCGCCCGCACTGCTGGCTAGATAATGTGGTGAGGTAACCATGACTTCCATACCTACAGGCATTTGATTCAGCATGAAATTCCCTCCTTATTGACCACAGAGTAGACATCCAGTGCGGCCTGCACCGCTTCACCAGCCGGCAAGCGATATCCTTCACGGATCAGGACAGCCTCCAGTGCGCCTAAGGTGTGGAGCACATTTTTCTGATTACAGCTGAAGCCCATCGTTCCGATTCTCCATATTTTCCCCTTCAACGGGCCGAACGAACTTGCGATCTCGATTCCGAAGTCATGCAGCAATCTGCTGCGAACCGCTTCTCCATCAATACCCTCTGGGATATTAATACAAGTTACGCAAGTAAGCTTGCTCTCTTCATTACCGAACAAGGTGAGTCCCATTCCTTTAACGCCCTGCACGAGCGCTCTAGCATTTAGCTCATGTCTCAAGAATCTGGCTTCCAGACCTTCTTCGAGCAGGATTCGGAGTCCTTCATGAAGAGCATATAGCATGGATGTCGCTTCTGTATGATGATTCAGCCTTGCAGCACTCCAGTAATCCTGAATCTGGCTCAGATCAAAATAGTTGCTTCGAATCATCTGTCCATCATTCGCAAGTTCAACATTAGCCGGGTCTCTGAGTCCACGCTCAACCCTTTTACGGGACAGGAGCTTACGCTCAATTCGGTCATTATAAGTAATCGGAGCCATACCGGAAGGAACAGAGATACACTTCTGTGTACCTCCCATAACCGCATCGAGCATCCAGTTATCGGTCTCGACCGGTACTCCGCCAATGGTAGCGACCGCATCAACAACTAGGAGAATATCCAGCTCCCTGCACGTTCGACCTATCTCGGCAAGCGGCTGCATCTGCCCTGTCGAGGTCTCTCCATGCACCATCGCTACGATACCGGGCTTATGCTCATGAATGGCCTCAATCACCGTCTCTGGATCAAACACACCGCCCCACTCTGTCTCGATGTGAACGACGTCTGCCCCGCAGCGCTCCGCAATTTCAACCAGCAGGTGCCCGAATCGGCCATAGATCGGTACCAGCACTTTATCTCCAGGCTGTATAATGCTTACAAGTACAGCTTCGAGTCCGGATCTGGATGTACCGTCTACCGGATAGCTCCACTGGTTATTCGTTTGAAATACATCCCTGACGAGCTCCATTGTTTCATTCATTAAGGACGTAAATTCGGGATCAAATTGACCCAATATAGGAAATGACATGGCTCGGAGCACACGCGGATCTACTTCCACGGGCCCTGGCGTCATAATTGTTCGAAGTGAAGGGTTTAGCTCCTTATATTTCTTCATCTGTCTTCCCCCTGTAGCCATATTGATGCAGCAGCTCAATGAGCACTTTAAATCCTTGGTCAATCTGTTCGCGTGACGTATACTCCAGTGGATTATGACTGATGCCGTCCTTGCTTGGCACAAAGATCATGGCAACATCGCATATGCTCGCAAAGATTTGAGCATCATGTCCGGCTCCACTTGGCATTTTCCGATAACTGAGCCCTAATCGCTCACATATTTCTACGGTGTTCTCTACCCATGCCGGATTCATTGGCGTCGGTTCAACAGACAGATGCTCCTCTGAACTGGCAATTAGCTCATAAGAATCTGCAATCGTGTGAATTCGTTGTAGGATGAGCTCTGTAAATTCGTTAAGGATAACTTGATCCGTATGTCGGATATCCAATGTAAACTCCACCGTTCCCGGCACCACATTTACAGCTCCAGGAAATACTTCTACATTGCCTACGGTTGCTACCAGCGGATCCCCATAAGTAATCGCCAGCTTCCTTATTTCGCTGATCATCTCGGCTGCACCAGCCAGAGCATCCTTCCGATAGGACATCGGTGTCGTGCCTGCATGATTGGCCTCACCTTGAACCGTGATATCAATTCGTTTCTGCCCAACAATTCCAGTTACGACGCCAATGGATGTATTCGTTCGCTCCAGTACTGAACCCTGTTCGATGTGAAGCTCCACATAACCGGCAGGTGCCTGAATTTCAGAAGTATGACCTGAATCAGGACCAAATCCCGCCGCTTCAGCAGCCTGCTGCAATGTGATTCCTTCTGCATCTTTAAGCCCTCCGGCTGCAGCCCAGCTGCTAAGCCCTGTGACGCTCCTTGATCCCCAAAAAGCAAAAGGAAATCGGCTGCCCTCTTCTTCACTGAGTGATAAGGCAACCAGCGAACGACTTGGTTCTCCGTAGGTTTCTTTCAAATACAATAATGCAGCTATACCTGCTGCGACACCCAGCGCACCATCAAACTTGCCGCCAGATTGAACCGTATCAATATGAGAGCCTGTATACAGCGGAGCATCATTCCCTGTTCCCTGAAGGCATCCATATAGATTGCCCGCTTCATCAAATGAAACGCCCAGCCCTCGTTCCTGCATGAATGCCGCCAAATGATGCTGGGCTCTCAGCCAGGCGGGAGAGTACAGCAGTCTGGTGCACCCCCCCGCCTCACTGGCGGACATTTCTTCGAGATCATCCAGCAGTTTATGTAGAAGAGTTGAATATGCCTCGAACGCTTCGTCTTGAAGCAGCGGCATTGATGTAATATCAGCGGAATCAGGCATACCTATCTCCCCCTTTGCTTGCTAATGTCGTCCTTACTCCAGCCGCAATGAATCTTCCCGGCTTCTGCTCTATTAATCCTGTAACATCATTGTAGACGAGAATGCCGCGGCTGAATGTACCTTTAATTCTACATGAGAAGCTTCTGTTCATATAGGGCGACTGCGGATGCCTGTACCGAATATCCTGTTCGGTAAGGACATAACCTTGATTAAAATCAATGATCGCGAAGTCTGCATCCTTGCCGATCTGTATTTCACCCTTGGTTCCAGCGAGTCCGAACCTTTTTGCCGGATTTGCTGAGAGCAATCTTGCCATCGTCGTCAGCGGAATACCTCTCTTCACGTACCCTTCATCGAGCATTAGTAGTAACGTGCTCTGGGCACCAGCAATACCTCCCCATATCTCAAAGAAGTTATCGGTTTCTTTCATAGATGGCAGGCACGGTGAATGATCCGAGGCAATGAGATCAATCTGTTCATCTTCTATCGCTTCCCACAGCTGTTCCTGCTCGATTAAGTTTCGCAGCGGTGGTGCGCACTTCGCAATGGCTCCAAGCTCAAGCACGTCCTCCTCGGTTAATACCAGGTAATGGGGACATGTCTCTACCGTGACATCCAGCCCGTCTATCTTGGCCGTCTGTATTAGCTCAACGGCTCGCCGGGTGCTGATATGTACAAAGTGAAGTGGACATCCGGTCTCTTTGGCATACACAAGAGCTCTTTGAACAGCTTCGATCTCCGCTTCTGGTGGACGCGAGTCCAAGTAATCCCTAGCACTGACATGCCCCCGCGATTGCTTGGCATAAGATAATGCGCTCGTCATCTCATCACTCTCTGCATGAAGTGCCAGCACTCCTCCGATCTCGGCAATGCGTTCCATCCCCTTAATCAGCGTCTGATCATTCGCTCGTGTAAAGATTTCTTCTCCTTCTCCACCTGGCTCAGACATAAAAGCCTTGAAGCCGGCTGCACCCGCGTCCGCAAGAGGTGCCAGCTCTTCGAGATTATCTTGAACCAGCCCTCCCCAAAATGCATAATCCACATAGCTGTGACCCTTCGCCCGCGCCCCCTTCATCTCCCAGCCGCGCATCGTTGTCGTCGGAGGCACACCATTGAGCGGCATATCAATATAGGTTGTAATCCCCCCCACAGCCAGGGATGCAGAGCCTGTCTCGAATCCTTCCCATGAATCCAGTCCCGGTTCATTAAAATGGACATGCGCATCAATAGCTCCCGGCATAACGACAAGGTCCGTTGCGTCATATATCGTCGTATCCCCATCTGGAATCAGTTGTGGCTCAATCGCAACAATGACACCTTCATTAATGCCGATATCCATTTTCTCTACTCCATGCGGCAAGACGATATGACCGCCTTGGATAATGACCTCATAATTTGATTTCATCAGAAGCCCTCCCTTGTAGACGCATAGCTTATCTATAGCTGAGGCATCTGCGTTCTTATACTAACTCCCTCTATAAGTGCTGTAGCCTCCAGGTGCAACCAGCAGTGGAACATGATAATGCTCCTCATCGTTTGCGACGTCGAATCGCAGCGGGATCACATCCCAGATTGAGCGGATTCCCGTTTCATTCAAAAACGATTCAAAATACTCCCCTGCATGAAACCGCAGCTCATAAGTTCCGGTTGTCAGCTCTCCCTCGAGAAAGGGAGCATCGAGTCTTCCGTCGTCATTCGTTTGAGCGGATGCTAAATACTTCGCCTCACCTGTACTCTCAATGAAATACAGCTCAACCTTCATACTTCTTCCCGGTATACCTCTGCTTGTGTCCAACACATGGGTCGTCAGTTTACCCGCCATTATATACTTCCTGCTTCTTGAGGCTTGTTCTCATAAGCAGCAAGGTCCTCCTGCGTCATCGAGAAGCCTTGGAAGCCATAAGGTGGACGCGGTTCAGTAAATACGGAGCCCGGACCTTCATCTACAGTTTCTACGATCGTTTCCCACGTACGGTTGCTGGACTCAAACGATACTTCCTCCAGCTGACTGAAGTTTTTCAGAATACGAAGGCCGATCAGATATATTAGATATTGAATGGATGGAGAGTTATTCTCATGAAACACGGTTGCTGCAATATCGCGGATCTGTTCTGCATCAACGTAGCTGTCACGGGTATCATCAAGTCCGTCTGCCGGATTCTTGTATTTCCAATGGATATCGAGGAAGATAAACAGCGGTCTGTCAGAGGTTTCAGGTAAAGTTGTATATTCATCGCGGACAAAACCTGCGAATCCGCTGCCTTTCACTTTAATCAGGCGCAGATTCTTGACACTGCTCTGGGCATAGGATAATTCGATATTCTCGCCGCATCGCTCTACTTCTACAATCGCTCCTGCACTTTCGTTGTGGGAGTACTTGAAGACAAGATTGCTCGGGATATTGCCATCAGGAGAGCCAACCTGGATATTTTCGAATGGCACTTGTGTAGCGTTCATGCGTACTCCGGTCATCTGCGGGTAGGTTTCAATAAAACGGCGGCTTGCATACTCCAAAAATCCTTCTACCGTTGCTCCGGTATAGTGAGCTGCATGTCTTAATATGAAATTTTTCATCGAATCCGTTGCAACAACAAGGGAATTGTCGCCCTCTGTAAAGGAGGTTAGAAAATCCTCCCCTTTCACCGCGACTTTAATATTCATACCGAACAGCACATTCTCTCTGCCGCGAAAAGGAGATTCCGGAATGACCGTTATCCCTGTGAGTGGTTTAGCATAAGAACGGAACACCCACACATCTCCCTTGCCGTAATACATTGTTCTGGAATCCAGCTGGTCTCTTGTCATATTGATTACCTCTCCTCTTCCATATGTTCTAACATCCATGCTTCAAGCCGATACCAGCTGATACGATATACTTCACGGAGGGCTGTCTCAAACTCCGTCTCATAGCTGTGATGGACTCGCTCCTTAATCGCTGCGATAATCTCGTCAGAGGATTTCCCCTTCACCGCGATAATGAATGGGAACTTGAAGGTCTGCGTATACTTCCGGTTCAATTCAGACAGTACACTATGTTGTACCTCTGATAAGGCTTGGAGCCCGGCGCCGGCTTGTTCTTGGACAGAATGACTGCTCATCGCGATTCTGGCTCCCAAATCCGGATGTTCTCGCAGAAGGATCAGTTTCCGTTCCGTATCTGCTGATTCGACGACACTTTTCATTTGTTCGTGCAGCTGAGCCATAGATGTGAATGGCTTCTTACTGTACGCCTCTTCTGCAACCCAAGACGAATGTTCGAATAACGTGCCGAAGGCTTCTGTGAATTGTTCCTTGGAATAAGAGTTAACATCATCAATTGATAATTTCAGAAAGAATCACCTCCGGATCGAATGTATAAGAGCATTGTAGTGTGGGGAGAGAATATATGACAATATAAATCACGCCGATTTGTTATATAAAATAACGCAAGCCATTTCCTTTGTGTCTCGTGCACGTATGGATTGTTACATTTACACAACAATTACTTATGCACTCCCTGATCCTGAAGAAATTTGCGGAAGGTAAAAACAAGCTTAAGCTTAAGCAGATCATTCGATTTTTTGAAATCCATTTGCAGCAGACTGCTTATTTTATCCATTCGATAAGTCACGGTGTTGCGGTGCACAAAGAGCTGCTTCGCAGCCTCATTGATCAGTCCGTCATTTTCAATAAAGGCTTCAAGCGTGTTCATTAGCACCTGTGTCGGATCTCCATCCTTCACTAATAGAGGCTCAAGTACTTTGTTACAATATGTTTCCATGATGGATTCAGGAACGTGCTGAAACACATAGGCGAATTCCAGCATCTCAAATTGCAGCGCTGTATCCTTCATTCCGAACCGGCTAGCGATGGCCCGTGTATCCAGGCACTCCTGGAATGCTTCACGCAGTGATTTGGGTTCATGCTTCATCTTGCTTATCCAGAACCTTGGCCCAACGCCCCCTGTCTTCCTTCCTCCGATCAAATCCTCAAATCGCGAAGTCAAGAATCGCGAGAGCTCTTCACCGTAATCTTTGTCAGCCGGACATGCGTAGATGGACAGAATTCCTTCATCCATCTGAATATGATGCGATGCAGTCAGCTGCATCATCGGATTATACTGAAGCTCCCGATGCACCTGCTTGATCAGCTTCCCTTCTGTGTAACCCTCCGACTCGATTGTCGTCAGCACACATTGGTATGTCCCGGAATCCTGAAACAATTGAACTCCCAGCCCCTCCGACCTGCGTATGAGCTCCTCACAGCCCAGCTTACGATCCAGATACTGCTTCACAATCACTCTAATTTCATCTTGAACCGTCGGGTTAATGTGCTCCCGATAAGTCATATCCATATAAAATGCGAGCACCTCCGACGCCTGCTGAAACAACTCCTCCTCAGCCTTAAGTCCGTACGCACCATCTGTATAAATTAACAAGAATCCGTAATCCTCATCCTTTTGCATCACAGGCACTCGATAACAGCTTCCGTGATCCCATTTGACACGATGCATGACATTTTTGAAGGGCCAGCCCTGCTGAATATTCGTGTCCCTCATTTCCTCGCTAACATACAGCATATGCCCCCGGGAACCGATCACCGCAATAGGGTAGTTCAGAACGGCAGCCAATTTTGAGAAAACATCGTTCTTCTGATCCTGCTCAAGCGCAAACTGCATGAGCCGCTTTTGTTTGTTTACAACCGTCTCCAGTGTTCGTGTATTCCGTTCATATTCAGCCTTAAACAAGGCGTTCATCTGATCTGAAAATGTAAATTGAAAAGGCAGTTCAAGCAGCGGCAGCTGAAGCGCATCCGCTTCCTCAATGATCTGTGCAGGGATGTTCTGCCAGAATCTTCCCAGCTTCACACCGAGTCCAGCGCAGCCTCGTTCATTCAAGCGGCGCAGCAGTTTAACCGCATCATCTTCGCTATCCTTCATGACAAAAGCGGTAGTAAACAACATCTCGCCAGATTTGATCCAATCTGCAATATCAGGTGCATCCATGACATTCACTGACTTCAGTGTACGCATGGTCCCTTCAGCACCCGCAACAAGCTTTGCTTCCGAAAGCGGATATATGGATAAGGCTTCTTTTACCGTTAACTGCATTGGAACACACCTCTTTCATATCTAACATCTTATGTAATGTTAAACCAAGTATTGTTAACTATTATAACATCAAAATGCAATTTGGGAATATACAACAAAAAATATTTTTCTTCAATAAAAAAGAACGACCCTCATCCACATCTAGAGTCGTTCCTGTTCTATATTTATTTTGTTGTCAATGATTACAGAACTGTTATTCTGCTGTTCTGCCCCTCTTCTTGTCACCCAGACGCTCACCGTATTTAAATACCAGGATCCCGCCAACAATGACAAGAACACCGACCAATTTATTTACTGATAAATCGATCTTTTCCAGTCCAAACAGTCCCAAGGAATCAAACAGCACGGCAAAGCCTAGCTGAGCAGTGAGTGTAATCGAGGTTGAGAAGGTCGGACCGAGCAGCTTAATGCCCTGCATGAGGCTATACACAACCGCTACTCCAATCATACCGCTGAACCAATACCACAGCTTCATATGCTGCAGCTGGAACGTATCTGCTCCCTCGAAGAGGAGGCTGGCTGTCAAGGCAGCTACTGCTCCGAGTCCCAATACAATGGTTGTGGTCAGCCAAGAGCCGGTATGCTCGTTCATTTTGCTATTGAAGATGACCTGCAGACTTACGAATGCTCCAGCAACCAGCGCCAATATAATCCCAAGTGCCATAATAATATATTCCTTTCTGCTCTACAGTTTTAATATAATGACACCCGATATCATCATTGCGATGCCAATTAAGCCGGGAAGGGTGATCTTCCGTTTCATGACACCAAACCACCCGTTGGTATCAATAAGATAAGTCAGGCTAAGCTGTGCAATCAGCAGTGCGGATATGGTTAATGTTACTCCCACCTGCTGAATGGCCGAAACTTCACTAAAAATGATAATGGCTCCCATTGCTCCACCCGTTATATAGAGCGGCTTCACATTCTTCAGCTCTTTCCAGCTTCGATCGCGAACAAGCATGAGAATAAACAATGCTAAAATAAATCCGGTCAGCTGTGTTATGGTCGCAGCCTGCCAGGTCCCTACATCTGAGCTGATCTTTGCATTGGCGATTCCTTGCAGTGTAATACAGGCTCCTCCCAATGCTGCATATAAAATACCTTTCACTTGCGGTGTTCCCCTTTCTGCGTTACGTCGCTTACTTCGTTGAATCAGACTGTTATTATTAAATAACACGATGAAGCATTAGAAAAGGACATATGTCCTCAAAAATAAAAAAAACACGGATAACCGTATCGTCTCTAGGATACCGTTATCCGTGTTTTTTGAATCCTATATATCGAGCTTCTTTCTCTAAACGCTTAGGGATGAGTGCTTCGGAGTATTCTCCATTTGCTTCTTGCTCCCCCATACTGCAAGGACTGCAGCAAGTGCGAGTATGGTGCAAACCACAAACATCGCTTGATATGACATGACCTGTATAACGATCCCCATGAGTAGTCCGCCCAAAGAATATCCGAGATCATAGGAGGACATAAACAATCCCATCAATACGTATCTTGATTCGGCAGGCAGCACAAAGGACAGATACGTTGTCAGGGTTGGATAGAGCAGTGCAACGGCAATACCGTTAAATACCGCAGAGATGTACACAAAGCCTCCGATCGAATCCATCAATACGAGCAGGAAGGATCCTGCTGCGGCACATAGAAGCATGGATGAGATCAGTAAAGTGTTCCAGCTTCCATCGGACGGAATTTTTTTGCGCAGCACAAATCTGCAGCCAACCACGACAATCCCTTGAATCATTAAATACAGACCAGCACTTCCTGATCCACTTGACACCATGTACAGCGGAAGAAAAGTGGCCGTCGCTCCAAAAATACAAGAGCCTAGAAGCATAACGATCGAGCTGATCAGAAGCGGCCTGCTCTTACCAATCATTGCAAACGATTTGAACATTTCCGTTAAGGTATATGATTTCTTGTGCTCTGTCTCCTGTGGAAGTGGTACGTTGAAGCCTACCAAGAGGGTGAGCGCTCCAATCGAGATCACAACCAGCGTATAGACCCAGCCCATACCGCTCTCCCATACCTCCATTGCCACGATAGGTACAAATAGAGAGGGAACCATCGTGAAGAGCGTGTACATGGACATGCCCTGAGCGCGGTCCTTATCTGCCAATCTTTCAACAATTCCGGTCTGCATTGTCATGGAAAAGAACGCCGTTCCTGCTCCTTGCAGCGCACGCAGCCAAATATAACCCTCCACTCCGCTGAGGGTATATAAAATGAGACATAGAACGTGAACAAGCAGTAAGCCTCTCATCACGGTCAGAGGTCCATATTTTCCCATCAGCTGTCCAGCATAGGGACGCAGAAACATACATGTCAGCATATATGCCCCCATCATAAGACCGATTTCCGCTTGTCCGATGCCTTCGGCTTCACTTTGCAGCGGCAATATAATCGTCAATAAGGAGTTCGCGGCGAAAAACAGTAGTGCTAACAGATATAAGCGAATAAATGATATAGAAAGAGGCTTAAGCTGACTCAATGCCGGTCTTCCTCCTTTATATATAAAAGGCCTGCGATCACAGCGGCCTCATATGAACTTCTTAATGAACTTTGGAAACCAGTAGCTTCGTATAAGCATGCCGATTCTCTTCGTAAATCTCTTCACGCCGAAATAAATCTACAACTTCACCATTCTTCATAACGAGAATACGATCTGTCATGTTGGCTACAGAAGCAATATCATGGGATATAAACAAAGTCGACATACCGATCTTATGCTGAAGCTCCTTCAGCATTTTTAGTATTTGGGCTTGTACCGTTACATCCAGACTAGAGGTAGGTTCATCGCAGATGAGCAAATCAGGTCCCAAGCTGATTCCCCGTGCAATGGCAACTCTCTGCCGCTGGCCACCGCTCAGCTCATGAGGATAACGATCCATATGCTCCTCAGACAACCCTACCATTTGCAGCAGCTTCACAGCAGTCTTCCGCATGTCGCCTCTGACATCTTCTAGAAATGAAGGAATGACCGCCGAAAAATTGCCCAGCGGCTCCATTACGGAGCGATAAACCGGCAGCCTTGGACTCAGCGCCGATGTAGGATCCTGAAAGACAACTTGAATATGCTTGCGAAATTCCCGAAGCTTCTTGCCCTTCAATATGTGGATCGGCTCACCTCTCCACAGAATTTCACCTTGATCCAGATTCGTAAGTCCCAGCAGCAATCGGGCTATCGTACTCTTGCCGCTCCCACTCTCTCCTACAACTCCTAGACTTTCTCCCTCAAACAGCTGAAAAGATACATCATTCACGGCTGCCATTTTCCTGGAACCTTCGTTGTACCATTTATAGAGGTGTTTAACATCAAGCATCGGTTCCACGATAACACCATACCTCCTATATGACGATTTCGATAAGCTAAATCAAATTACAGCAGGCCAAGCAGTACAGCATCATTGTCTTTACTATTGTGCTCCGCATGATGACTGTGATGATCATGCTCATCAAGCGTTGGGCAGGAAGACAATAATTCTCTCGTATATTCATGCTCCGCGTGAGCTGTGATAAGATGTGCAGGCTGACACTCGATAACTTTGCCGTCTTTCATAACGGCAACCTGATCTGCCCGGCTGAGAACAAGACGCAGGTCATGAGAGATGAGCATCACAGCACACCCTGTTTCATCCTGAACCTTTTTAATAAGATCCAGCACAAGCTCTCCATTGATTACATCCAGCGCTGTGGTCGGCTCGTCAGCAATCAAGAGATCTGGCCTCAGAATCAGAACAGCAGATAATGCGGCACGCTGCAGCTGACCTCCGCTTAGTTGAAAGGAATAGCTGTTAAACACACGTTCTGCGGGAAGTCGGCATTCTTCCAGCGCAGCGAGTACCATTTCCTTCGCTTGATGCTTCGTGTATGAATGATGAGCACGCAGTGTCTCTACAAGCTGCTTCCCAATTTTCACAAAAGGAGAAAAGCTTCCTTTGTAATCTTGAAAAACATATCCTATACGGCTGCCGCATAATGTTCTTCTCTTCTTGGTTGTCCATGGCACAATATTATCACCCTGGAACTCAATGCTCCCACTCGTGACAGAGCACAAGTCAGGCATCAATCCAATGATGGCACTTGCCGTCATACTCTTACCGCTTCCGCTCTCCCCGACGACAGCCAGCATTTCACCGGGATGAATGGACAAGGACACATCTTCAATAATCGGCCGTTCAGGCTGCCTTGATGATACAATATGAAGGTTGCGTATATTAACTACGGCTTCTGGTAATGACACGACGGAATATCCCCCTTCTGTTAGGTTTATGCTGCATACTCCGAGGATTCAGAATATCTCCCAAGCCTTCACCGATCAAATTAAATGCAACTACAACAAGCATAATTGCAACTCCAGGATAAATCATGAGCTCTGGAACAGATTGAAAATAGGATCTGCCATCATTAAGCATGGCACCCCACTCTGGAGAAGGCGGCTGTGCGCCAAGACCAAGGTAAGACAGTGAAGAAATTACAAGAATTGTTTTACCAATATCAAGCGCAGCATAGATGAGCACTTGAGGCATAACAGATGGAAGCAGGTGCCGGAACATAATGATGAACGGTCCACTTCCCGCTACACGAGCAGCTGCGATATAATCCTTTTCTTTTTCAGACAGAACAATACCCCTCACTATTCTTGCATATCCTGTCCAGTTGATTAGTACGATGGCAATAATCATATTGCTGAGGCTCGGTCCAAGAAAACCGGAAATGGCAATGACCAGCATGAAATCCGGCAATATGCTCAGCCCATCCACCGTACGCATGATGAACTGATCCGTACGTCCTCCAGCATATCCTGACAGCACGCCAAGCGGAATACCAATAAGCATAACAATAATAATAACCATTCCGGCAATTCCGAGTGTTGTTTCCGCACCAGCTACAAGGCGTGAGAATAAACATCTCCCCATATGGTCTGTGCCTAACGGATACTGAGCACTTGGCGGTGCAAGACGTTCAGCCATATTTACCGTCAGTGGATCATTCGGGACGAGAACAGGGCCAAATATCACAAGCAAGATCATAAATAGAAGAATACCTGCTCCGATCAGTATCATAGGATCAGCAAATACTTTTTGAAAGATCGATACTCGGTATCTACCGGCATTTAATTTACGATTTGCAGACAGCATTAACCCGTCTCTCCTTTCCCATATCGAATCCGTGGATCAATGAGTCCATATACGAGATCTACTACAAGATTCACGATAATAATACATGCACCCATCAGCAGCAAGTAGCCCTGAACGAGCGGATAATCACGCTGGAAGATCGCTTCTACGGCCATACTGCCAAGCCCTGGCCAAGAGAACAGCGTCTCCACCACCACAGACCCGGCGATCAGGCTGCCAAAAGACATCCCGAACACGGTGAGCACCGGAATTAATGCTGCTCTGAATGCGTAACGTGTGTAGATTCTACGCTCTGACAATCCTCTTGCCCTGGCAGCTCGAATATATTCTGAAGAAAGGCTCTCCAGCATTCCAGAGCGAAGCAGACGGGCATGAATGGCAGCAAGAGACAACCCAAGAGTAATTGAAGGAAGCAGCAAGTTCTTCAGTTCTCCTCTTCCCATCGTAGGAACCAAGTTCAGCTTGAATGCGATAAAATAGATGAGCAGCAGACCGATCCAAAATACAGGTATAGACGCCCCGATCAAGGAGAAGAATCTGCCGAGATGGTCAGGAAGCCGATTAGGGTAACGAGCTGAAATAAATCCAACAGGCACAGCGATCAGTATCATGACGATCATTCCCCCAATCGCTAGTTCCAATGTGGCTGGAAGCCTGTCCATAATCTCCTCCAGAACCGGTTTGTTTTTGAGCAAAGAATTCCCAAAATCGAGCTGTATCACATTGGACAGCCAATCCAAATACTGCACATATACAGGATCGTTTAGACCAAGCTCTTCTCTTAGAGCCTCTTCCTGGGCTTGGGTAGCTCCCATCTCATCGATTCTAAGAAGAGATGCGACGGGATCTCCCGGAGCGAGCTTCATCAGCACAAATATAACGATCGATAAGACAAACAAAACGACGATGAGCTGAATCAGACGGGCTCTAATTAATTTAAGCAACTATTTCACATCCATTTTATTGGTAATGATATAATATTCCTCTGCTCCCGGCTCCCAATTTGTCACCCGATCATTCATACCTACAATAATGTTAGGGTATACAGCGTAAGCATGCGGAACCTCTTCTTTAATAACTTCAACTGCCTCTTGAGTCAGTTGTATTCTTTCATTCGGGTCACTTGTTTCATTCAATTGATCCAGCACAGATGTAAGTGAGCTCATGTTGAGATCGGTAGCATTTAACGCCCCATCCGGCATAAACGCTGAATTCAAGAAGTATCCTCCGTCACCACGAGGTGCTGAGAGATTACTATAGGTAACAATGTCCCAATCTTTATTTTCACGGATTGTCGTATCTACATTTTCTACGGTTTGAATATTGATCGTGATGCCTGCCTTGGCAGCCTCAGATTGAAGCAGCTGGGCAATAAGTGGCAGCTCTGGGCGTCCTTTGTAAGTGAGTACTTTCAGAGTCAGTGGCTTGCCGTCCTTCATCATCTGCCCATTCTGTAAAGTGTATCCTGCTTCTTCTAGCAGCTGCTGTGCTCTCTCCACATGAAGCTCGTTTATTTCATCTTGACTGCCAAATGGCAATCTCGTATTAAACGGGCCATTTGCAGGCACAGCATGACCCATCATAATGTTATTCGCGATACTTTCACGGTCCAGCAATAAATCGAGTGCTTGTCTTACCTTAAGATCCTTCACACCTTCTCTGTCTTGATTAAACAGTAGGAAATGCACTCTTAGTCCAGCAATGGATTTGACGGAAAGGTTCTCGGCCTGCTCAATGGTTTGTACCGTTTCAGCAGGTAATTGTGTGGCTACATCGACTTCACCCGACTGCAATGCCATAGAACGAACGTTGCCGTCTTCATTAAACTTAAAGACTACTTTATCTAGAGGAGATGCTCCATCCCAGTAATGATCATTACGAATCATATCAATTTGAATGTTGGGAGTAAAAGAATCGACCTTAAATGGCCCAGTACCTACAGGCGCAAGGTTAAATGCATCTGTACCCATCTCTTCTTCAGCGGCAGTGCTAATAATGGCTGCATAAGGATTGATTAATTCCGATACCAGGGCCGGATGTGCTTCTGTCGTGTTAATGATCAGCTTCTGCCCTTCGGCGGTCATGGAATCGATCTTTAGCGCTGTCCCAAGTGAAGAGTTAACACGGACTGCTCTCTCTAATGATGATTTGACAGCTGCTGCGTCAACAGCAGAGCCATCATGGAAGGTTACTCCGTCACGGATGGTAAACTCCCAGCTTTGATTGTCATCTGTCGTCCATTCTGTTGCGAGCCAAGGCTGCACTTCCAGATTCTCATCCAGTCGTACGAGCGTCTCTGCAATACCAGCTCTGACTGCGACCAGATCGTTTGAAGGATCCAGAGTGCCGCTCTTAAAATGAAACATAAGTCCCAGTTCCTTGGTTCCACCAGCAGAACTGCTTCCCGCAGTATCCGTTGTTCCTTCACTGCCTCCTGAAGTTCCACCATTTCCGCTGCAACCAGCCACAATAATGGCCATAATTAGGGTTATAATCTGTACACTAATCCATTTTTTATTGTTTTTCCCTCTGCCTCTCACCCGTATGACTCCCCTTCTAGTACATTTTATATAATAGTAGAACGTTCTCCCGCATGAAAAAAGATATGTACACGGTATGTATTTACGCTGTATTTACTTTCGTAAGTATTACGAATAACAAAAATTAATTTATCGTAATCCTTACGATTTGTCAATTACTATTTTCTTAATTTGCTATTAACTTATCTACCTCTTCTTTCCCACACAAAAAAAGCCAGAGAACTATGCTCTGGCTTAGAATCGATCATATGATTATGCTTTTGGTGCGATCATTTTGGCTGGAACTACATACTCCTCAAATTGTTCTTCTGTCAGCAGTCCTGTTTCCAGAGCTGCTTCCTTTAATGAGAGGCCTTTCTTATGCGCCAGCTTAGCAATGCTTGCCGCGTTCTCATATCCAATATGCGGATTAAGCGCGGTCACCAGCATCAGAGAGTTATTCAGATTGTGTTCAATCTGTGAGCGGTTCGGTTCAATGCCGATTGCACATTTGTCGTTGAATGCAATAATGGAGTCCGCCAGCAATTGAACAGACTGCAAGAAGTTATAGATTATGACCGGCTTAAATACATTCAGCTCAAAATTGCCTTGGCTTGCAGCAAAACCGATTGCCGCATCATTCCCCATGACTTGAGTTACAACCATAGTCAGCGCTTCGCTCTGTGTCGGGTTTACTTTACCTGGCATGATGGAGCTGCCCGGCTCATTCTCAGGGATGGTGATCTCACCAAGTCCACTGCGCGGACCACTCGCAAGCCAGCGTACATCATTAGCAATCTTCATTAGATCGGCTGCTAATGCCTTGACAGCACCATGAGTGTAAACGACTTCGTCATGACTTGTCAGGGCGTGGAATTTATTCGGTGCCGATACAAAATCTTTACCCGTAATGCTGCTAATTTCGGCAGCTGTCATTTCACCAAATTTAGGATGGGCATTAATTCCTGTTCCAACAGCTGTTCCGCCGATAGCGAGCTCCTTCATAGATTCTACACTCGTCTTGATCATTCGCTCGCTCTTGGCCAGCATCGCTTCCCAGCCGCTAATTTCTTGTCCTAATGTAATTGGAGTTGCATCCTGCAAATGAGTACGGCCAATCTTGATAATATCCTGGAACTCTTCTGATTTCTTGCGGAATGTTTCTTTCAGGACAGAGATCGCAGGAAGGAGCTGATCCTCAACTGCCAGTACACCTGCAACATGCAGTGCTGTTGGAAACGTATCGTTAGAGCTCTGTGACATATTTACATGATCATTCGGATGAAGACGCTCCTCTTTGCCTTGCTCAGCAAGCCACTTATTACCCAGATTAGCAATAACCTCATTCGTGTTCATGTTGGACTGTGTTCCGCTACCGGTCTGCCATACAACCAGCGGGAAATGATCGTCAATGCGTCCTGCAAGAATCTCGTCCGCTGCATAACGGATGGCCGCTGCTTTGTCCTCGGACAATTTGCCGAGCTTCAGGTTGCTCTCAGCCGCGCTTTTTTTCAGTATTGCAAAAGCCCGAATCACTTCAATTGGCATCTTCTCTTGCCCGATCGGGAAGTTCTCCTTGCTGCGCTGCGTTTGTGCACCCCATAAGCGGTCAGCAGGTACCTTCATTTCACCCAATGTGTCTTTCTCGATGCGATATTCCACTTGCAACTCCTCCTTAGGTATATGAGATAGGATGTTGTATCATCATGGCATATAGATTCGGCGTTACTTTGGATTCACAATATACAGGCGGCTTGACTCCTCAAAGATCTCTCCAGGTTCAAGGGCAACAAGACCAATCTCTTCGGAAGATCGTCCTGATACATTCGGCGCATTGACCAGATTCATTTGAGGTTCCGGACAGAAGAACTGCTCACATGCATTGTTGTTCCAGATCATCCAGTGCTTATAAGATGTGCCTACATCATACACAAGCTTGGTTCCGGATATCGTGTTCGTCAGCTCCATGTAATTCCGTCCGTTCTGCGGCTCTGCCGTGTAATGGTTGTCCATGGAAGCAAAATAGGGGCTTACTCCTTCCGTCTTCAGCAGCACTTCCTCATCGGTCAGAGGCTGTGTATTGCCTGTTGGAAGATTGCGTTCATTCAGCTCTATCCGCTGTCCAATCGTCGCTTTGGCCACATAATCCGCTGCTGTGCTATTCGGTTCAAACGGCGCATTAATGGCGGTATGGAAGGCAAGAAGATTCGGCATAGATGTCTGACCTTCATTTTCAATCGTGATCTGCTGCTGCAGACCTGCTGCATTCAATGTATAGCGTAAACGTATCGTATATTCAAACGGAAGGTATTGATAATACTCATGACCCTCTCTAACTACCTGTTCAATAATGACGTAGCTCTCCTGATCATTCGCACCATAACTAACCACATTCCAAGGGATGTAGTGTAAGAATCCGTGCAAATGATTGCCTGTTGCTTCTTCATTTACAGGAAGCTGATATACCTCGCCGTTCCATGGGAATTTGCCGTCTTCATATCGATTAGGCGGGAATAGAACCGGGATGCCGTAAATGCCCGGGTTCGCCTTCAATTCTTCAACGTTGTCTTCCCCAGGCTCTCTGAGATACTGATGATTACGCTCTACATCTCGAAAAGAGACAAGATTGCCTCCGATTTCTGGAATGAGCGCAGCTTCATAAGCACCATGCTTCAGCTTGATCGCGGCAAGACCGCCGTACACGCCTTCTGTTGCGGAATAAATTTGTTCTAATGCCATTCTCTCATCATTCCTCCTATTATGTAGCGCTTTCATATCTAGTATTGAACTAGTTCCGTGAATCCATTTTTTATATGAAAATGATTTACCTACTGAACGAATATACCATGTTATTCAAAAAAATTCTATCCAGCACAGCGAAGCAGCGCCCCTAATCACGCGAAAAAAAAGATTGCAGCCCCACATCACTCAAGGCTGCAATCTTCGTTATAATTATTCCGCCAAATATCTTGTTGATCCGCTCTGGTAAGCAGGACCCGCTAAACATATTTCCCATGTCTAGGCACAGCCTGAATCTCAAAATTACGAGCCAGCCGTTCAAGCTGCTCCGTCATCTGGGAGCCTTTCATTACATGTCCATGACCCGTAACCAGCAGTGCCGGCTGTAACAGGTTCAAGCACTCAACAGAACGTTTAGCTTGCTTCCAGTCTATTGTGAAATAGGTAGGGGGTCCGTTCAGCTCTTTATCCTGAAACAATACATGCCATAGAGATTCTTGCTGAACAGTAATCACTGCATCCCCTGCTATGAGTGCGTGATCCGCGTCTCGAAACAACGAAACATGTCCCGGCGAATGTCCCGGTGTATGAATCCAGCGCCAGTCCGGGGCTCCAGGAATGGAATAATCCGCAGGCAGCTCAGCCACCCGATCGTCCAAATGAATGGCTTCATTCGGATATGCAAAAGACAGCTTGGCAAGAAGTCCTCCACTCGCTGACGGGTCCGCAGGAGGATAATCGCTAACTCCGGTCAGATAGGGAAGCTCCATAGGATGGGCATACACAGGCGCTCCCCAATGCTGTACCAGTTCTATAACATTACCTACGTGGTCAAAATGTCCGTGTGTCAAAATGATCGCCGTCGGCGGCCCTTTAAACCGCTCCTCAGCAACATGGATAATATCGCTCGCAAAGCCAGCAAGTCCTGTATCGATCAGTACCCATTGTCTAGTACCCGGTATGCCTACAAACAAGACATTGACAAATAACGTGCGCAAACTCAATATATCGGGTGCAACCTCTTCCAGTGCCGTCTTGCCCTCAGTAATCAGATTGTCAGACTCCATATGACGGATACCTCCCATAAATATATTGGAATGCGCTCCTTTATGTAACCAGATTATAGAGTACCCCGAGCCTTAGTCCGGTATGCACGGTCAATCAGCAGAGAACTCACCTTATTAAATATAGTCAGCATGTCATAGGAATAGACCAAGTACTAATCGTCCAAGGCTTTAAATATAAAAATGCCGATGCTTTCCTCTATTCTGGAATGGTATCAATCGCCGCATCCAGCAATTCATCGAACAGATCATCGTCTTCTTCAATTCTGGCATCCAGCTTCAGAAATTCCTCTTCTTCTCCAGGCTCTCCGGCAAAATGAAGGCTGTAATCCCAATCCTTCCCTCTCTTACTGTAGAACGAAATTTCATATTCCACTGGACTCTCGTCTATAGTAAATACTGTACTGCCCAGCCATTCGTTGTCCTCATTCTTACCCATCGTGGCTCTGATGATTTTATAACTCACTCTTCTTCTCTCCTTATTAGACAGCTATTTTCGTATGCAGCTGGTTCATGAAATTTTTAATGGTTTTTTTGATGAATACCACGTATATTGTACAATAATAAAATAGATATGCGAAAGCAACCCGTTTACGTTAAACTGGGTAAGCAGTACTTTTTTTACCATGGGTAAATTATTATTGCGCTGTGAATGTACAAGCGTGTATTGGAGGATTAATGAAATGAATGATTTCGCACAAAAATTAAAAGCCTATGCTGAGCTCACTGTAAAAGTTGGCGTCAACATCCAGCCAGGTCAAACCTTGATCGTTCATGCTCCGGTCGAATCCAAGGAATTTGCTCGCCTGATCGTTAAGGAAGCCTATGATGCCGGAGCCGCTCTCGTCAAGGTTCAATGGAATGATGAGCAGATCACCCGTATGCAGTACGATCTTGCTGCAGATGAAGTGTTCTCAAAAGAGCCGAAATGGACTGCCGGAGAAATGACGGAGCTCGTTGAGCAAGGTGCAGCCGTGTTACATATCTTGTCTGAGAATCCGGACCTGTTGAAGGGCGTCAAGCAGGAAAGAATCGTCGCTTCTCAAAAGGCACGCGGCAAAGCGATGGCGAAGTACCGTGCTTATCAGCAGGCTGATAAATTCAGCTGGTGCCTCATCGCTGTACCATCACCTGAATGGGCAGCGAAAGTGTTCCCTGATGCACCACAAGAAGAACAAGTATCGTTATTATGGGACGCTATTTTCCAAACCGTTCGAATCGGAGAAGCAGATCCGGTAGCTGCTTGGCAGACACATCTCTCCACATTGGAGAGCAAGTCTAAGACATTGAACGAGAAGAAATATAAGAAGCTGCACTACAAAGCGCCGGGTACGGATCTTACAATTGAGCTTCCCGAAGGACATCTCTGGGCTCAAGGCGATAGTATCAATGAGAAGGGCTTTACGTTTGTAGCTAATATGCCAACAGAAGAAGTGTTTACTGCCCCTCTTAAGACAGGTGTTAATGGTACGGTATCAAGTACAAAACCGCTAAGCTATGGCGGCAATCTAATTGACAAGTTCTCGCTCACATTCGAGAATGGACGAATCGTAAACGTAACCGCAGAAGAAGGGCTGGAAGCACTGCAAAACCTGGTTGAAATTGACGAAGGCTCTCACTACCTTGGTGAAGTCGCACTTGTGCCGCATCAGTCTCCGATCTCGGACACGAACATTCTGTTCTATAACACCTTGTTTGATGAGAATGCGAGCAATCACCTTGCCATCGGAAGCGCGTATGCCTTCTGTCTCGAAGGCGGCAAAGAAATGGATCAGGAGCAAATTGCTGCTGCTGGACTGAATACGAGCCTAACTCATGTCGATTTCATGATTGGTTCGGGTGAAATGGACATCTATGGCATTACAGCGGATGGGAATGAAGAGCCGATCTTCCTAAAAGGAAATTGGGCGTTTTAATTTAAAAAAACAAACATCAAAGAGCTCAGGTCCTTAGTAGACCTGGGCTCTTTACTTGTGCTCATGAACTGCCGTTTATGTCCTGTTCTCCACATAGGTTTCTGGGTAAGCTACGGCTTGAGAATGACCTTCATGCAGTTTTCTTCCTTATTATTAAACACTTCATAAGCCCTCTCCGCATCTTCCAATCTCATCTGATGTGTTATGATATCGGTCGGGTCGATTTTACCTGACTTAATCTGTGCGTACAGCTCTGGAATCAGGTGAATCACTGGAGCCTGTCCCATCTTCAGCTCTACGTTCCGTTCGAACAAGTGGCCGAGTGGGAACATATTGTAATTGGCTCCGTACACTCCGATTAATTGAATCGTACCAAACTTGCGTACGACCTCAGATGCAGTTCTGAACGCGCCGAGTGACCCTCCTTGCAGCATCAACGCTGTCTCCACCTTCTCCACAGCTGTTCTCTTGGCATCCATTCCGACACAATCGATGACGACATCGGCCCCGCCGTGTGTAATTTCTTTCAAATATCCTTCAAAGCCCTTGATTTCTTCAAAGTTATAAGTCTCGACCTGATTCGTCCGCTTGGCATGATCCAGTCGATAATTCAAATGATCGACAGCAATAACCCGTTTGGCGCCTGCCTGCCAGGCAAATTTGTGTGTAAGGAGACCTACAGGGCCGCAGCCAAGCACGATTACGGTATCACCAGGCTTCACCCCGGCATTCTTGACTCCCCAATAGGCCGTCGGAAGAATATCGGATAAGAACAACAATTTGTCATCTTCCAATTCAGCGTCTTCTGGAATAACAAAAGGCATAAAATTACCATAGGGCACTCTGAGGTATTCCGCTTGGCCTCCCTGATATCCTCCATAGGTATCTGAATACCCTAAATAACCGCCGCTGTCCTTCGTATCATTAGCATGGTCACATTGGCTTTCCATTTCGTGCTTACAGAAGAAGCACTCTCCACAGGATACGTTAAATGGGACGATGACACGGTCCCCTTTTTTGACATGAGTTACTCCTTTGGCAACTTCCTCGACGATTCCCATGGGCTCATGCCCGATCACATAATCTTCATGCATACCAGGAATCAGCCCATTGTAAATATGCAGATCGGATCCGCATATCGCGCTTGAAGTGACTCGTATAATGATATCGTTATTGTCCTGCAAGGAGGGATCAGCGACCTCTTTCACCTTTACCTTCTTTTTACCTTGATATGTTAATGCTTTCATCTAATATCACTCCTTTCTCGCTTATTTTAACCATATGGCTGGATGAACTATCAGATTTATCATTTTTATTTGTGACATTAACTTAATGACAATAGAAACGTATATTTCAAAATTATGGAGTAAACCTTCAAATTATAGTAAAATAGTGGAATGATTGTCCAAAAATAGAGAAGCTTCATGATAGAGAGGGGATATATATGTCTGACCGGATCCAACTGCTGTTGGCTGCGGACTATAATGATCTAGGCGAATCCCTGCAGAGAGAGATCTACTATGAATACTATCAGATGATGTACGGGTTTATCGTATATATGTTGAAGGATCACTCCGCCGCTGAGGACATTATTCAGGAAGCATTCATCAAAATTATTAAAAATAAGCCCGAATTTGAAAATGAAGCCAAGCTGAAAGCATGGCTGAAGGTTGTTACCAAAAACACGGCCATTAATTATTTGAGAAAAAATAAAAAATATCGTAACCAACTTGACGCGGACAGTGTTTTCTTAGATGTAGAGACCGCGCAGCAGACATCAGCTTCAATCGAATCCGTAGTGGAAACGAAGATGATGCAGGAATCCATAGAGCGCTATATGGATAAACTCAAACCCGAGTACCGATCTCTGATCGAATTACGATGGAAGGAAGGACTCAGCTATCGTGAGATGGCAGAACTGCTGGACACAAGAGAAGATGTCATTAAGCAGCGTCTCTTCCGCGCCAGAGAACGCATCAAAAAATTGTTGCATAGAGAGTGGGGTGCAGCACATGAGCAAAGAAAAGTCAAATGATTGGCTCGAAGAGCCATTTGACGAAGTATACGAACGAGAGTTTGAGGAGGCCTTCGACCTCGCTTTCGAGAATGCTGCAGCTGCCTCCACATCAGTGAATAAGGAAGCTATGGCAGCATCCTGGGACAAGGTTAATCATGAGATTCAGAATATAAAGAAACGCAAAAAAAGAATCAAACGCTGGCAGCTTGCAGGTGTTATCGCCGCTTCAATTACGATGGGTGCAACCATATTCAGCTCTCCAATAGGAACTCAGGCAAATACGTTTGTTCAGAGACTGCAGCAGGTTGGCGATAATTTGGTTCTTGTGTTCCAGGGACCTAGGCAGGATTTCTCGGGAGCGAAGACCCCTCCGCCTCCAGGTATGATTGAGAATCCAAGCTACAATTTTAGCGGGGATCCAGAAGAGCTGTACAGCCAATTCGAGAATCAAGTCAGTGTACAGCACAATTTATTTCTCGTGGAGGTACCCAAAGAAAAGGCGTTCAGCAATACCACATTTCATATAAACAATTTCGATCTCCCGCTGACTCCAACGCATATCAAATATCATCTGCTGCTGGATCAGGAGAATCCGGTTTACCCTGAGAATCCTTACTTATCAAATGAAATTTATATTGAGTATTTCGATGGAGATGAACGAATAGCGAAAGTTTCTGTTAAGAAAATGTTCTCCGTGAATCCTGGTGCACCAGAGTCAGGTCCGGCATTCAGCGGAGTTCCTGAGGAAGTTGCACTTGATGATGGTACAGTCGCTGTCTTCTATGAGAATATGGAACATGATCAGCTCGCTTACCGAAGCAATCTCGTTATGGTCATGCTGATGGGATCCGAATCTATTTCGAAGGAAGAGCTTCTTAAATTCGCTAACATCATTCAAGAGACGAATCAATTTCCAATGAAAGAATAGCTGAGAGATAAAGAGGTGTCTTACGTTTACGTAGGACACCTCTTTCATGTTCTTTTGGTCTATTTAAAATTACGATAAATCGTTGTTATATGAATTATTCATATTAAATGAAGATTAATTCCACATTCTCTAGATGCTAGTTATACAAATAGCCAGGTGTATAAAATGAAGCCTTTTCCACGGTACCATTGATTCTAACCATATGTGTAGAGAGCGTTCTGTAATAATAACCCTTATTTAGATTGTATACCGTCTGGTTGGTTTCGACACTTTTGGAATGCGTTGTAGAATTCGAAACTGCTCTTTCGCTCCTCCAAGCGGAGCCATCCCATCTTTGCAGTGTCACATCCACACTGATGAAATCAGCAGCAAGCTTCGCTTCTGTATGTCCTGCTATGTAAATACTGCTGGCATTCATCGTTAACTCCGATTTAAATCCAACAAGAAACTGATACGTTGCAAACGGAGTAATAAAACCCGATTCCTCAGGCGGCTTTGACGTTAATGCCCCGGGTTCACGCTGTTCTTCGGCTCCCGCTAAGCTGGCAGCAATCAGGGATACGATGAGCAATAGAGGAAATAAAATAATCGTTTTTTGATTTTTCTTAGATTTGAACATTAACATCACCATTCCTCACTATGTTATTTGGTTAAATCTATCAAATAGTACGGACGAGGTTTTGTACTCGTTTCACTGATTAATAGATTGTCATTTGGTGATGACAAAAAATTATGAATCTATTAAAATCCCTTGATTTGAGCAGCGGAAGTTATTTTGTAATCGTCTCTATGAACACAAAAAAATACTTTACGGTAATGTCCGCCGCAAAGTATTAGACAATGACTAAACTATTTAATTAAGCCCCAGCTTCCTTATGACTGCTCACTGTCTTCTTCTTGACCTCAATTCTGGATATTCGATGATGATCCACTTCCTCAATTCGATATTGGTAATCACCATACGAGATACAATCCCCTGGCCTCGGTGGAAAGGAATTCAACATGGATAATGCCCAGCCGCCAAGAGTGTCATAGCCCGACTCTTCAATATCGAGGGACAAGAGCTGGTTAAGCTCCTCCAAGAGAATGAGTCCATCGATGGAGTATTCAGAAGCTCCTATATATTCCACAAGCGGTCTTTCATTATCAAACTCATCTTGGATTTCACCCAGAATCTCCTCCACGATATCTTCAAGCGTCACTAGTCCAGAGGTTCCTCCATACTCATCAATTACGATCGCAATCTGAGTTCTGGACACCTTCATTTGCTTCAGCAGAATGGCAATCGACGTTGATTCCGGAACCGTAAGAATGGGACGAATCGTCGTTAAATATTCCTCCATCCCTGACATGAACAAATCCTTAAGGTGAACAAAGCCGATAATCTGATCCTTATCACCGGTACAGACAGGATAACGGGTCCGCATTTGCATGCTTGCAATGGTCAAATTCTCATGAATCGTCCATTCCGTATTCAAGCAGATCATCTCAGTACGAGGAATCATAATTTCTCTAGCGGTTGTTGCGGAGAAATCAAAGATGTTATCAAGCAGTGTATATTCAAATGCATCAATCACACCGTCATTTTTGCTGTCCTTCATAAGCTGCAGCCATTCTTCTTCACTCTGTACCTTTTCCTTCTTCACAGATAAATGAGTCCCCTCCTGATGAGCAGGACCTCTTGCTCCTATATTCAAGCACCAAATGAGAGGAGACATAAAGAACGTAAACAAGATAAGAAATCTGCCTGACTTTCTTAAGAGACGCTCCTGAACATGAGAAGACAAAACAGAGGGTATCCATCGTCCTGCCCCAAGATAGGTTAACGTAATGACAATAATAGCAAGCGTTGTAGACAGCACTGCTGCTGGCCATACATCTAGACCCATATTTTCCAGAAGCGGTGATAACCTCGAGGAGATTGCAGCTTCACTGAGCCAGCCGAGTCCAATAACGGGCAAAAATATGCCAAGCTGACAGGTGGTGCGATATTTAGCTTTGTCAGCTGCAAGTATAGATAACACTTCGTGATGATCGGTCTCCTGGCTGCTCACCTGATTACGCACTAGTGACAACCGGCCAATAGCACTGTCTAGAGCTGCAAACAACCCGCTGATTAGAGCGAGTGCCAATATAATCATTACATAGATGCCAAACGATAGAGGGTCACTCAAATAAGGTCCCGTATCCCGAATTCGGTAACGGGTCCACCTCCTTTTTATCGAGCATGAAGTACTCATACCACATACAATTGCTGATATATATGCTCCGCTGGCTGAAATAATGGCAAAAAAATAGCCTTTGATGTCCAGAGTTTTCGTTCTCCTGGATCATCAAAGGCTATCCCTTATTTTATATTACGACGTCACTGTATTAACGTCTTCCGCCACGAGGCGCTGTTGGAGCATACGGATATTCATAGTTCAACGGCTCATCGAATGTTGCATAATCAAAATTCACCATCAGGATGATGATCCGTTGACCTGTGTTTGGATCACTGATAATAATGTGGTCGCGGCCTGCCGCTTCAAGGATGCCTTGGAATACTTTAGCGTTCCACTCTCTGTTGCCTTCATATGTCGCATAGAATGTACCGAATTTCCCAAGGTTCAATCTAAGTATATTTTCAACAAAAGATTGCTCAGTGAACGGAATAGTTTGCTGAATGACCGCACCATTCGGCGTCATTACACTTCCGCTGGATACTTCGGGTGGAACTACAGTCATTCCTCCCTGCATCCCTTGCATGTTTCTTGGAGCATTTGCAGGCCCCGAATTTCCGATCTTATACGATACAGGCTGATATGGTTGGTTAAACATTTAAATACCTCCCTAATAGTAAGGTGTGCATCAATGTGCTAAAAAACCGCCGGACAGTCCGCCCCAGATGGGCTGAAGAAACAGTGTGCACGGAATCTTCCGGTATTCTGTTGGTTATACCAAGTTGCCGGACATGCTCCAGCTGGTCTGAAGAACCAGAGGGCATTGCTTGCAGGCCATACTTTTTCACCGTTAATAACACGTCTGGCCAAACGAATTTCGGACTCTCTCGCCGCTTGATAAAAGTATCCTTTTTGAATCGCCTCAAAGCCGCCTGGTGACTGGTATACCATATCGTTAATGGAGCGAATATTACGAAAATCAAGACATCCGCCAAGGATCCGGTTCACACCCACGTTCCCTACCAGAAGCATACCTGTTTCTCCGTCTTCCTCTGCCTCGGCTCTCATAAGCCGTGCGAGCACTTTTACATCCTCAGAATTTGCTTTAATAACCGCCAAATACGTTCCCTCCTCCCTGTAAGTCGTAAGCCTCTCGCCTAGTACCCTATATCCTATTGTGCATTCGCCCAGTTCGTGACACTTCTCTACAAAAAAAATACAAAAAAATCCTGCATCCGCGTCAAGCAACGATCTACAGGATAGGCAAAACCAATGAAAATAACGAATAATGTTAAACAGACGAGTGTCACTACTTTCTGTCCAGTTAGAAATAAATTTCTTAATCCTGATCTTTAAACAAACGATCTAAGTAATCCTTCAACGACTCATGATGTGAGATTTCATAAGATATGTCCATATATTTAGGAAAAAAACCACTGCCAATCAACACATCATCCTTGATTACAATCATTCTTTTCTTCAACTCCACTGCTATTCCGAATTCAATATACGCATGCGGATCCCATTCATTCGAAACAACAACATAATCCGCGTTCTCTATATTTATCCTGGATTCCTTAATGCTGTTCATATTGGTTTGGGTAATATTTATTTCATTCTGTAAAAACAACATGGCGTTTAGTTCTTTCCCTGGAATCGTAGGAATAGCAGGACCCGCAGCAAGAATGATATGTACGTTCTTCTTCATCAGATAACACTCCTTCCTCTAACTTCCATAAATTACACGAACAATGTAACAACGAATCTAACACTCGCACTTAACCTTCTTCTTTACTTGGCTTAAGGTCTTAATTGTATTAACCCGATAGTCATACAAATCATACTAATGGCCCAAAGTATTCCAATCCATCCGATCGTTAGGGAATTCTGTGATGAACTGGCTGTTGCTCTCGTTTCCAACAGTTGGATTCACCCCATTGCTCCCCAAGAAAATAAAACTAAATGTGCTAAGATAAAGCCGTAGCCTGCTTTTTTATGTCTAACCATTAACACAATTACAATGACAACAACCGTTCCCATAACCGCTAACATACAGAATGATAGTAATAATAGTACCTCTTCTTCTAATAGCATTGAATTCTCCTCTTAAGCTCATAGGTTGGTTAGACATAGCACTCGTATTCAAAAAAACACCGACGCAAATAACGCCGGTGTTAATAGGGTAATGACTCATTTCAAGTTGATCGATAAGCGTATTATATATTAGTAAGCAGTTATTATATACTTATCACCCTTTACAGTCGGCAACTCTAATAAATTCCCAACGCGTTCTGCCGATAATTCACTTCCATCTGCTGATGCAATACGTATGAGGGAATCCGAGTAAATACGAAGCTTCTCTCCACGATCCGAAGTAATTACTCCGTTTGTGAGTTTATGCTCCTCCCATTCGATATCAATTGTGAAGCCTCCTCTTGCGCGAAGTCCTGTTACACTCCCTTGCTTCCAAGCTTGTGGTAAGGCCGGAAGAATCCGGATACCATCAAGATGACTTTGCAGCAGCATCTCGGCAATTCCTGCAGCTGCCCCAAAGTTGCCGTCAATCTGAAATGGAGGGTGATTGTCAAACAAGTTGGGAAGTGTTGATTTCTTCAGCAGCTCTCTAGTATGATAGTAAGCCTGCTCTCCGTCCAACAAACGAGCCCAAAAATTAATAATCCACGCTCTACTCCATCCTGTATGTCCTCCACCATTCTTCAATCGACGATGAAGTGTAATCCTGGCTGCATCAGCTAAGTCCGGGGTATAATCCGGACTAATTGTAGTTCCCGGATGAAGAGCAAACAGATGAGAGATGTGCCTGTGTCCAGGATCTTTTTCTTCATAATCTACTAGCCACTCCTGCAGTTGACCATATTGGCCTACTTTCATATCGGGTAGACGAGAAATGATCTTCGCCCATTCCTTACGAAGACTCTCATCGGTGCTTAGCAACCTACTGGCCTCAATACAGGCATTCAATAGCTCTGTTAAAATTTGATTGTCCATAGAAGGACCGTAGCATAGAGTACCTGACTCTCCGCTAGGAAGCCCATACCGATTCTCCGGTGATACGGAGGGATTCGTCACAAGATACCCTTCAGGACTTTCGATGAGAAAATCTTGAAAGAACAAGGTAGCCTCTTTCATCGTTTCATAAGCCTGTTCCAAGAATGCTGGATCAGGATTATATTTGTAGTGTTCCCATAGATGAAGCGTCAACCATGCGCCGCCCATAACCCATTGTGTAGCAGGTGGATAAATATCCTGCGGCGCGGTATCTGCCCAAATATCGGTATTATGGTGAGCGACAAACCCTCGGCAGCCATACATTTTCTCTGCTGTTACACGGCCGTTCGCCCTCATTCGTTCGATCAATTCAAACAACGGTAGATGACATTCTGCAAGATTACAGCTCTCCGCTGGCCAATAATTCATCTGGGTATTAATATTAATCGTAAACTTACTGTCCCAAGGCGGCGACATGGAATCATTCCATATCCCTTGCAGGTTGGCTGGCAGTGATCCAGGACGGCTGCTCGAAATAAGCAAATATCGCCCAAAGTGAAAATGTAACGCGTATAGACCCGTATCCTCCCCTCCTGATTGCAACTTTTCCAGCCGCTTATTTACGGGTTCAACAGAAGGCGACTCGGAGGGCTTTCCCAGGTTAAGCTGCACTCTATTAAACAAATGCTGATAGTCCTGAATATGTGTTTCTTTTAAGAGGTTAAATTCCTTGACTGCGGCCTGATTCAACAGCTCGTAGCATTGCTTCTTTGGGTCCTTGAAACGAAAAGTGCTCGCGACAGCGAGGAGGATAACAACCTCATCTGCCTGATCTATTATCAGATGCTCACCCACTACCCTAACGGTTCCACCGACAGGGATGGCTTTGGCAGCCGCGCTATAAACGAGCCCCTCCCTTCCACCGCAATCATTGGTCATTACAATCGTGTCCGTTCCATGCCGATGAGACTCATCCATATGCTTGCCCTTCTTCCGTTCAAATCGGGAAGTGAGAGACAATGCACCAGGGCGGTCCGCTTCAAGTCTTATTATCATCACCTGATCCGGATAACTGCAAAATACCTCCCGTCGATAGGTAATACCACCATATTCATAGGTTGTGATAGCCACCGCTTTTTCCAAATCGAGTTCCCTGCGGTAATTGGCCAGCTCCCCTTCAGGATGATCAAAATGAATGAAAAAGTCCCCCGCCGTTAAATAATGCCTCTGACTGCGTGGTGTTCCGGAAAAGGCGGCTTCTGATAAACGATGGGCTTCGATCAGCCTTCCCTCAAACAGTAACTCTCGAATAAGAGAGAGGTTCGCAAGAGCATCCGGGTTGTTTCGATCTCTCGGACCTCCATACCAGATTGAATCTTCGTTAAATTGGATTTGCTCCTCTTCAACGCAGCCAAATACCATGCCGCCTAATCTTCCATTCCCGATCGGAAGGGCTTCATTCCAGTTTAGGGCTGGTTGGTCGTACCATAACGTCGTTTCGGCAGTTAATGACATTCGGTCCTCCTGAAATATAAGTCGTATATATAATTCTTACTTTAGCTGCAATCGACTTGCCTCTATAATTCCACTACAGCTTTAATCACTTTCGATTCAGGCTCTAGCCACTCATCAAACAAATTAGCCATCTCTTCTAACGAAGCACGATGAGTAATATACTGATCCAGATTGATTCTGCCTGTGGAGATAGTCTTTATGACGTGAGCAAAATCCTCTCTTGTTGCATTCCGGCTGCCCATAATGGTTAGTTCTCGTTTATGAAACTCTGGGTCGTTGAACGTAATATTGCCCTTAACGAGACCTACATATAGCAAAGTCCCGCCATGAGCAGTATAATTGAAAGCATTTGTCATGGATGTAATATTACCCGTTGCATCAATGACGATGGGCATAAGCGCTCCAGCCGTTAATTTTGAGAGCTGCTCAAGCAGGTCCTCGTCAGCTGCGTTAATGGTATGGTTAACCTTAGCCCACGAGCGGCAAAAATCTAACCGTTCCTTGTTAACATCCATAGCAATGACATTGGCTCCTGCCTCTTTTGCGAGTGTCATGACACCAAGTCCAATGGGTCCGCCTCCAATAACAAGCACTTCTGTACCTTCACAAATTCCGGATCTGCGAACCGCATGAGCACCAATAGCCAGCGGCTCGATCATTGCTGTATGGTCCAGGGATAATCCTTCGGACTTTAATAGATGTGATATCGGAACCTTAATTCTTTCGCACAGTCCCCCGTCCACATGTACTCCCAATACTTGAAGCTGCATGCAGCAGTTGGGTCTCCCCGATCTGCAGGCTATGCAATGATTACAGTGTAAATAAGGAACAATGGTGACCTGATCTCCTGGTAATATGCCTTGATCTTGGTTGCTAATCTTTGTGACGATCCCAGCCAGTTCATGTCCTAAGATGCGCGGATATTCAAAAAAAGGCTGGTTCCCTTGATAAGCGTGCAGGTCGGTCCCACAAATGCCAACCCGCTTTATTTCAATTACTGCTTCATCCTGCCCCAGTATCGGCTCAGGTAAATCTGTAGCATAACGAAACGTTCCGATTTGTTCGCAAATGATACCTCTCATTCTTCATATCCCTCCCGGCTTCCAATGAATGCGGTTACATTTTAACATTTCTTCCTAATCGAATATTCGCGGGAAGGACCTCCATTGCCTTCTTCAGGTAGGTTTTATTTTGTATTCTCGTAGGATTCTTTATATTCTGCTGCCATTTGATCTCCGCCGCTCGTTCTCCACCGTTCAACCTCGACACAAATGCTAGAATGCAGTACATCGAATTTGCTGCTGTAACAGATTTGTCTCTTTTTATGTATCCTGAATATGTATAATCGTCTATAGACGAAAAAAAAGCCGCCCTCATTAGGGCAGCTCTGTAATATCTGACATGCTGTTCAACATTTTTAATTAAGGATTAGCAGTAATCCAATAATCGTAAGAATGGACAACATATCCTTGGTAAGCTTCATAGTTAGCAAGCAAATCCGGTAATTTAGCAAGCTCTTCTTCCATGTAAGCTTCTCCTTCTTCATAGAAGGTAATATGATCGCCCTCATGGCTTTGTTTCATCTCAACAGAGACGAGAAGCGGCTTACCTAAACGGTCTGCAATCTCCATTTCTTGGGCTACAACCGCTGCTATTCCGTTTGATCCCTCTGCGGTATCACGGAAGGCCATTAATGAAACATGATCAAGTGTCTGAATCATCCATTCACTAACCGTTATATTCTTGCCTGGAAGCTCATATGCGTCAAGCCATACAGCGAGATCGGCACTCGTCTCCAGATCAGAATTTTTTTTGGTCTCTCGTGCAAAGTATTCCATATTTGCGGCCCATTCTGTAAGTACACGGTCACGGTCAATATGCCAGGCCTCATTTGTATACGGCTCTACATCAACATGGATACCATGGAATTTCTCCTGCTCCGAAGCATGCTGATTATATTCCTTAACATAATTGATTAACCGGGTAATACGGGGTCGGTTCTCTTCAAGCCCCCATATCGGATGGCCTCCCATGGCATGAACCTCGATCCCCATGGCTGCTGCCTGACTGACAAAATTTCGATACAGCTCAAACGGCTGCTCCAAATCAAGTCTTACATACAAATAATTTATATTTTTCTCTTCTACAAATTCGAGCACGCGTTCACTGTCATGAATCACTTGCTCTGCTTGCCAAATGTACGTCCCCCGGATAGAGCCCGGTTCTGGATCCGGCGTTGGCTCTGGATCCGGTGTTGGCTCTGGATCCGGTGTTGGTTCTGGATCCGGTGTTGGCTCTGGATCCGGTGTTGGCTCTGGATCCGGTGTTGGCTCTGGATCCGGTGTTGGCTCTGGATCCGGTGTTGGTTCTGGATCTGGTGTTGGTTCTGGATCCGGTGTTGGTTCTGGATCCGGTGTTGGCTCTGGATCCGGTGTTGGCTCTGGATCCGGTGTTGGTTCTGGATCCGGTGTTGGTTCTGGATCCGGTGTTGGTTCTGAATCCGGTGTTGGTTCTGGATCCGGTGTTGGCTCTGGATCTGTACCGTTTTCGCTGAGGTTAGACCAATACACATAATCATGCACTGCTACGCCGGCAAAATTGCGGTATTCCTGCAGTGATAATGACACCTCGTTAAGTACAGCTTCCATTTCTTCTGCTGATTTACCTGCAAATGAGGTGTACTCTTCACCTGGCATCGGTTTTGTGTTTACAGCGATAACAACCTTTGCGTCATAAGCTTCCGACCATTCCATTTCTTGCTCAATTACATGAGAAATGCTGTCATCGCCGGTTGCTTTATCACGGTAAGCCATTAAAGTGATTTGATCAAACCTATTCATGAACCATTGGATTAGCGGCGTATCGGTCTCAGGCACTTCATATTGGTCATACCAAAAAGGCAGGTCAATGGCACTGATTAGAGAAGCATCCTGATTCGCAACGTCTAAAAACAGCTCAAGATTGGTTAAAT
Organism: Paenibacillus urinalis; assembly: GCF_028747985.1. Classification (NCBI taxonomy): domain Bacteria; kingdom Bacillati; phylum Bacillota; class Bacilli; order Caryophanales; family Paenibacillaceae; genus Paenibacillus; species Paenibacillus urinalis. The sequence continues at coordinate 3,448,366 of NZ_CP118108.1, forward strand.
AGGATTGAATGATAGACTCGCTGTCCTCGCTCCAATCATTCAGAACATAGGGTTCAATATCCAGATGAATTCCTGCAAACTGTTCCGATTCCTCAGATTCAGCATTGTAATCAACAACCCAGTTAGCAAATTGAAGCAGCCGTTCTCTCCCACCTTCTGTCGCCCAGTAAGGATGGCCTGCGAGTGCATCAACCTTGATCCCCCGCTCCTGCGCATTTCGCACAAAGGTCTGATACATTTCCTCTGGCTGATTCATATCAATTCTTAAGTAAATATGATCAATATTTTGATTGTCGGCGTATTCCAGTACATCTTGGCCGCCATCTGCGATGGTCTCTGCCTGCCATAACCATGTTGCCCGCGTAGATGAATGACTCGATTCAAAAGCAGTCATAAATATAACACTTATGAATAAGACAACCCATAATAAACCGCGGGATTGATTGCGTATCATATCCTCCCTCCAATTCTCCTCTCTTTTTTGAACCAACGCTATTATAGCAGTGGATAAAAGTAAAAGAATGAGCCCTGGTGCTCAACTTGGGCTCATTCTTCTATATTCGGTCTTTAGCCTGATTATTCGATTACAGTCCCAGGATTAGGGCTCATATATCATTTTTCTTGTCATACCGCCATCAATGACCAGGTTCTCTCCAGTTACAAAATCGTTGTCAGGTGCCGTCAAAAATAAACAGGCTCTTGCAATATCCTCTGGCTTGCCAACTCTTTGCGACGGATGCTGGACATGATCTATTTCTCTAAGTTCACTGTAGTCTCCTGTTTCAATCCATCCCGGACTAATACTATTGACCCGAATCCGTTTATCTGCCAGTGATACAGCCATCGCATGAGTAAGTGCAACAATGGCTCCTTTGGAAGCCGCATAGGCTTCAGAGTTCGGCTCGGACATCGTCGCTCTCGTGGAGGCCATATTGACTACAGCGCCGCCCTGTTTATTATTCCCCATATATTTAGCCGCTTCTCTTGTCGTTAAAAAACAGCTGCGAGCATTGGTATTCATGACGTCATCCCATTCATTCAGGGACAATTCAAGCGGAGACTTCCAGATGCCATAACCTGCGTTGTTAATGAGGATATCGATCTTCCCATATTCCCGCATGGCTGTATTCATTAAATGTACAATTGCTTCTTCAGACCTAACATCGCAGGCAACAAATATGGCAGTTTCACCTTTTTGACGAATGGCTGCGGCTGCCGCGGCCCCTTTTTCTTCATTTTGATCGGTAAGGACCACCTTCGCTCCCTGCTCAGCGTATGCTTCAGCTACAACTTTACCAATACCTTGCGCTGCGCCTGTCACGATAACAACATCATCTTTGAATTTCATTATACCTCTCCTTATGACTAGAGATTGGAACCAGCTATAATTTTCTGATAACTATATATTACACAAATTTAGGTTCTGGCATAAATCCGAATCAATAACCTAATGAAATAGAAATCATGCCCCTAATAAAGAATAATTAATCGAGTATATCTCAATTGAAACGGTTCAGATTCAACAAGGATTAAAAACAAAAAGCCGCCCCATTGGGACGGCTGATCAATGACATGCTAACCTCGAACACGTTCGGTATATACTCTGTTATAACGCTTGAACCCAAGATATCTGGTCCCCTGAAAAGTAAGCTGGCCTTCATCGCCCTCAGCGCATAAACCATACTCATCTCCGCCGACCTTGAACTCAATCCGATCTCCGCTGTCCACTTCAAACGTAATAAAATAGAGCGTCCGCGTATTCTGCCCCTCGCTTTGACTCTGCTGTGATACCTGAATTCTTCTTCCTGTAATTCTTGAAGGGACAGTCAATACCGGCTGCTTATTGTTCCGTCCCCAAGTAAGGAGCTCTTTTCCCAGGGTCAATGCGACAATACCGAGAATCACGACAAATACCGCCGGGAATACCGTTCCGAAAAAATCAAACATCCAGAAAGATTCAAATCCCATGCCGTCTCCTCCCGTCCTCTGATTCTTGTCTGTAAATAACCGACTACTTGTTTATGTATATGCCGTAGTGCGGTCAACTTGTCAGTTCGCGGAAGAAATACTTCATGGGATTAATTTTAAAGGACGCTCCAGCTGGTCCCGCCATCCATCGTCTGCATTAATATTGATTTTTTCTCACTGGCATTCTCAAGCAGTACCCACCCTACTTTGGGGCTAACGAACTGCAGCTTGACAACCTCAGGATAATCTACAAGCTTCTCTGCCAAAACTTGACTTACAGGCAGTCTGTCCCAAGTCTCCCCTTGATCTATCGTATGATAGACATAAGACCCCTGCAGTGCCCAGCCTTCAGACTCACTGACAAAAGTAGGATACAAATCCTTGTTCACACCACGCTGAGAAGGCAGATTAAACTGGACATGCTCCCAAATAGAGCCTCCATCTGTCGTAAACAGACCGCTGTACTGAACACCGCTGCCTTCCGCACAGCCTAAGGGAAGATACATTTGCTGATGATCTACACTTAAGCTCTCTATCTCGCCAAGAGAATAAGAAGAGCAAGACTCATACAATGCTGATGATCTGTTGAAAAACGGCTCGTTAATAGACCAGGCTTTCCCTGCATTCTTGGTTACATAAATCTTAGGAGCGCCAAGCTCAAGCACGGATACGACTCCTTGCTCTCCGCCCGTGAACTGCATGCCTTCAACATATCCGCGCAGCGGTATAGCATGATCCGTCTGCTGAAGTGGAGAGCTTGTCATCACTTCAGACCAATTCATTCCCCCGTCAAGCGTCGAGAATATTTTCTTCTCCTCTTTGCCCGTACCAGCATTGTCACTTGTCATTAAGTAGCCTTCCTTGGCTGAAGCAAAATGTAGTGCAGTAACCTTCTGAGTCTCCTTCAATGAAGAAATCATCCAGCTCTCCCCGCCGTCATTCGTTCGCAGTACCACATTGTCAGTTCCATCTGTTCCGGAACGAACAATCCAGCCATTCATGCCATCCAGGAAAAAAATATCCTCTCCGTAAACCGGATTCGTCGCAAACTTCACATTAGATGAAGGAGAAATATTCGTCCAGGTCTCCCCATTGTCACGGGTATAATATAAACGCAGCTCGCTTCTCGTTACTCCCCAAGCCAGACCGCCATAACCATGAATTAATTGAAAGTCCGTTAATCGTGTCTGAATTTGATATTTGTTCATTTCATCGACTTCGTAATTACTAGGTTCAATAAGCGTAATTGTCTGCCCATCTTCCAGCTGCTCTTCCTTTACGACTACTGGCTGAGCCTCCTCGGGTTCCGAAGATGTGCAAGCTGTCAGCGCCAGTGTGAGCATAAGTATACATACTAGAGCCCGCTTTGTCATTTCTCGCATGCTATTCCACCTCTTTGTGCCTGTTAAGGCTGTCCTCTAAGTTAGACATTATAGCATACTTTATTTTGAATGAGAGTCAAAACTGTTACTTGTTCCTCTTTATTCTGTAATACATTTCGCCCTCCTGGCATCTGCCAGAAGGGCGAAATTGTTTGTACTTTATTCATGTTATTATTTCTTAGATTGCTTGTCTCCAAGCTCGCTGTTCCGGTATCCATAAAAGAAATAAATACATAGACCGACGAGAATCCATACGGCAAATCCACCCCAGGTTGATCCGTCCAGCTGAAGCATCAGCAGTACACAGAATGCAGCGCTCAGCAGTGGAAGAAACGGCACCCAAGGTACAGAAAATCCTCGTTTGAGATCTGGCCTGGACTTGCGCAGACCAATAACACCAAGCGATACGACAGCAAATGCAAACAGGGTTCCAATGATGGTCAGGCTGGCAAGCTGATCCAGCGGCAGCAATCCGCACAGGAGTGCGATAATAATGCCTACCATCCATGTACTGCGAACAGGGGTCTGTTTCTTCTCATCCACTTTAGATAAGAACTTAGGCAGCAGCCCATCCCGAGAGATCGCAAACAAGAGCCGGGTCTGACTAAACAATAGAACAAGCAGCACCGTCGTAATACCCACTATGGCTCCCACTGAAATAAGTCCTGCTACAAAGTCTTGTCCAACAAAACGTAATGCGAAAGCGACAGGGTCCGCAACTCCAAGATTGGTAAAAGGAACCATCCCGGTCAGGACGACAGCGACAAGTGAATACATAATCATACATACAATAAGTGATCCAATAATTCCTATAGGAAGATTACGCTGCGGGTTTTTGACTTCTTCTGCCGCTGTAGCCACCGCATCGAATCCAATATAGGCGAAAAACACAACGGCCGCACCACTCATTACTCCTGTAAAACCAAATGGCATGAAGGGAGTCCAATTGTCAGGTTTCACATAAAATGCACCAACCAGAATGAATATGATGATAACTGCTATTTTGACAATAACCATAATTGCATTAAATCTTGCCGTTTCTCTCGCTCCCTGGGTGAGTAATAAGCATATCGCCAAAATAATGAGAACGGCCGGCAAATCTATGATTTGTCCCTGCGACAAATTAAAAGCACCGGATATAGCGGTGGGAAGATGCATGCCGAAGCCTTCCAGCAGCCCTTGAACATAGGCTGACCATCCGCTTGCTACCGATGCCGCAGCAACACCATACTCTAGTACCAGTGTCCAGCCCATTAACCAACCGACCACTTCACCGAATGCGGCATAGCTGTAAGCATAGGCACTACCCGATACAGTAACTGTGGAAGCCAGTTCTGAGTAACACAACGCTGCCAGAATACAAGCGATGGCGGCAATAACGAAGGAGATCATTAGTGCGGGCCCTGCATGCTCTGCAGCGGCTTGTCCGGTAATAACGAAAATACCGGTACCAATAATAGCACCGACCCCAAGTGATATCAGATCCAGCGCCCCAAGTGTCTTCTTAAGGCCTGTACCCTTGTTCAGGTCAAAATGCTTCTTGCGAAATAAATCCATAATGTCACTCCTAGATGAATGTTGCAACGCTTTAGTGCATTTAAGCACAAACAATTATTATGCGAAAGTTAGCACAGCTTGTCAACTTTAATCCTTGAATTAGAATCATTTGGCTTAAGCTTTGGTAACAGATTGCCCTGAACTTGAATTTTTATTATAAATTGATCAACCGGCCAAAAATAAGTATTGCTACGATAGCGCTTTCTATATTATTATGTTGGAGTAGGTTACAACTAATCATCTACTTACTATTTTATACTATCTTAATAAATGAATAATGGATCTTCGGGGTAGGGTGAAATTCCCAATCGGCGGTGACGTTCTTGCAATAAAGAACGAAGCCCGCGACTCGCTGCTCAAGCATTCCTTGCGCACGCGACTGACTTGGTGCAATTCCAAGGCCGACGGTTACAGTCCGGATGAGAGAAGATCATCGATTACATGCGGTTGTTATATGAAGACGCATGTTTATTTGATCACCCCTGTTGATTGTGCATGGTTACATGTGCGTATTCACATGGGTTTTTTACTATCTGAAGATACCATATTCAAATTCTCACTTACGAAGGAGTTTGGAATATGGAACACACGAACAAAAAAGCATTACCTGCAGCCGGCTCAACCGGCTTCTGGCTCGTCGCACTCGGAGCAGCACTATGGGGTATCGGTCCTCTGTTCCGGATTCATCTGCTGGACTACATGACCTCGACGCAAGTCGTCCTGATTGAGCATCTCCTTGTCTGTCTGGTTGCTGTACCGATTCTATGGATTAACCGATCTGAGCTGAAAAACCTGCGTCTGAAGCATGTATTCGCTCTGCTTGTCATATCCTGGGGAGGATCTGCACTAGCTACCGTTATTTTTACAATAGCCTTGTCCAGTGGTGATCTGAATGCGGTTGTGCTGCTGCAAAAAATGCAGCCGATCTTTGCCATCCTGCTCGCAAGGCTGATTCTCAAGGAGACGCTGCCCAAACGTTTCGTCTTCTTCTTCATTATCGCTATTGTGGGAACGTATTTGCTTACCTTCGGATTCACCATTCCTTTTGGAACAAACAGCGAATGGATTAAAATAGGAAGCCTATTATCCTTACTCGCCGCAGCTCTATGGGGTGGATCTACGGTGATGGGACGCCTGCTTCTCGGGCAAGCGCAATACAAGACAGTAACCTCTCTTCGATATGTACTCGCGCTGCCTTTACTCCTTATTATGACCTGGATGGAAGGAGCATCGATGAATCTTCCACAGGCAGGAGCGGATCTTGCGAGCATCGGAGTTAACTTGCTGGCACAGGCTTTGCTTCCTGGCCTGCTGAGTCTGCTGCTATATTATAAAGGCTTATCTTCGACCAAAGCATCGATGGCTACCCTTGCCGAGCTTAGCTTCCCGATGATGGGTGTGCTCGTAAACTGGATCGCTTTTGGACAGTTGGTTACTCCTGCTCAGCTCATTGGTTTTGTGCTGATCTGGACGACATTGTTTATATTTGCTCGTCAGCAGCAACAGAGCAGCCAGCAGCTGGTCTCGCGCACGACATGAGATGAAAGGATTAAGATGAGGCTGAGCTGGATTTTGATCTCTATATCTTCTAGACTTGAAGAGTTATAGCGAAGTCGCTGTCCATTTGGACGGCGATTTTTTATATATAAATAAATTTTTACTTTCTCCTCCATCTTCCCTCCAACTGCACATGGCAACCTGACAGATTTATGCGTTATGATAGAGAGAACGATTAGAAAGGGATGATCAATTAGCCTATGACTTCTTTTCCTTATACATCATATGACGCGGTAGGGCTCGCACAGCTGATAAGAGATAAACAAATTTCTCCAGTAGAGCTTGTAACTGCTGCCATGGAACAAATCGATCAATTGAATCCTGAGCTGAATGCCGTGGTCCGTACTCGCTACGAAGCAGCACTGCAGGAAGCAGGTGAGGTGAATACACTCGCCCAGCCTTTTGCAGGTGTCCCCATATTGCTAAAAGACATTTCACAAGCAATTGCTGGTGAGCCTCTGACATCAGGTTCTAAATTATTTGCTGAACACAAGCCACTCTACGATTCTCATTATGTAGCCAAGCTTCGGAGAGCCGGTTTTATTCCGATTGGACACACCAACACCCCGGAATTTGGACTTAAGAATATTACCGAGCCTAAGCTGCACGGCCCTTCAAGAAACCCATGGAATACAGACCACTCTCCAGGCGGCTCCAGTGGAGGATCGGCATCAGCCGTTGCTTCCGGCATGGTACCCATCGCCGGAGCAAGTGACGGCGGAGGGTCAATTCGCATCCCCGCTTCGTTCAGCGGGCTGTTCGGATTAAAGCCTACCCGTGGACGTACTCCTGTAGGACCCGGGGTTGGCCGGCAGTGGCAGGGCGCATCCATTGATTTTGCCCTGTCGAGAACGGTGAGGGATAGTGCGGCACTGCTCGATGTACTGCAAGTGCTTCAGAACGAGGCTGCATTCCAAGTACCGCTGTACCCGGGAAGATACGTGGAAGATATGTATTTAACGCTTGAACGGAAATATCGAATTGCCTATACATTGGATTCTCCAGTAGGCACACCTGTCAGTGAGGATGCCAAGGAGGCCGTGCGCAAGGTCGTGAAATACCTGGAATCTGAAGGACATATTATTGAAGAAAAACAAAGTCCGGTAAACGGCGTTCATCTCATGGAGAACTATTATATGATGAACAGCGGTGAGATGGCAGCCATGGTACTGAAGATGGAACGTGGACTTGGAAGAACCATTACTTCAGAGGATATCGAAATTGAAGGCTGGGTGCTTCTTGAGGCTGGCCGAAAATTATCCGCAGCGGAATTTGTACATAGTCTCGCAGAATGGGATGTTGCTGCCGCACAAATGGCTTCTATTTTTGACCGATATGATTTCTATATCACACCGACTAATGCCTATCCGGCTCCGCAGATTGGTGAACTGACGCCTGGGCCCGCGAAGATCGAACAGCTGCTTAGGGTAAGTGAGTTATCTAAGGACAAGCAGCAAGCGCTTATCTATGATATGTTTGAACCTAGCTTAACTTACACTCCGTTCACCCAGCTTGCTAATTTGACAGGTACTCCGGCTATGAGCCTTCCCCTTCATCTTAGTCAGTCCGGGCTGCCTATGGGTGTTCAGTTCATGTCTGCTAAAGGAAGAGAGCATGAGATGCTGCAGCTGGCACACCTGCTTGAGAATACAGACCTGTGGATTTCTCCTTTAGCTTCTGGAGGTGAACATTAAGACCCATGGACATTCTTGGGGTCAAGCTGCACTCCGCCATGGAGCAGCCCATTGATTTGAATGAGATCGTAGGAGGTCTGCCCTGTGAACAGCAAAAGAAAATTCGCAGGTTCAGACGTTTCCCTGACCAATTAAGATCTCTATGCGGAGAGCTGCTAATTCAGAGCTACGCTGTCGAGCATTGGAAGCTGCCCCCTAACAAGCTGGACAGGCAGACCAACCACTTTGGCAAACCTGAATTTGTTCATTATCCGACGCATCATTACAACATCTCTCACTCAGGGGCCTGGGTGGTAGCTGCTTTTGACCGACATCCGGTTGGCATTGATATTGAAGAGTTAAATGATGTAGACCTGACTCTTGCAGATCGATTCTTCACTCGGAACGAGGCGGAGCTGGTGCATAACCAGGCAGACCTAGAGCAGAAGCAGATGTTCTACACTCTTTGGACTCTTAAGGAGAGTTATGTAAAAGCGAAAGGTGCCGGACTTTCAATTCCTCTTGATTCTTTCGAATTTGGTATAACCCATCAAGGTGAGGTTACATTCTCTAGCACTAACGCGGGAAATGAAGAAGCTTGGTCCTTTAGAAGTTATGCAATCGATCCTGATTACTCGCTCGCGGTTTGCAGCCGATCTGAGCAAATACCAGAATCCATCGATCTCATTACCTTAGATCAGCTCTTAGCAGATCATTCGATACTCCGAAGCAAGTCGTAAATTAAAAATCACGCCAGCAGAGTCGTTACTATGCTGGCGTGATTTTATGTTAAACATATGTGCTCACTTCATGTTAACTAGCGACATTAGCTTGTTTATCAGCTGGCTGATCCATCTTCCGATCACGCATCTTATAGTGGGCGAGCAGCAAGAATGGAATGCCACACGCTGTCATTAGCGCCAAAGGCATAAATATCATTACCGGTTGATCCACAGATAGCGAGGTTAACAGCCAGCCTCCGATGACCGGGGCGAGTACATTCCCCATATTGTTAAATCCGATCATACCGAAATAAGTTCCGCGCAGCTCTGGTTTCGCGATCCTGTCTACCAATAGATCCATAAGTGTAAACATCAGCACTTCTCCAATTGTAAATATTACGACACCAAGCAGCAGCATCCATCTGGATTCAAACAATCCAAATACAAGCAAACTACTGGCCACAAAAGCATTACCTACGATTAAAGAAACCGCGGGAGGAAAATTCTTAAACCATCTTACCAGCGGATACTGCACGATCAGCACGACCACGGCATTCATGGACAGCATGTAAGTAAACATTTCTGCTCCATTTTCGAAGCTTGGGCTGAGCTCAAGATATTGCGGGAGCGTCGAACTAAAATGTCCATATCCTAAGACACAAAATATAGAACCAATCAGCACATACATAAAGGTACGATCACGGCTAGTCACCATGAAAGCTTCTTTTAAAGATACGGACTGTGCTGTGACAGCACGGCCAAGGTCAATATCACTTCTTCTACCGAACTGGAATATAAGAACCAGCCCATATAAGATGTATACCAACCCAGCGGCTATGAATGGAGCTCCGCTCTGTGATGTTCCAAACTGCAATCCGAGTAAAGGACCGATCACGACACCGACATTAATGGCCGCATACCTCAAATTAAAGATTAGCAGCCTGTTCTTCGGATCTGTAATATCCGACAGCATCGCTCGTGAGGTGGGCTCAAATACAGCTCGGCACAGCCCATTTAGTGCGTTCATAACAAAGAACATCCAAATCTGATTGGCCACGGCAAAACCGATAAATACAAGTGCCCAGCTAAAAATCGAGAAGATCAGTACTTTTTTACGTCCTATTCGATCCGATATGTATCCCCCATAAAAACTGGCAAATACGCCGATCAGGGAGCTGACAGCGACAACCATACCTGCCTCCGCTGGACTTGCTCCCATCGATTTAATAAGATAGATCGACAGAAAAGGAATGCTCATTGATGTGGCCATTCTCCCGAACATCGTTCCTACGATAATGGTCCAGGCGAGCGGGTGAATCTGTTTTAAATGACTGTTCATATTGCCTCCGTCTGTGTCTGCAAATAAGTAAGTTAGTACATATCATTTCAGCTTATTTGCTATCTGTCAATACATGTAAACACATGCTCAAGGGGAATACGAGCAGTGGTAATTAGATAACTCTATGTTTTTCTATTATGAATTTTTCATATATTGAATTAATCACATTATATTTCTATTCATTCTCATAAAAAAACCTTAGGATGATATATTCACCCTAAGGTTTTGATTAAAAGCGATATTAAGTTCTACCCGTCCAGTCGTCGGATGCAACTTCTATCCACCGCTCACGGATGATCTCGTAATCTTCCTTGGCAAGCAGCCGCTCTCGTAACAGATCCGCGTTCTCCTGCCAACGATTTGGCTTCTTGGTACCTACAATGGCCGTATCCACACCAGGCACTGATAAAGTAAAGCCTAGCGCCTTAGCAATAACCTCCTCATTGCTCTCACCTAAAAATCCGTAATTCAAGTCCCGTAACCGATTCCAATATACAAATGGATATGCCGTTTCTTCCAGCGTATCATAAGTCCAGGCAACGTTGGCCAGCGGCCGTTTCGCTGTCACGCCCATTCCCCGCTTCCGGGCTTCCGGAATGGTCAGCTCAATGGCCTCTTGATCCGCTATATTGACAGAAGTTTCTAGGCTGTCGAACACGCCCGTCTGAACGGCATACAATGCATCCTTATGATCTCCGCTGTAGCCAATAAATCTTGTTTTCCCTGCTTCCTTGGCCCGTTTCAATACTTCAATAACGGAGCCCTCTCGAAGCACTTCTTCCGAGCAGCTATGCAAATGAATCATATCCACATATTCCGTGTTCAGTCTTCTCAAGCTGCGATCGATCGATTTGGACAGCATAACCGGATCCCAATCAGGCTGATCAAATCCAGAAGCATGTCCACACTTCGTGAACAGATACACTTCCTCTCTCTTGGGACCAAGCACCTGCCCGATCAATTCCTCACTGTCTCCGTAACATTCCGCCGTATCAATCACATTTAATCCGGCTTCAATCGCACTTCCGAGCAGACGATCGACCTCAGGCTTCGAAATGCCGGTTCCGATCTCTGATCCGCCAAAACCCAGTACGCTGACCTTCATTCCTGTTTTTCCATAAGAGCGCTGTTCCATAAAATCTAGCCTCCTTGGGTAAATGTCAATTTTATTAAAATATCTGACATGTTCGTATTACCACCTCATGAAAAAGCGAAACATTACGAGGTGCTCTCTCCATATTTATTTCAATTTCAAAGCTTCGTACTGAATTAGACTACAAGAAGCGGTATATTATGACTGCTACACTTCTCTCATCTCCTAGTCAGCAACATTCTTGTTGTCCAAGAAATTATACTATAAGGAAGAAGAACGATAAATCTACAATTTAGTATACATAGCTACATTTTCCATTTATTAATGTAAATTCTTTTTGAAATTCGACCATAGGTATAAAAACGAAATTTGCGGCTTATAAGACAGACAATTTTACATTTAACTCGAAAAACTCCACGAATCATGACTCAATATGTAGAAATTGATGGAAACCTAGCCAAATTTATAATCCCCCTGACACTACGTTTATAAATATATAACATTCCAAAGGTACAATGAGCTTGTCTTTCAAGATAGGGATAAGCGCCTTGCCTTGAATAATCAAATTTATCGGGGGTTATGAATTGAAAAAAAGAAACATGCTTCTTACTACTTTTACTCTGCTTACCGCTCTAATTGCAGGCTGTGGCTCTAATGCCGGCACTTCATCACAAGAACCAACGGCGCCTACCACTTCACAGACTTCGGATAACACAGGAACATCTGGCGAAGCAGCCAGCACAACCCAAACCATTGATCAGCTCAAAATCAGCTTTGTTCCTTCCAAAGACCCGGAAGATATTATTACAGCAACGGACCCGCTTAAGGATCTCTTAAAGGAGCAGCTGTCTACACAAGGCTTTGAAGTTGGAGAAATCAGCATCGATGTAGGTACGACCTATGAAGCTGTCGGTGAAGCACTATCCGCAGGAACGACAGATATCGGCTTTATTCCCGGCGGAACCTACGCGCTGTATGATGACGGAGCTGATGTCATTCTCACCGCAACGCGTGCAGGATTGTCCAACGACTCTGATGCTCCAAAAGACTGGAATGAAAACAAACCAACGGAACCAACAAGTGAGCAAGCAACCTATTATCGCTCCCTGGTCATCGCAGGGCCATCTGCTAAAGGACAAGAGCTTGCTGAGAAAGTGAATAACGGCGAAGAACTCTCCTGGGAAGAATTGAATGAAGCTAACTGGGCAGTTATGTCAACAACTTCTTCTGCAGGTTATATTTATCCAACGCTGTGGCTGCAAAGCAACTACCAGAAGAGCATCACGGATCTGTCCAATGTCGTGACATCCGATTCTTACGGCAGCTCCTTTGGCCGACTGGCTGCAGAGCAGGTCGATGTTATCGTTGCATTTGCTGACGCTAGACGCGATTACGCTGAACAATGGACTAGTGAATTTAACCGCACAAGCCCGATCTGGGATGAGACGAATGTCATCGGTGTAACCCAAGGAATCTATAATGATACGATCAGCGTGAGCAAGAACAGTGAAGTCATTACCGATGATCTCAAAGCCGCTCTTCAGGAAGCATTTATCGAGATCGCGAAGACAGAAGAAGGAAAGAATGTCATTGCTGTATACAGCCACGAAGGCTACCAAAAAGCTCAATCCTCTGACTATGACGGTGAGAGAGAAGCACAAGAGCTGATTCGTAACATGAAAAATCAATAAGCTAAACGGAACCAAACCAAATAATATGCTTTTAAAAAAAGTGAGAGCATCAGGCTTCTAATGATGTTCTCCTTTTTCATCTCGGCAGCAAAAACCATAGGAATGGAGTTTGACCCATGATCGAGTTTATCAACGTACAAAAGACCTATCAGAACGGCACAACTGCACTGCAAAATATTAACCTCAAGATTGAGCAAGGCGAATTCGTTGCTGTCATCGGACTGTCCGGAGCAGGTAAGTCAACCCTCATTCGGTGTATTAATCGTATGCATGATATTACAGACGGACAGCTGTTTGTAGATCAAGTCGATGTATCCAAGCTAAGAGGCAAGCAGGTACGAAGTTTTCGTAAGAGAATTGGCATGATTTTTCAATCCTTCAATTTAGTCAACCGAATCAGCGTGATCAACAACGTCCTTGTCGCCTTTGTCCCGCATCTTCCGATGTGGCGCAAGCTGACCGGAATCTTCACCAAAGAACAGAGAATAAAAGCTCTCGAGGCTTTAGATAAAGTAGGCATTCTCGACAAAGCTTATGTTCGGGTAGACCAGTTGTCGGGCGGACAGCAGCAGCGGGTAGCACTTGCACGGACACTTGCCCAGAATCCTGACATCATCCTAGCGGATGAGCCGATCGCTTCCCTTGACCCAGTCACCTCCCGAATTGTGATGGATGACTTTAAGAACATCAATGAAACCTTGAACATCTCTGTCATTATGAACATCCACCATGTGGAGGTCGCACTCGAGTATGCGGAGCGTATTATCGGGGTTCGAGCAGGCGAAATTGTATTTGACGGTCCACCGTCTGAAGTCACTAAGGACACCCTGGATGAAATTTACGGCAGCAAGCTCAAGGATGTTCCCCTCCCGGAGGAGGTGGCACTGACTCATGTATGATAAATTGTTTCCGCCAAAACAGATGGTGCTGGATAACGGCAAGGTCGTTATGCAAAAAAGAACTCGACTTCCGCTGATTCTTATTATTCTTGCGATTCTGACTGCAGCATCCGTTCAATTAACCGGCTTTGATCTTCAATTGCTATTTTCGAGAATCAAAAACTTCTTCAAAATATTAGGTGAAATGGTTCCTCCGAATTGGAGCTACTTCCCGAAGCTGCTGGAAGCACTTCTCGCGACACTGCAAATGTCACTGCTCGGCTCTATGATTGGAGCGATCCTCGCTCTGCCGTTTGCCCTGCTCGCTTCTTCCAACGTGATGAGGAACAAGGTGATCACTTCGATCTTCAAGATTATGATGAGCTTATTAAGAACATTGCCGACGCTGGTCACCGCCTTGATTGCGACCTTTATCTTTGGACTCGGACCTATGGCAGGCCTCGTCGCCATTATTTTATTCACGCTATCTTATGTCGGTAAGCTTCTATATGAGCAAATTGAGAACGTCGACATGGGACCTTTCGAAGCGATGGAGTCGATTGGAATGAATCGGGTGGAAGCTTTTCGCTATGCTATTTTTCCACAAGTGCTCTCCCGGTATCTATCTACATCCTTGTTCTGCTTCGAGGGGAATGTTCGCTATGCAGCCATTCTTGGTTATGTAGGCGCCGGAGGGATCGGTCTTCTCATCAAGGAGAACCTGGGCTGGCGTGATTATTCGAACGTTGGCATGATCGTTTTTGCACTGGTTATCACGGTATATATTATCGAATCCATCAGTGAACATTTCAGAAAAAAGTTAACATGAGGAGATCCATGCTATGACAACCATTGAGAAGCAATTGGGTGCTTCCCCTCGGAATCATCGATATATTTTGACGGTTACCATTATTGTACTGATTCTGTTCATCTGGTCACTAGACACTGTAAGCTTCGAGGACGTGAATCAAAAAGGAATTTCGATTGCATTAAATATATTAACAGGTATTGTGACTCCCGATCTCGAACTGCTGTTCAGTCTAACCGAGCAAGGAGTGCTCTACCTGCTGCTTCAAACGACAGCCATCGCCATACTGGGAACACTTGTCGGTGCCGTGCTGTCTGTTCCGCTCTCTTTTCTAGCAGCATCCAATATCGTACCAAAGCCTATCGCTTGGCTGACAAGGCTGCTGCTCATCATGATTCGAACGATTCCCGCACTTGTATATGGGCTCATGTTCATTGGGGTAACGGGACCCGGACCGTTTGCAGGCGTACTGACCATCGGACTAACCTCTATCGGCATGCTGTCCAAATTGTATGTTGACTCCATTGAAGAATTGGACAAGCAGGTACTGGAATCGATGACCTCTCTTGGCTGCAATACATTTGAGAAGATCCGATACGGTATCATCCCGCAGCTCTTTTCGCTGTTTATGTCGGTGACAATCTACCGTTTCGACATGAATATGCGTGAAGCCTCGATCCTGGGACTCGTTGGCGCAGGAGGAATCGGTGCCCCTCTCATCTTTGCGATGAATAGCTACCGCTGGAACCAAGTCGGCTCCATTCTGATTGGCTTAGTGATTTTTATCCTTCTCATCGAATGGATGTCCAATAGACTTCGCTCCAAGCTCGTTAATGGCTAATCTTTTGAATCAAATATACCCTTAAGTTAATCAGCTAAAGGTATTATGAAATTTGTTCTTTTATATCTAATAAATCATTGCAAGCCAAAAACCTCCGAATGCATTCGGAGGTTTTATTTACGATGTTCTGAGCGGGAGAGTACAGCTGGTTTAGTAGATCACTCTCCAATTGTTATTGCAGGAAGCATGTATGGTTTCTCGCTTCATGATATAGTCTGCCAAAATTTCCGTCATATCTGTCGGGATCTCCCGTACGACAGGCTTGTTCACCAGCATGGAGAAGTTCCCTCCCCCTCCTGCCCGATAGCTGTTCATGACCACTTCATATTCAGCGTCATCCGCTAATGAAGAGCCTTTGAATAACAGCTTCGTGACTCGGCTTCCTTCAGGTCTGGAAATGTCCAATTCATATTCGATTCCTTCCCACATGTCATAATTAAAATGCTGCGGCTTCGGCAGAAGATAGCTATCCGAAGTTCTAAGACCTGTTCCATTCGCATCCAGACTGAAATAACAAGCATTCTGCTCTAGTGCCGCCCGGATATCGCTGCCGGTCAGAAGCAGCACTTTGAGTGTATTCGGATAAATATAATTAGAGACGACATCTCTCATCGTAATGTGCTCGGTGAACCCTCTCGCTTCATTGGTAAATATTGCGGCACAGGAGATGGGTGCCCCTGTTGACTCCATTTGTACCCGATTAACGAACTCCGTAAAAGCATGATCTCTCTGTCTTGCAGCCATGGGATCTGTAATCGACATATCCCCTTCGACTCTGCCAATCGGCTGATCCAGCCATGCTTGAGTTCTTCGTTCACCTTCGGCAAAGATCTCCAGTATTTCTGGATCTGCCTGTGCATCCTCTGCATGCAGGAGTATGGCATTCCTGTCACGGATTACCCACCCACCTTCAGGCTTGCGGCTAAACATCAGCTGCACCTTCGATATCGCCTGTCCTGAAGAGCCAGGCTGCACATAGACCACTCCGTTCAGCTCTCCCGCGAGCAGACGATGCTGATGACCTGTGAGCAGCACATCAACACCTTCAAGCCGCATGCACATCTCATAACCCTGATTCTCTCCTGTCAGAGGCTCGGTGGCATCTCCTGTATGAGGATCACGTTCAAACCCGCCGTGATAGCTTACAACGATGGCATCCGGCTTCTCCATCTCTCGAATGTGAGTTACCCAGCGCTGCGCGGAGGCAAGCGCATCCTCGAATGCCAGGCCTTGAATGTTCGAGGGTTCCTCCCAGTTCGGAATATAGTGGGTCGTGACACCCAAAATAGCAACTCGAATGCCCTCCTGCATCTCAAATAGACGATAAGGCTGTCCAAACGCCGGCCGGCCATCCGTCTCATTCACAATATTAGCCGACAGATAAGGGCACTTCGTATCCTCCATCGTGCGCTGTAGCAGCTCCATCCCATAATTAAACTCATGATTGCCAATTATCGCTGCATCATATTGCAGCGTATTTAACACAGTCGCTGCAGGATGAACACCCTTCCTATCGTACTTGGCATAATGATACATGAAGGGAGTCCCCTGCAATAGATCTCCATTGTCCACCAGCAGCAGAGACGGATCCTCCATCCTTTCTTTATGGATGAGCTCTGACAGTTTGGCATAGCCGAGCGGCTTATCCCCTGGTCCCCGGTAATCTGTTGGATAGATATGGCCATGTACATCACTTGTCTGGAGCAGTGTAATCGTTACTGTATTTGTTGAATTCATTATTTTATGTATCCTCCCATGCTCTAATTGCGGTATCCTCCCATCCTATTGTAAAAGAAAACCAACAACGCATCGTAAAGGTTTGTTTATTTAAAGTTAATTATCCGTTTACAATGGTCCTGTGTATGCAGTCAAAAGAACCACCTTCCCTCATTACAGGAAAAGATGGTCCTCACAATGTGCTATCTACTTGGTTTAAACAGAATCAAATCAGCCTTTTGCTCCGATTCTTTTTGTGATTCAACAATATTCGTCTCAATCAGACTTGGACATACCGCATTGACCCGAATCACCAAATTATTGTGTGCTGAACCCAGGTTCAAGTCACGAAATGCTGGCTTGGATTCCCCGACTCGGGGTGGAATCGCTCACGGAACTGGCCGTCCGTATACGTACCGATCACCTTCCGCCAGAAGGCCTGGGCAGCAACATTCGTACGGACCTGCGACACCTTCCATTCCCCGGGGAAACGGCGGAATAGCTCCTGAGCTGCCCAGGTGCCAACACCGCTGCGACGATATTTCTGCATCACAAAAAACTCCGTCATATAGTAATCGCCCTCACGGCGTTCGGACAATCGTTCAACTAACGCGAATCCGGCAGGCACTTGTCCGCTTCGAATAAGAAAGGGGAACTTGTCCGAACGGATAAAATACTCATTCAAGTTCGGATATTCGGGGAAGACTCCATCACTGTTCACATCAATATCTAAATACTTCGTAAAATCATATAAATAGAATTGCATCAAATGCCTTATAACCTGGCTCTCTTCCCTGGATACAACAGTGAGGCTTAATTCCATTTTATATCACCCCGCGCTTGTCTTTTTTATATACTCTACGTCTATTAAACACGATTACACCGAATCCATTCTACTAAACTATAAAACTTTCGTTTCAGACCTTCAAGCGTACTGTCTGATCCTCTTCCTTCTTCTTGGCGGAATGCTTTTTCCTTTGAAAAATCAATGTGGTAAAATAAGGTCAATCCATAAATCTAATAAACCGGGGGTTACATTGCTATGCATATACAAAAAGAAACCGACCGCAAAAAGCTAGATGAACGTGTTGTAACCATGCCCTGGTTCGTTCAGCAATTCATTGACTACAAACTGCCGGACCTGTCACCCTCTACTCTGCTGGAGTATGTCAGGGATTACGATACATTTTTTACCTGGCTTCGTGCAGAGGGATTATCTGCGGCGGAGAAGAACTCAGATGTCACCTTGAAGGATCTGGAAGTACTCCGTATGGACAGCATCACAGGCTATCGGATCTACTTAACGACGAAGAGAGAAGGCGCAAATTCACGTATCACAATATCCCGCAAGCTGTCCTCTCTCCGCTCACTCTTTCATTATCTCAGCCAGATTGCAGAGGACGAGGAGTTTTACCCGCTCCTGAAGCGTAATATTATGGCCAAAATCGAGATCAAGCGCGTTCATAAGCCCAAGGATACAGCGGCCAAGCTCAAAGGTAAAATACTCGAGGAGGATGAGCTGCTTGAATTTATCGGCTACATATTAGAGGGCTATGCGAAGGATGTCGAGAAGAACAAGCAAGCTCTGTACTCCCATGAACAGAATAAGGAAAGAGATGCTTGCATCGCCAGTCTCATTCTCAATTCAGGCCTGCGGGTATCCGAAGTCGTGAATCTAAACGTCGATGATCTTGATCTTAATAACAAGGTGCTCTATGTATACCGTAAGGGCAACAACGATGAGACCTTCAAGAATCCAGTCTATTTCCGAGAGCAGGCAAAAGACGATCTTCTCACCTATATGCAGCTGCGGACACTTCGCTACCATACACCCAAAAGAGAAAAAGCACTCTTCGTCACGGTCCCCAATGGTCAAAAAGATGGGAAACGCATGACAAAGCGTGCCATTCAAGCAATGATTATCAAGTATGCCAAACGTTTCGGGAAGCCTTATCTCACGGTTCATAAGCTTCGGCATTCCTTTGCAACCGACTATTATTTACAAAATGATATCTATAAGACCAAGGAGCAGCTGGGTCATGCCTCTACAGAAACGACAGAGGTCTATGCCCATCTAACCGATAAAACGATGTCCGAAGCTATTGAACGCCGCACCGAATCATAAAATTTGCAATGCTCGTGACTTGATCACGATTGTAACAGGCTGCCGATTCAGGCAGCTGTTCTTTATTCAGCCATTCTAAATCGACAGCAATAACCGCTCTCACCTGTTCTAGCTGAAGTAAAGCAAGATCCTCTTGTTCTCGCACCAAGAGCAGCTTAGGATAGGGCGCTTTCTTGAAGCCCTCCACCAGAATGTAATCATAGGCAGAGAATCGCTTGATGATATCCTCAAGAGATGCACTCCGTTTCTCGATGACCGCATGTCTGGTATCAGAAATGACTGCAACGGCTTCAGCACCAGCTTCACTATATTTACCACTGTCGGTATTCGGATGATCCATATCAAAATGGTCATGCCCGTCATGCTTAATTACAGCCGCCTTGTACCCTCGTTCTCTCAGCTCTTGCACCAATCTTGCAATCAGTGTCGTTTTTCCCGCATTCTTATATCCGATGACTTGCCAAATCCTCGATTGAACACGGTGTGTATCGTCAGAATTCATCCTGCTCCCCCTTCATCTAGCATCCCGCTGCGGTGTTCAGCTTAAGCAGTTCTACGGGTTCCCCTGACTTCAGACCTTTGGATTCCGGACGAACAATAATGAGACAATCACTATCTTTGATCGTGACCATCACACTCGACTCGTCCACTTTTGCTGCAGATGCATATACTTTTCCGTCCTTAATACTTAATTTGCCCCGAACATAACGAGTGAAGTTGTTTACCTTGGTGTAATCCTCTCCTAAGGTTGCGGTCCACTTCTCCAAATAAGGCGAATCCGAAGCCTGCATCATTCGAAGAGTCGGTCTGACGAACAACTCAAACCCGACATAACATGCGCCTGGATTACCCGACAGGGCGAACAGTAATTTACCCTGTACGACAGCAGCCGTGGTCACACTGCCAGGCCGCATCATGACCTTGTTAAATAGCATTTCCACATCACCCTGCCGAACAAGATCGCCCATAATATCATAGTCCCCGACGGAGACCCCGCCAGTCGTTATAATTACATCATACTTCTGGACCACTTCCTCCAGCATACGCCGTGCAAGTTCAATATCATCCACAATGGAGCCGAGCAGATGCGGCTCACCGCCGGCCTGCTTCACTTGAGATAAGAGCATGTAGCTGTTGCTGTTCCTAATTTTGCCGGGCTGCAGTTCTTCATCTACACGAAGCAGCTCTGTTCCTGTTGCGAAGACAGCGACCTGCGGCTTACGATATACCGGCACCTCGTGGAATCCGAAGGTGGCGAGGACCGATATTTCTCCTGCAGACAGCAGCGTCCCCTTTTTGATCAGCAGGTCACCTTCTGAGATCTCTAATCCAATGGGGGTAATATTAGTGCCTGATGTGACAGAACGTTTGAAGCCGACAGACGCGGCTTCAGCTTCACTTCGGACCTCGGCAGCCTCGATCATAACGACTGCATCGGCTCCATCCGGCACTTGTGCTCCTGTCATAATTCTGGCCGCTGTTCCAGAGTGAATAACTTTATCTGACGCATATCCACACGGAATTTCATCTATGACTTGAAGCCATATTTGATTCGTACTGGAAGCCTCATGAAGATCGTTGCTCTTCACAGCATATCCATCCATCCCTGATCTCCGAAAATAAGGGTATGGGTGCGGTGCGTGAATATCTTTGCTGATCGTACGGCCATGCACCTCATCAATGCTTACGAGCTCCGTGTCCATCTCTTGTAAATACTTCGTTAACATCTGCTGTGCAGCCTCGACTTGTATCGCTTTACGATTAAATTTTGGATCTGTTGATAGATTTACCATCCTATACTCCTTATGTTTATCATCTTTTTCCAAAGTGTAGCGGCTTCTTACGATCCCTGCAAGGTCTTCACAGTCCAATTCCCCAATTCTGTTCAAAAAAAAGAGCTGAGTCTAAAGATTAAATCTACTTTAGATCCAGCTCCGTTCTTATTTGTTTGTGTTCCCTGTTTACCTTTACTTACCTTCGCCTTGTAATACGTCCTGAACCCATTTTCGTTTTGGGCCGGCTGCTCTTCTTCGGAGATGAAAATATACTTGACCCACTGCTCTTTCCTCGTTCAATCTTACCTTTGCTGGAAGAAGAGGACGATGAGGAGCCTCGTTCGAGCACGCTGTTTCCTGAGGTTGACTTGCTTGTATCTCCTGAATCTCCCAGCCCTCTCCTGATAATGGATCCACTCTTGTTCGTCGTTAGCGGAGGTGCCATCGACTTATCGTTATCCGTAGGCGTCCGATACGTTCCTTGGGATGGTTTATAAGTCTTCTGGGTCGTATAACCCCGATATTTCCCTGCGCCTTTTAACGAATCAAACATACTGTCGAGAATCGATGCCGTTATATAACCCTGGAGAAAAGAAGAGCTGTAGTTCTGTCTGACATATTCTTGCGAGTCCACTTCAATGAGCGTATCTTCCGGTGTTTCTGGGTCTTGCTGCAGATGATATAACTCATCAGGATATACAAGAAACATTCGCTCTGTATCCTGTGGAGATACTTCTTCCGGTGATCTCTCTTCCATCAGCTCATTCGCAACTTCAGGTACGGTCATACCAGCGGCACGATATACATAGGAAGTTGAATTGCCGCTGCCATTCACAGATTCGAGCGGGTAGTTCTCTTTGACCGCAGACGCTGTTCCACATCCAGTAAGTACTGAGACGAATAAACTGAGGACAAGTACAATTTTGATCATGTAAAAAAAACGCTTGTTCATGGTTAACCTCTCCTAGGTTGCCCGAATAACTTTAACATCTGCTGGAATGATGTGCTCTCCCTCGTACAGCATAAAACGTCCATTTTGCCATTCAATCCTGAGCAGGTGATTGTCATCAGACTGATACTGCCAGACATGCTGCTCTCCGCTTTGGGAGAAAGGAGTTCTTCCTGTTGTCAGCACATGCCCTGCGTATTGTTCTTCCATATGATAATCTCGGTCATCAAGCTCTATTGTTGTCGGTACTTCATCCGGGCTGTCGAGTCGTCCATCAATCGGCTGGTACAATCCGTAGGTGAGTCGTTCCCTCTCTTCTATATGCAGGTAAGCAAGCTGATTGCCGTCTTGAAGCGTAAGCACGACTGCATTGCGTCCACGATTCTGCACTCTTCCGACGACCTCGTAAGTGATCAGTGATACCTCGCATATATCTCCAGGAGCCAGCTGCAGCATACTCTTCTCTTGCGGCTCCGGCTTTGGCTTCGACAGCAGATTCGTTACTCTTTTCCATATACTCATTATCTATCAATCCCCTATTTCTTACTCGATCCTCATTATAGTGAAGCCGAAATGATCAATGCCCCAACCACATGTAGTGTTCCGGAGAACAACCCATATCCAATCTTGCCCTGCTGCATGCCTCCATCAATATCAAAGGCAGCGAACCTGCGAATGATGAAATGGACGACAGCTTCAATCACAAGCAGAATGATAAAAGAAATAACGGAGACGATTAATGCGTCTCCTAAATGATACGATACAGATATCGAAGAAGACAAAATGTAGCCCTGTGCGAACAGCTTCATAATAAGTCTTGTTGTTACCGCCATATTGCCTGCCTTCACTTCTGCAAAATCCTTATACTTCGTAAACAGCGAATCAATATACATCAGTATAAATAGCAATACAGCTCCCGATCCTGTCCATACCAGCATGCGTAAAATATCCATAAATTCCATCTTGGCCTACATCCCCCACCGTTCAAGATAACTCCTCATGAAAAACGAAGGAGAAACTTTAAAGGTCTCTCCCTCGCTTATATATGTGCTGATCCTGTTATCCATTCATAGATTGATCAACATTACGCTTATTTATTGTCGTATTGCTTCATCAGCGCAGCGAGTTCGTCCTCAACAGCCTGGTCTTTACCAAGATTCTCAAACTCTTCGTCGAGAGATTTATCCTTCTTGTTCATTTCATTGCTTGCTTCTGCCAAGGCTTCAGCCTGCAGCATTTTATCTTCCATCCGTTTAAGACCGGCTGTTGCAGAATCTGAGCTAAAGTCATTCATCGCCTTGTTAATCTCAGTTTGTGCTTTGGCTGCATTATAACGGGCAACCAGAGTTTCACGCTTGCTCTTCATTTCAGCGAGCTGCTTGCGCATCTCCTCAAGCTTGCTGCGGAGATTATCAGCCGCCGCCTTGTTTTGGTCGTAACTTGTCTTGTATTCAGTAAGCTTCGCTTCTGCATTCTTCTTCTCTTCCAATGCGCGACGCGCCAGATCAATATTCTGGGCCTTGGCTGCGGTGTGAGCCTGCTCTTCACGCTTCTTAACCAACGCTTCTTGCTCTTCGTACAGAGACTTAAATTTCTTCTCTAGGGCAATCTGAGAGGCAACCGCCTTCTCTGCGTCCTCAAGGTCTTCCTGCATATCACGAATATATTGATCCGTTAATTTAATCGGGTCCTCTGCTTTATCAATCAGTGCATTAAGGTTAGACATCGTAACATCACGTAATCTTTTAAAAAACGACATTTCATATTCCTCCCAATGGTTTTCTATTTGCTTCCTTCTTCATAACTCATCAATTTTGCATCTAATCCAATATTACGAATCAATTTAGAATACGTTTCAAAATAATTAAAAACCTCTTAAATAAGGCTTGGGTATAGACTGCTTGCCGCTAATAGCTTGGGATGCGTGCAACGCCCAATACGGATCACGCAGCATTCCCCTGCCGACCGCAACGAGATCGGCTTGACCCGATTCAACCACATTTCTTGCATCCTCATAATCCTCCAGCAGGCCAACTGCAATCACTGGAATCCTCAGCTCATTCTTGAATATATGGGCCAAATCCACCTGATATCCGGCTCTTGCGGCAGGGCCTCCATCTGAACCGATCGGGCCTTCTCCTCCAGAGGTGATATGGAAGATATCCACGCCCGCATTCTTATATTTTTGACTAAGTTCAACCGCATACCGAACATCATAGCCATGATTTACATACTCCTTCGCGGAAATACGCATGATGATCGGCATTTCACTCGGAATCACTTCTTTAACCGCAGTAATCACCTCAACACCAAAACGCGATAAGTCCTGACCGTATTCGTCCTCACGGAGATTTGTCAGAGGAGAATGAAATTGATGAATTAAGTAACCATGTGCTCCGTGTATTTCAACGGTATCAAAGCCAGCCTCTACTGCCCTTCTCGCCGCTTCCTTATAATCGATGACCAACTGCTTCACTTCTTCATACTCAAGCGCTCTTGGCACATCATACCGCTCGCTGAATGGAATGGCAGAAGGTGCAACAGGTGGCTTCGCATCTTGAGCCTTACGGCCTGCATGCCCCAGCTGAATACCGATCTTACACCCGTAGGAATGAACGGCTTCAACCAGTCTTCGATAGGATGGAATTTGGTCATCACTCCATAGTCCTGTATCCAGATCGGTAATTCTTCCGTCCGGATGTATACCCGTCATTTCAACAATAATCAATCCCGTACCGCCTACAGCGCGGCTGACATAATGTACGTAATGCCACTCATTAGGAATCCCATCCTCCTGCGTAACACTGTATTGACACATCGGCGGCATGACAACGCGATTTTTAATTTCCAGGCCCTTTATCTTAATAGGCTCAAACAATTGACTCAAGCGCCCCTCAGCTCCTCGTCCTTTTTTCTAGAATAATATCATCCTGCTAAGGTAATAACAAACAAGTAACACTTTGTTCCTTGCTACCAATTTCGCATAATGCAATACAGTTTAGCCTTCAAATACATAACAAAGGAGTTAAATTATTAATGAAGCGTTTGTCATGTTACATCTTGATGTTAATGCCCTCAATTGCCATTATTAGTGCTTTGATATCCCCAGACTTCTCGAATGCCTTCTATAAGAATCATACGAATTCTATACAGCCGGCGGCCATTCACAAGCCCGATTCTTCAAGAGCTTCCTCCGAACGTAATACACCAACTCTGGGACAGCTGCGTAAGAAATACAGCCATTACTTCCTTACCAATGGACCAAGGGTTAACAAGGTGGCGCTAACATTTGACGATGTTCCCGACCCTAGGTTTACTCCGCAAATTCTAGATATTCTTAAGAATCACGGTGTAACAGCTACCTTCTTTGCGAATGGTCATCGGATAGCAAAATATCCCAACATTTTCAGGAGAATTCATGAAGAAGGTCACGCGATCGGTAATCACAGCTATTCACATCCTAACTTCAACCGATTGTCCGTTCCTGAATTTGTGAGTGAAATTCAAAGAACAGAGCAGGCTGCCTTTCCGATTATTCAGTATTATCCAAAAATGATCCGTCCCCCTTATGGAGAAATTACCGAGGATCAATTAAAGTGGGCTGCAGAACACTCCTATCGCATTGTGAATTGGAATGTAGATTCACTCGACTGGAAGGGAATCGGCAAGAACGAGGTTATACAGAACATTATGTCTAACATCAGACCAGGAGCGATTGTCCTTCAGCATGGCGGAGGCGGCGTAGGCTCAGATCTCAGCGGTACGATTCAGGCGCTGCCTGAAGTGATTACCAGGCTCCAAGCCTTAGGCTATGAGCTTGTCACCGTGCCTGAGCTGCTTGGAATCAGCCTGGAAAAGTAAAAAACTCGTGAAGGCCGCTGGCTCTTCACGAGTTTACATAGTTCAGGTTATTCGGTTATTCAACCCGATTGATTGGATTCATTGATTCATTCTTTGATGAAATACAATTTCACGTCCTGGATTCCAAATTCACTTACAAAGCTCGGACTTCCAGGAATAAAGATATCAATTTTGTTACCTTTTATGGCACCGCCAATATCCGTAGCCGTGGCTACAAAAGCCTTATCCGGCAGCCCGTCATGAGAATGTCCGGTTACGAGAACCTTGGTTCCA
This sequence comes from Paenibacillus urinalis, assembly GCF_028747985.1. Classification (NCBI taxonomy): domain Bacteria; kingdom Bacillati; phylum Bacillota; class Bacilli; order Caryophanales; family Paenibacillaceae; genus Paenibacillus; species Paenibacillus urinalis. The sequence goes on from NZ_CP118108.1 coordinate 3,474,574, forward strand.
AGAGGGATGACATCAGGATCTACCGCAATGGTACCGAGCTTCAGATCATTGCCGAAATAATCGACGGCTCCGTATCCGCCGTTCTCCGCAGGATCCGAGGAGTAAGCTGTCGCTTTGACATTCAGCGTTTTGCTATAATCAAAATTCTTACCCCACGCCTCAACCACTTTGTTTGAGCTATCTACATTTAAGCTTGCAGTCACTGCTTGATTGCTGTTACTGCCAGCTGCTTGAGCCGTCAATTTCGACGTTGTTGGGATTGTAATCTTCAGTCCGCCGTAAATGTTATATGGCGAGATTTTTTTATTTGCATTCATTAGTTGTTGTAGATTTACTTTATACTTTTTAGATAGTGTGTAAAATGTGTCCCCTTCTAGAGCAGTATGCACCTTGGCCGCCTGCGCGGGAACAACCTGAACCATCAAAGCCGCACCTAAGATCGCTGCAGCAATGCTAGTCTTCTTGAAAGATTTAAACATAATGTCCTCCCTCATGAATCTGACTGACGTAAATATATCACAATTTTGTAACCTTGTATTATGTAAATGTTGGAAACTGCTGTCTAACCGGCTCCAATCTATACACAAAAATACCCCAGACACGAATGTCTGGGGCAGTAATCATTACAAAATATAAGTGTTATAATACCTTGCTGAGAAAATCCTTCGTACGCGGATGCTGAGGATTCGTGAATACTTCCTCTGGCGTTCCTTCCTCAACGATCTTACCGCCATCCATGAATAGAATTCGATCGCCGACTTCGCGGGCAAAGCCCATCTCATGTGTAACGATGACCATGGTCATTCCACCTTCGGCAAGCTTCTTCATGACATCCAGCACTTCTCCAACCATCTCGGGATCCAGCGCTGAGGTAGGTTCATCAAACAGCATGACATGCGGCTGCATTGCAAGAGCTCTTGCGATCGCGATACGCTGCTTCTGTCCGCCCGACAATTGGTTAGGATAAATGTTCTTCTTATCGGACAATCCCACGGTCTTGAGAAGATCATCGGCAATTTTGTCGGCTTCTTGTGCAGCAATATTTTTCACCGTGACTGGGGCAAGTGTAATGTTCTCTCCTACTGTCTTATGAGGAAACAGATTAAAGTGCTGGAATACCATGCCCATTTTTTCACGGGTAGAGTTAATGTTATGCTTCGGATCTGTTATGGAATTGCCTTCGAACAAAATGGTTCCATCGCTCGGCACTTCCAGCAGATTCAGGCAGCGTAGAAATGTACTTTTGCCTGATCCTGAAGGACCGATTACGACGACAACTTCACCTTTGCCGATCTCGATATCAATTCCCTTCAAAATATTGAGATCTCCAAAGGATTTATGCAAATTTTTAACGATTATCACTTGTTCTCAGCTTCCTTTCGAATGCACCTAGCAGCTTGGACAGCATGAAGGTAAGAATGAAGTAGATGACCGCGGCAATGATATACGGGCTCAGACCTTGATACGTAATACTGCGAACCGTATTCGCCTGGTACATAATATCCATCATACCGATGACGGAAATAATAGACGATTCCTTAATAATGGTAATAAATTCATTACCGATGGCCGGAAGAACTGTCTTCATCGCCTGCGGCAAAATGATATGTCTCAGTGCCGCTCCACGCGTCATACCGAGTGAACGGGCGGCTTCCATCTGTCCTTTGTCCACTCCCTGAATTCCTGCTCTGAAAATTTCAGCGAGATAGGCCGAGCTGTTAATGGATAATGTGATTACACCGGATTGCAGTGGTGAGAGATTAATACCAAATACCAAGGCCAAACCATAGTGAATAATCATCAGCTGAACGAGCATTGGTGTACCGCGCAGCACTTCAACATAAGCGGTACCCAGCCATGCGAGGATCTTAATTCCCGACATGCGTACCAGTGTAATGATAAGACCAATGAGGAAACCGAAGATTACACCGAGAGCGGACAGCAATAACGTGTATCCAATCCCTTTGGCATAATAGCTGCGGTACTCCCAAGCTACTTCAAAAATATTTTTGTCTCCCGTCTTGCCTGCTGCCAGAAGACTTGCTTCCTCTACCATTTCAGTAATTCTGTCGTCTGCTTTAAGCTCGGCAAGTGTTTCATTAATAACGGCTAGCAGCTCAGTATTACCTTTTTGTACCCCAATCGCAGCATCGGATTCCGATTCATCCGGTACAGCATCAGCGAGCACAATGTCATCGTTTAAGTAACCGGCTGCAACCGTATCCTCTACGATTAGCGCGTCGACTCGCTCCGTTTCAAGCTGCATTACGATATCACCGATCTTATCCAGTGAGGTTATACTCGCATTCGGCACTCCTTGCGCAATTTCCTCTTGAATGGAACCTTTCTGAACACCGAGCTTCGTGTTCTCAAGATCAGCCATCGTCTTATACTTGTCCGTATCTTCAGCACGAATCACGACAACCTGTCTTGCTTTATAATACGGATCCGAAAAATCGATGCTTTGCCGACGTTCTTCCGTCGGAGTCATACCGGATATAACGATGTCAACACGACCGCTCTGCAGCGCTGGAAGCAGGCTGTCAAAGCCCATATCCTGAATAACCAGCTCGGCTCCCATCTTTTCCGCGATCGCCTTTGCAATTTCGATATCAAAACCGACAATTTGATCCTGACCATCTATCGTTGTATGAAACTCATAAGGGGGGAAATCTGCACTAGTTCCCAATATTAGCTGTTGTTTGTCACTATTTGCATCCTGTGCATAAGCCGTTTGAAGTCCTGCAGGAAGCAGGATGATCATGCACATAAAGAGCATTAGCAACCGAAATGTTTTCTTCAACCCTTGTCTCTCCTTAACTGACTTATAATTATTATTGTTAATAATTCGAATCATCATTATAAGTGAAAATGTATGAATATGCAATGAACTTCCAATAATTTTCACGCTTATTCGCTTACAATCGACTCGAACACTTGAAATTCGACAAAGTTAAAGACGATATTATACTGACAATGCTATAATGCTTGTGTAATGAGGCCATCCATTAAATAGGCCGCCACGAGGAGAGCGATTTGAATTGAACAAACAGACCATTAATCAGACCATTGATCAATATAGTTCCCGTTTCAAAGAGATTTCATTATATATTGGTCAGAACCCGGAGCTTGGAAACGAAGAATTCCTTGCATCCGCAAGACTTAAGGAAGAACTGATTTTCCATGGCTTTGAAGTCGAAGCACCTATACTTGGCCTTGAGACCGCATTTATCGGTACTTACAGCGCTGCTAAGCCCGGACCAAGAATTGCACTGCTCTGTGAGTACGATGCCCTCCCCGAACTAGGGCATGCCTGCGGTCACCACTTAATCTGTATGATGAGCTTGGGTGCAGCAGTGGGTCTCAAATCCGTCATTGATGAGATCGGAGGTTCCATCAAAGTATTTGGAACGCCTGCTGAGGAAACCAAAGGTGCCAAAGTACCCATGGCTGCTGCCGGATTATTCGACGACTGTGATATTGCCATGATGACGCATCCATTTTATGCATATGAGAAATCAGGCACCTCCCTGGCCATGGATGCTATCCAATTTGAGTTCTTCGGTAAATCCTCACATGCAGCTGCAAGTCCCCATGAAGGGATTAACGCACTTGATGCTGTTATTCAAACGTTCAACGGCATTAATGCTTTCCGTCAACAAGTGAAGAGCACTGTTCGCATCCATGGCATTATTAACCATGGCGGTGAAGCTGCCAACATTATTCCGGATTACGCCTCAGCCCAGTTTTATGTCCGGGCATCTACACGCAAAGAGCTTGAAGTGTTAACGGAACGCGTCATTAAAATTGCAGAAGGAAGCGCTCTTCAAACCGGCTGCACTTTGAAGACGTCCAATTATGAAACTTCATACGACGAGATGAACACGAATGAGATTTTGTCTGATGTCTTTAGTGCCAACTTAGTAGAGCTTGGTATTAGCAAGGACGAGATCAGTACTGGAGACGATCACGGCTCCATGGATATGGGCAATGTATCTTTAAGAATTCCAGCCATCCATCCGTACATCAAAATTATTGAGGAGAAGCATGCGCTTCATTCAAAGGAATTTAGAGATTTGGCAATGGAGGAACGAGCACTCTCAGGCATGATTCTCGCGGCCAAGGCACTCGGAAACACCGCTTATGATGTCATCACACAACCAGAACTGCTTACCCGGATTAAAACAGCTCACCATGCAGTAAATCACATTTAAATTCAGCAAATGAATCAATTTCATAAATCATTAAATGAAATTCCCGTCAAAAGAAAAAAGGGTACCGAGTTTAATTCTCGGTACCCTCTTTATAATGAAGCAACTAAGTTAACACTTTATGCCGCCTACAAGCCCAAGTGAGATCGCTAAATAGTTAAGGCTGATATAAATGACTTCATTGTAAATAGTTAAACGAGTTGAAGTTACTTCGCCGTTAACCTCTCGTATATATCCGTATAGGCTTCTGCCGATACATCCCAGCTGTAATCTCCGTTCATCGCATTATACATAATTATCTGCCAATGATCTTTGAGACCATAGAACTGCAATGCTCTTCTGATTGTAAACAGCATGTCATGTGCATTGTAATTGGTGAAAGTGAAGCCTGTTCCTTCTCCTGTAAACTCGTTGTAGGCCTGTACCGTATCATTCAAACCACCTGTCTCACGAACAATCGGGATGCTTCCATACTGTAATGCGAGCAGCTGGCTGATTCCGCAAGGCTCAAACATGGAAGGCATCAGAAACAGATCACTGCCGGCATAGAATCTTCTGGATAAGCCTTCATTAAACCTTATTTGTGCTGACATCTTCTCAGGATGACGAAGACCTGCCTCATAGAACCAGTGCTCGTATGCATGTTCACCTGTACCCAGTAGAATAAACTGGACATCATCGTAATACAATAGCTCATCAAGTGTTCTGCATACCAGATCCAGACCTTTGGACTCTACAAGACGAGTAACCATTGCGATGACAGGAACCTCAGGTCGAACGGGCAATCCAAGCTCCTGCTGAAGAGCGGTTTTATTTTTAAGCTTTAACTCCATATCAGCTGAGGTATAAACCGCAGCGAGATCTCTATCGTTCTCAGGGTTATAACTGTCCGTATCAATTCCATTAACGATTCCCGACAGCTTGCTGCCAAGCGATCGAAGCAGTCCATCAAGACCATATCCGTAGTGAGCTGTCTTAATCTCCTCAGCATAAGTCGGACTAACCGTCGTCACATGATCGGAATACACTAAACCGGCCTTCATAAAGTTTAGATTACCGTAGTACTCTACACCATCCATCGTAAAATACTGATCATGTAAATTTAGTAAGTCATGATGTACCTCGTACGGGAATATACCTTGATACAACAGATTATGAATCGTAAACACCGTTCTAATGGACTGATATTCAGGGAGATGATCATAATGTGCCTTTTTAATTAGCGGGATCATTCCTGTATGCCAGTCATGACAATGAATGACATCCGGCTCGAAATCCAGAAATGGGATTACTTCCAGCACCGCACGATTATAGAAGGCGAATCGTTCACCATCATCCATGTAACCGTATATTCCATCTCTGCCGAAGTAATATTCATTATCGAGGAAATAGAATGTAATGCCGTTATGAACGAGACGCTCTACTCCGCAATACTGCTTGCGCCAGCCGACGTATACATCGGCCACCGTTACGGGCTCCATCTTCTCACGGTAACGGTCATTTATGCCTTTATATTTGGGTAACACAACTCGAACATCAACCCCATTTTTACGCAATGCCTGAGGCAGTGCGCCGATGACATCGGCCAGTCCTCCCGTTTTGATGAATGGATGCCCTTCTGCTGCGGCGAATAGTACATTCATTAGTGCTTCCTCCTTGATCGATGCTTTCGCTCTACATATATACTGCTGGTGTGTTTTGTTTATACAATCGGAGCATCCTGCAGTGCTTGTTGGGTTGTCGTTTTTTGGGCTTGACGGCTTTTTTCTTATCCAGTGCAATCTCATTTTTGAGTTCCACAGGCTTAGCGTCCGATTTTACTCTGCCACGGGTTGTCTTCTTCAAAATAACAACACTGAGAGGCGGAAGCGTGAGAACCAGACTGTTCGGCTGTCCATGCCAGGAAGTTTTCTCCGTGCGGATCTCATTATTAACATGCTGCCCTTCTCCGCCAAATTCCGTGTCGTCACTATTGAAAATTTCAGTATATGAACCAGGTCTTGCGATTCCTATGCGATAATTCTGTCTAGCCACAGGCTGAAGATTAATGACGACAATCAGTGTATCTCCTGGCTTCTTGCCTTTTCGGAGATAGGAAATAACACTTTGTGAGTGATCATCTGCTGATATCCATTCATAGCCTTCACCCGAGTGATCCAGTTCCCATAGTCCTTTTTCCCGGATATACAGTTCATTCAGCGCCTTAGAGTAGGCATGAAGCTTACGATGACTCTCATAATCCAGCAAGAACCAATCTAGGGGCTCTTCATCCTTCCATTCGATAAACTGACCGAATTCCCCTCCCATAAAGAGCAGCTTTTTGCCAGGAAAGGTCATGAAATAACCGAGAAGCGCACGAAGTCCTGCAAATTTCTGCTCATAGTTGCCTGGCATCTTGTCCAGCAGCGACTTCTTCCCGTGCACCACCTCATCATGTGAAAGTGGAAGCAAGTGGTTATCCGCCTGCGCATAAACAACAGGAAAGGTAAGCAGATTGTGCTTATAAGGCCGATAACGGAAATCTGTTTTGAAATACTCCAAGGTATCGTTCATCCAGCCCATGTTCCATTTGTAATTGAAGCCAAGTCCGTCAGCAAATACAGGGCTTGTCACACCAGGCCATGCGCTTGATTCTTCCGCCATCATGAGTGCATTAGGATAATAATGATAGATCGTCGTGTTTAACTGTTTTATAAAATCGATGGCTTCCAAATTTTCGACGCCGCCAAATTCATTTAAAGTATATTGGCCTTCGTTTTTCTCAAAATCCAGCCTGAGCATACTCGTGACCGCATCAATCCGAAGTCCATCAATATGATATTTTTCCATCCAGTAAATGGCGTTAGAGATCAGAAACGATCTCACCTCCGGCTTTGAATAATCAAAGCTCAGTGTACCCCAGCCTGGCTTATCGGATTTGAGTGGATCCGCATACTCATAGAGCGGTGTACCGTCAAACATACGAAGTCCGTGTGCATCTCTCGCAAAATGAGCAGGTACCCAGTCCAGAATCACGCCTATACCGGCTTGATGAAGCTGGTCAATCAAGAACATCAAATCTTTAGGAGTACCATACCTGCTGGTTGGGGCAAAATAACCTGTATTCTGATAACCCCAGGACAGATCGTAGGGATGCTCACTGAGCGGCATGAACTCGACATGAGTGTAGGACATTTCAACAAGATAAGGGATGAGCAGCTCCGCCATTTCTCGGTATGTATAGAAACTCATATCATCCTTTTGCTTCCATGTTCCAAAATGCATTTCATATATATGGAGCGGTTTATTGTAAGGCTCCTTCTGTTTGCGGCGCCAAGCCGCATCATGCCATACATATCCTTCGATGTCCGCTGTTACCGATGCCGTTGCCGGTCTTACCTCTGCCTCGAAGGCATATGGATCTGCACGGAGCAAGGATTCACCATGGGGAGAAATAATATGATATTTGTAAAAAATTCCTTCTTTAATTTCAGGAAAAAAACGAGTCCAAAGTCCCGAATCGGGTATCTTATATAAGAGATCAGACTCGCCAAGGCCGTGATAACCGTTCCGATCGTGAGCAAGGCCCACTTTTATCGCGTTGGGAGCCCATACCGTAAACCGGTAACCCTTAACCCCATCTTCCACAACGGGGTGTGCCCCCATAAAGTGATGACTGAAATGAGACGTCCCTTCATGAAAATAATAAATATCTTCAGAAGAGATGATGGATTGTTCCAACCATTTGTTCTCGGTCAAAAGATCACCTGCTTTTTTAATTAGAATTTCAAACACATTATTACCCCATTTTCACCAATTTGAATAGCAAAAATAGCTCAAAATCAATTTTTTATTTATTTTTCAAGTTTTTCTGAAAAGGTTGTTTCACGGGTGAAGGTCGCCGTTTAATAATATCTCAACGTCAACATTAACATTCGGGAGGGAAACGAAATGGCTAAGAAAGACTGCATCGCCATGTTGCTCGCAGGAGGAGAAGGAAAGCGCCTTGCGCCTTTGACATCGAGCATTGCTAAACCTGCTGTTCACTTTGGTGGAAATTATCGGATTATCGATTTTCCTCTCAGCAACTGTGTAAATTCAGGAATTGATACAGTGGGAGTATTAACACAATATGAGGCTGAATCACTGCATCAACATATTGGTGAAGGTGAGCCTTGGAGACTGAACCAATCTGGCGGGAATGGAATATCACTCCTTCCTTCTTGGAATATTGGATGTGAAGAAGGATATTGCGGAACTGCTGATGCTATATATAAAAACATTGAATTTATTGATCAACATGATCCGGAAGACGTACTTATTCTGTCTGGAGATCACATTTATCAAATGGATTATCGTGAGCTGCTTCAATATCACACCGACAAAGGTGCTAAGGCGACGATTGCTGTTATCGAAGTACCTTGGAATGAGGCACATCGCTTTGGTGTGATGGGTGCGGATGAAGACATGCGTGTTACCGAGTTCGTTGAAAAACCAGCGAAACCGGAGAGCAACCTGGCTTCAATGGGTATTTATGTATTTAAGTGGAGCTACTTAAAGGAGCATTTGCTTCGTGATGCGGCCATTCAGGAATCTGGACATGACTTCGGTAAAGATCTTATTCCAGCCATGCTTACGAGCGAAGACCCGCTATATGTATACAACTTTAACGGGTATTGGAAAGATGTAGGCACGGTTCAATCGTTATGGGATGCCCATATGGATCTCTTGAACGGAGTAACCTTGAACAAGGAATCTGAACAAACGTGGCCGATGTTCACTCGCCAATGGCGTACTAAACCAAGTGCTCATAAACCGAGAACAAGCAGCTTTGATACTTGTATGGTTCATGAATCATGTGCCATTGAAGGTGATGCAGACCGTTCGGTCATCTTCTACGGTGTCGAAATTGGAAAGTCAAGCTCCATTAAAGACAGTGTAGTGATGCCGAATGCGAAGATCGGACGTAATGTAACGATCGAGCACGCAATTATTGGCGAAGGTGCCATTGTAAGAGATGGCGCAGTCATCAAAGGCAAAGTAGACGAGATCGTAGTCATTGGACCTCATGAGACCGTCGTTTCTAAGCCTGCGGTACGTACTCAGCCTAACCGTCTGCTTAAAGAAGTATATGAAAAAACAGGTCGCCTTCGTGCGGAAGGCTTATCATCATAATAACATTTTCGAACGAAAAGAGCACCCCTTCTTCTAGGAGTGCTCTTTTCACTTGCAAAATAATAGGGTGCCAGCTTACACCTTAACGTTCGTACAAATTTACAACCCGGACTCCCATGTCCGTAACGCCTTGATGCTTGAATCCAAGCCCTTGGTAAAATGCATTAAGCTTAGGACTATGCGTAATACAATCCAGCCTTAAGGCCCTCTTACCTTTAGAGGTGACAATCTCTTCTGCCGCATCAAGCAGCCACTCACTGATTCCACGTTTGCGGTACGCTTGACGAACCGTTAGTCGATGCAGATAGCCGTATTGATCATCATTAAGAGGACCCCAATACGATGGATCACTGCCTTGCAGCGTGAACATACCGACAGGTACTTTGTTCAGATAAGCGACATATACTTCACGGTCATCAAAATAGGAGCGGACAGATTCCGAGGTAAACATGTCCGGTGTCCAATGCTTCAATTCGCTTGCAACCATCCATTCCGCTGCTTCCTTCAACAGAAAAACAATATCATTCGTTTCTTCAGGGGTGGCTTTGACTAGTACAAGCATGCCCTCTTGTTCTTCTCTTTGCTTAATGAGCTCTAGATTGTCTAACACGATCTCTCTCCTCCAATACCCATTATGCTTCAATGGTTCCTTGCTGATCCTGCTCCTCATGAGGCTCTTCCTTCAAGGCAGGCAAGCGAACCGTAACTGTCGTGCCATTGCCGAGTTCACTCTGCATGCTCATGATGCCCCCATGAAGCTCAATGAGCTGCTGGCTGATAGCAAGTCCAAGGCCCGTACCACCATGCTGGTGATCCACTTGATAGAAGCGGTCTTTTACTTTTGCCAAATGCTCTTCACTGATCCCGATCCCCGTATCCTGAACCGACACGATGATGAATTCATCTTCGCGCTGAAGTGTAATGTAGATCCACGAATTCATGTGAGAGAACTTGATTGCATTGTCAATGACATTAAGAAATACCTGCTTCAAACGATTGCCATCGCCCAAAATAAGATATTCCTCTTCCTCAGCGTCCAGCTTAAGCTGGATTTGCTTCTGCTCTGCCTTTGCCCATACATTCAGCATCACTTCCTGCATGACTTCACGTACACTAACTGACCCTTTAACCATTTTCATTTCGTTTTGCTGCAGCTTAGAGAAATCTAACAGCTCCTCTACCAGCCCGATTAATCGATTCGTTTCGTTCGATATAATCTTTAGACCCATCCGCGTCTCATCTGGATCATAACCTCCGGATTCAAGCGTTTCATTCCAGCCTTTAATGCTGGTAAGCGGGGTCCTCAGCTCATGAGAGATCGACGAAATAAAATCATCCTTGACCTGGTTGCTGCGCACAATTTCCTGAGCCATATAATTCAGCGTTGAGGCCAGCTCTCCAATCTCATACTTGTAATCCCCTTCGATCCGGACATCGAACCGGCCCTTCGCCATTTCAGCGGAGACTCCAGTAATGATGTTGATGGGCCTTACAATAGAATTAGCGAGCCCAATACTTATCGTGAAGACAAGAACGAGGACACCAACGACAATCAGACTGGACCAAATAAGGATATCGATCAGTGCTTCATTGACACGCTCCATGCTTGTTACGTAACGGGCGATGTACACATTGTCATTACCATAATCAATCTTCGTCGACACCGCCATTACGGACTCCCCTGTTACCGAGTCTTTCCCGATCCAGCGTCCTGTGCTGCCCTTCAGCGCCTGAGGTATATCACTCGTCTGAATAGTTCGGTCGGACTCAAAGCCCGAGGACAAGGCAAGCACATTTCCTTCTGTATCCAATATTTCTAGAGAGGTATTGTCCAGCTTGAGATAGTACATCAGATTGGATATAAACGAGCTTTCATTGCTGCTGTCTATAAATGAAGAATTATAGTATCGGATTACATTTTTCGAATTGGATTCAATGTAATTATAGATACTGTCATAATAATATTTCTGCATCGCAACCAGGAAAATAGATTCGATCAGCAATAGCGCAAGCAGAACGAGAATAAAATATTGCAGAACTATTTGCCTGCGTATGCCTTTCATCATTGAGCTCTACCCTTCCACTTGTAGCCATGCCCCCAAACCGTTTGCAAGTATTCCGGCTCTGAAGGGTTGTCTTCAATTTTTTGACGCAGACGACGAATGTTCACGTCCACGATTTTGGGATCTCCCATATATTCTTTGCCCCAGACATGATCAAGAAGCACATCACGGCTCAGCGGTGTATTTTCTTTCTCCAGGAAGAATTGCACCAGTGAAAATTCGGTCGGTGTAAGTTCAATCGCTTGACCGTTTCTTTTGAACAGCTTGGAAATAAGATCTAAGGAGAACGGTCCTGATTCAAATGTAACCTTGGCAGCTGTTTCACGGTGAACGTTCACTCTCCGGAGCAGCGACTGAATGCGTGCAATAAGCTCAGTAGGGCTAAATGGCTTGCTGACATGATCATCCGCTCCAACCGATAACGCATAGACTTTATCTTGCTCCTGCACCTTAGCTGTCAAGAAGATAATCCCGATGCGCTCGTTTGTTTCCCGAATTCGGCGGCAGACTTCAAACCCATCTATTCCAGGAACCATGACGTCAAGAAGAGCAATATCGATATCATTTACAGAGTTGATAATTCTCATTGCCTCCATACCGTCTCCTGCTTCAAGCACTTCAAAGCCATTACGCTTCAAGTTCAACACGATAAAACTGCGGATCGATTCCTCGTCTTCCATAATCAATACTTTACTCATTTAATCACTCATTCCTTCCTGTTCCATCTCTTGCGGGATATTATCCGGTTCCGTTACACCTGCCTGTTTTGGTAAACGATATCCGATGACCTGATTGCTCGACCGGACAATCTGTTTCCATTCATCTTTTACTTTCTCCCACTCATCAAGTGAGAAGAATTTGATCTCTGCTACAGTCTCATCCGTATCGATCAGCTTGAAGCGAAGATATTTATCCTTGACCGATTTCGTATCCAGTGTAACATTTCCGTGCTGCTCCGGCTTAAGGTTGAAATAAAACCGATCCTGATCATCACGGTACTGCTGCATAACAAAGGTCATGTCATCCTTCCCGTTCCACTGATAGAAGGAATAGAAGTAGAGCTTCTCGCTGTCGACAAACATCTCCCAGCCTGGCGGAATTTCGAGCAGTCCAAATTCAACAATTCCATCGTTGTTAATATCTTCACTCACGATTTTTCGCGGCTTGAAGGTGATATCTATTCCTTTATAAGCCTCAACAAGCTGGTTGTTCTCCATATACACAACATCTGTGTAGGAATTGGATGCATCTAGACCGATATCAAGTAAAATACCTGTATGATTCGGTGAGATTTTACCCGCCGATACGTTGTAGAAGTCCCTCATGCGAGTTTCGATTGTCAGCTTGTCAATCGGTTCGAACACTTCATCTATATATTGATAGACCGTTACGGTTCCTTGACCGCTTGTCGGCAATATATTCATGATCGTCAGATCATTAATGCCGTCCCCATTCATATCCATTGGATTGCGGGACTCATCTACAATGACATACTTGGAATAAGGCATTTCCAGTATCTTTTGAAGGGTGCTGCCATTATAACTATAGGATGCAAGCCAGTTCTGGGCATTCTGTTCCACACTGTTCGAGAAGCCGGCGATAATTTCCAGATCGTCATCTCCTGTGATGTCTTGCAGCCGGAATGAATTGAGGACCGATCCAAGACCATCAAAGGTTAATTTCTTAACCCAGGTCACCCCTCGCTTCTCAAGCACCATCCCATGGATTTTCACTTCTTCATCCGGTGTGTCATAGAAGACGACGGCCTCCATCACTCCGTCATTATTCAAGTCTTTCTGAATAATCTTGTTAGACATCTCTCTTGGCTGTGTAATCGTAGAGCCTTCAGGTAATTCCCCCTGAATAACGCTGAGCAGATTCTCCCGCTCCGATGTCAGCTGCGGCGTTTTCATAAGCGACTTGGGATCGTTGAAAGAATCAAGTCCGTTCGCGCAGGCAGTAAGCAGCATAAGTACGGCAAACAGCAGCACTGCATGAAATATCCTTTTTATATGTTGTGCATTTAACACCTGATCACTCTTTTCACTCGTTAAATCTTGTTTTTTTCGTGCATGGTCAGACGCCGGCCCCGGATATCAAAGGCAATTTTTCCTTCAGATAGCCCCCATATCCTTGCCGCATGACGTTCCGCTAGCTCGATAGGAAGTACGGCAATCACAGTAACATTCTCTTCCGAGCACAGCTTCTTAAAGTTCTCAAGCACACTGTCTGCTGACTTCGGATCGAGTCCAATAACAGGCTCATCCGCCAAAATAACCTTGGCGCCATGAGTCAGTGCTCTTGCGATCGCCACACGCTGCCGCTCTCCGCCGCTAAGCTGTCCAGCCTTCATATGGGCTTTATCTAGCAAGCCCACACTCTCAATAATGTCCATGGCTCCCATATAATCATCCGAACGTACCATCCCGGTCACCATTCTCCACCAAGGCGTTTGCCCTGAACGACCAATAAGTACATTCTTGAGCACCGTCTTATTCGTGAACAGCTCTGGATTCTGCTCCAAATAGGCCCATTCGCGCTTAATCTGCTTTTTACCAGCATAACCAGCACCGAAGATATCCGTACCATGTACCGTAAATTTTCCTTTATCCCATTGCTCCTTCAGGGCCAAACAACGAAGAAGCGTGCTCTTACCGCTGCCGCTGCCGCCCACAATCCCGATAAATTCCCCTTGCTGCATGTCAAAGCTTATCTCACGAAGCACCGGAAGCTTGTCCGCACCTACGCTTTTTGCTAGATTCTCTACTCTGATCATTTACGCTTTAACTCCTCTTATCCGTAGATTGTATATTCTTAGTTTATTGGAAAAAGAGTCGATTTACCATATGAGAACAAACATTCCTCAGATTAGATTTGTTTTTGATCCCTGTTTCGATCGAAAAAAGAAGCCTGCTATTCCAAATACCAGGTAACAGCCGCCAAGAAGCCAGAACATGGCACCCGGAGCACCGAGCCCCAGCATGATACCTCCTAGATTCGGCCCTAAGATGCTTCCTATATTAAATTGAAAAGAAGCGACAACATTTGCAGATGGAAGCAGCTGCTTCGGAAGAATATCAGCAGCATATGCGAGCCCCAGTGAGAAGAAGGAGCCCACAAGCCCACCGGCAAGTGTAAGTAGAATCAAGGTATACCAAAAATGAGTACCGACCATTGGAATCATTAGAAAGAATAAACCTCCTAATATTCCGCTGATCATCAGTATCTTTTTACGCCCGTATTTGTCACTAAGTGCACCTAACGGGAGCTGCAGCAGCAGTCCGCCAATCCCTACAAAGGGCAGGAGCGTTGAAATGTCATTCTCAGAGAATCCGATTCGAAGCCCATATATTGGGAAGTTACTGTTCATTCCCGACTCCATATAACCGTACAGGAAGGCTGGCAGGAGTGCATACCACGCAAGCATGAAGCCTATTCTGTACCGCCCCTTGACCTGCTGCGTCGTACTCATTTTCTCCGGGCGTGTATCCGGCAGTCGTAGTGCAAGGAACAGCACAACAAGCATGATTAGAAACAATATGACGAACGGCAGCATTTGATTGTAATCCAGCAATTTAATACCTAGTGGTCCAAGACTAAATCCGATACCGTATGACATTCCGTAAATCGATATATTTCTTCCTCTTGAGCCCGGAGGCGTCACCAGCAGAACCCACAGCTGTGTTGCATAGTGTAATGCGCTGTCTCCAATTCCGACGAGGAACCGAAGCAGAAACCATAACCGCAGATCCGGGAAAACCGGAAATAAAATTAACGGGATCATGACTACAATAAGTCCTGCAACAATCAGTTTCTTAAAGCCGACTGCACCCAGAATTCGTTCTGCAACCAAAGTCATTGCAAAAGAACCGACATACATGACTGCGGCATTCATGCCGTTCACACTTGAGGATACGCCCATCTTCTCAATAAATATGGAAAGAACGGGTAATAATAAACCTTGACTTAAGCCTGCTACAATAATAATTGCGATTAAGATCAAAAAATGCCGTGATGATCCTTCTTGGTGTATTCCCTTCTTCAATGCGAACCTACCTTTCACTTGAACAAAAAGAAAAATCGTCATCGCTGACGACCTGTCACTGTCCTCTATTATAGCCCTCCGGCTGAGGAAACGGGTTACAAAGTATTCAACATTATAGTGGACAATACGCCCAAATACAAGCGATAATGAAATGAACGCTTACTTTTCGTAAAAGATAAGCTGATACCTGTGATAGGAGGTCTGTTTATACAGATGAGTTATCAGGTGAAAGTTGACGTTTCTCCCATTTATGAGCTGCTGAACAGCTTTATGGTTTATGTAACAAGAAGATGGGTTCGCAGTCTTGATCTCGGTCCAGAATGGATTGAGAACATAGACAGCACATTAAGCTTGGATGTACGGGAATCCATTAGAGCTGCTGCTGCTTGGCCTTTCAGCGATTATGATGTGCTGTTTGCATGGACGGCACTGCGGGAGCAGACGAGCGAGGTACAGCCATTCCTTGAAGAAATGGCGGGCAGGCCTATTGAGGAGCTCTTTCAAATGGTCCGTCCCTTGCTTCCAGATCTGACGGTTGAGCAGGCTTCCCGAATACGGGATCATTACATCCCTCTGCTTCAGCTATGGGACAAGCATTATTATCAATCGCTTCTTCCCGAATACCGAAAGCTTATAGAGGAAGACAGCTCCGAGAAAGAACTGCTATTGACGAAGATGAGTCCTGACCGACTGGTGGACTATGCAACAGCAGGCCTTATCGTAGAAGACATTCCGGGGTTAAAAAAAATTATATTGTTTCCAACCGTTCATAACAGACCGATTAATATGTATTGCTTCTACGAAGGTATGCTATTAATTCAGTATCCGGTTGATGTGCCTGAAGAGCGTGATGATGAACCGCCTGTCAGCCTGCTGAGACTAACCGAAGCCATTTCTGATCCTGAGAGATTACGCTTGCTTCGTTATATATCTAATCAGCCTAAATCCATTAAACAGATGTCCAGTGAGCTCAGTCAGTCCGAAGAATTTCTTCGTCCCCATCTTATGGCTCTGCGTGTATCCGGCTTGCTGCAAACCCACTTAGGTGAGGATCAAAGTGAAAAATATAGCCTGAGAACGGATGGACTATCGGAGCTTAACATGTATCTGGAAGCTTACATTCAAATATGACAACGTTAGAACAGCAAGGAGTGAAAATAATGAAATCCTACGTACCGCAGCAGATTATATTTGATCTTGACGATACACTCATACACTGCAACAAATACTTCAATTTAACGCTCGGTGCGTTTTACGAACTCATGCAGGAATGGTTTTGCGATTACAACATTACAATTGATGAAGTGAGATCGAAGCAAATTGAGATCGATGTGTCCGGGGTTAACATTTTCGGCTTTGCCTCCCAGCACTTCCCGCAATCCCTGATTGATACATACGTATTTTTCTCCAAAAAAGTTCACAGAGCCATCGACCAGGATGAACAGGCCCAGCTCCAAAAGCTAGGTATGAGCGTATACGAGCAGGAGGTCGAAGCTTATCCTGGCATGGTAGAAACGCTGGAGCTGCTTCGTGACCAGGGTCATACGCTCCATCTGTATACAGGTGGAGAGCATATGATCCAGCAGCGCAAAATCGACCAAATGAAGCTTGGCGAGTACTTTGATGATCGAATCTATATTACGAAGCACAAAAATATTGAAGCACTCGAAGCCATCATTTCGAAGGGGAATTTTGACCGCTCCGTCACCTGGATGATTGGCAACTCGCTGCGTACGGATATTGAGCCCGCGATTTCTGCAGGAATTCACGCAATCTACATCGAGCAGGACGTGGAATGGCAATATAACGTAATTCAGCTGAACAAGCCGGACAATTATTCCTTATACACGATCAAGAAGCTGGTCGATGTTCCTGATGTAATCCAAGGATACTTATCAGGTCTACAAAATTAGGTGTAATTTACAAAAGAACTGTCCACTCCCCTTAAGTTCGCTTTCTTGGGGTGTGAGACAGTTCTTTTTATGTGGGTTATATGCTCGTTTGAGTCGGGATCAACTGCAACTACTCACGCTCTAGTGTCAGCTTCCCTGTTGCTTCATCGGCCAGGACAATTCTCGCTTTATTGACAGCTCCTGTACTTGTCTTAAATGACAACAGCTGTGTCTTGCCTTTGGACAGCAACGACTCAAGCATCTTCTCGGAGATTTGTTTGCCCGCAAAATCCTTCCATATGACAAATCCGCAGCCTTGCTTGAAATGACTGCAGCCATATCCTTTACGGCCTTCAATGATTGTCCCGCCGCAGCCCGGACGCGGGCAGCTGCCGAGTGCGGTACGCCTACTAGAAGTCTTGGCAGACCCCGATGTACGGGTTGACGCAGCAAGGGAACCTGTGGCAGATGATGCTGTCGATACTCGGGAAGCTGAACTTCCTTTAGATATAGAGGAAGTATTCGACGCAGACGATTTACTCGAACCAGCTGATGCTGACACTCTTGTCCCTCGCTTGGTGCCCTTAGCGCTGCGGCCTCCTCTGCCTCTCTTATTCATATCCTCATCTCCAAAAGCATCCTTCGCTGCAGGCTGCTGTACACGGACCTTCTCAATGATGGAGATCGTGAACCGTTTAACATTGTCCATGAACTTGTCCTGTGCAGCTTCACCCTTGGATATTTGATTCAGCCTGCGCTCCCATTGTCCTGTCATTTCCGGAGAAGCGAGCAGATCGACTCCCGCACTACGAATTAACTCTATAGCGGTGCGGCCTTTTTGTGTTATCGTCATCTTCTTGCCCGTCAGCTGGATGTAACCAACCTGCTTAAGCCGTTCAATAGTCGCTGCTCTTGTCGCTGGAGTTCCAAGGCCTGCGTCCTTCATCGCATCTCTAAGCTCATCATTCTCAATCTGCTTTCCTGCACTTTCCATCGCTTTCAACAGAGTTCCTTCCGTGTAGCTCTTCGGCGGCTGAGTCTGCTTCTCTTTCATTTCGCTCTTCTTGCATGAGACCGGCTGCTCGCTGTTCAGATGGAAAGGCTCAGACGTATGCTCCTCCTGCTCCTCATCATCCCCGTCTTTCTTGCTTCGGCGCTTCTTGGCAGCGGAATCCTCTGGTGGCAGAACAACCTTCCAGCCTAAGGACAGCAGCTCCTTCACATTTGTTTTGAAGGTCTCTTTTTCCACTTCCGTAAAAACAGTATGCTGCTTGTACTCCGCCGGCGGATAGAAATGAGATAGAAAACGGCGCACGATCAGATCATAGATCTGATTCTCGTCTTTACTTAAAGAGCCCGCTTTCTTGAGTGTGGGCAAGATGGCGTGATGATCCTCGACGCGCTGTGGATTGCAGACACTTCGATTACCTTTGTGCACAAATGAAGGATTCGCCCCTTCCGCCAGCTCGGCGTAAGGTCCATTTTTCAGCAGCTGTAGAGTCTTCTGCATGCCATCAATATTTTGCTCGGTCACATAATTCGAATTCGTCCGCGGGTAAGAAATAACCTTGTGCTTCTCATACAGTGCCTGAGCAATATCCAATGTTTTTTTGGCAGGAAAACCAAACTTGGCGTTGGCCTCTCGCTGCAATAGCGTCAGGTCATACAGCTTAAACGGGTATTCCTTCGTATTCTTCACATCGTATTTGGCGATGCGTCCCTGCTTGCCTTTGACCTTGTCCGCTATATTCTGGGCGACATCACTGGACGTCAGCCGATCGCCTTGCCACACACCTCGATACTCCGTCTTCTCCTGCTTGAAGGTGGCTGCGACTTCATAGTAGGTCAGAGAATCAAAGGCTTCAATTTCCTTCTCCCGGTCATAAATAAGGGCAAGGACAGGCGTTTGTACTCTGCCGACAGACAGAAGGGCATTATGTCTAGTGGTAAAGGCTCTCGATGCATTCATTCCAATCAGCCAATCTGCCTCGCTCCGTGCTCTTGCCGCTTCCGTCAAATGATAGAAATCCGACGCGTCATGCAGCTGGTCGAAGCCGCGTTTAATGCTCTCAGCTGTCAAATCCGAAATCCACAGCCGCTTAACAGGCTGGCTCAGCTTAAGCTGCTGCTGGATGAGGTCGAATATATACTGACCCTCACGCCCTGCATCACACGCATTGATGATCAGATTCGCCTTTCGCGCGAGCTCCCCAATGGTTTTGAGCTGATCCTTCGTCTTCGGATTCGGTACAATCTTGAATCGATCGGGTATGATGGGCAGATCATCAATACTCCATCTCTTGTACTTGGAGTCATATGCCTCCGGCTGAGCCAGTCCCAGCAAATGGCCAATCGCCCAAGTAATGATGTACCTTTCTCCCTCCAGATACGTTCGGTTGTTTTTGGCACGCGGTTCCACCACGGCTGCTATCGTTCGTCCCATGTCGGGCTTTTCCGCGATAATGAGCGTCTTCATCCGTCCGTTCCTCCCTATTTTAGCCCTGTACGAGCCAAAAAGGAGCTTCCCTCATATTTTGACGGAAGCTCCTTGCTTCTAAGTACCCTCATTATAGCAGAAAACTTGATGTTTCGTAAGTTTCAAGCATTTTTGCTGTATCGCGCCGTTCCGTGAACGAATGGGTCTGCTGGACGCCAATTGCCCGCTGATTTTTATAATTCAATATACAATAGGTATAAAATCAGCGGGCAAAAGCGCACGCTTCGCTCCCTCAGCCCCATTTCGTTCCCTCCACTATACATACAGCTGAACTACTTTCAAAAAACGAGAACATCAAGTTAAAGGAAGGAAGCAAAAGCCCCTATGAACTTAGGAAAGTTTCATAGGGGCTGATATGATATTGAAGATAATACCGGTAGCACGGGTACGAAATTATAAATTATACAAGAACGGTAGAGCCCATCAGGTACTTATCCACCTCACGAGCGGCTTCGCGTCCCTCGTTAATTGCCCATACGACAAGACTTTGTCCACGTCTCATATCACCTGCTGCAAATACTTTATCGACATTCGTCGTATATTTGCCATAGCGGGCTTTGACGTTCGAACGCCGAGTTGTTTCAAGTCCAAGCTGCTGCGGAATCGTTTGTTCCGGTCCATCAAAACCGATGGCAATAAAAGCGAGATCGGCTTCAAAGACACGCTCTGTGCCTTCAATCGGCTGGTAGATTTTGCGTCCTGTTTCATCAACGATACGCTGAATTTGTACCGTATGCAGTTCCTTCAGGTTGCCCTTCTCGTCACCAACAAATTTGGTCGTCATGATAGAGAACTCACGCGGATCGTTGCCAAACACGGCTTTTGCTTCTTCTTGTGCATAATCAAGGGTGTACACGTTAGGAAATTGCGGCCATGGATTCGTAATCGGATCACGTTCAAGCGGTGCCTTATCATGTGTACCGAACTGTGTTACGCTTTTGGCGCCATGACGCAGTGAAGTGGCAACGCAGTCAGATCCCGTGTCCCCGCCGCCAATGACGATGACCTTCTTGCCTTCCGCAGAAATATAGTTTCCGTCGGCAAGATTGGAATCCAGGTAGCTCTTGATCGTTCCATTGAGGAAGTCCATTGCATAATGTACTCCGTTAAGCTCGCTACCTTCAATATTAAACTCACGCGGCTTCGTCGCTCCTCCGCACAATACAACGGCATCATACTGCTCCGTCAGCTCCTGGGAAGAGATGTCCTTACCAATCTCCGTATTCGTAATGAACGTAATACCTTCTTGTTTTAACAGATTCACACGGCGTTCTACGACACCTTTGTCCAGTTTCATGCTAGGAATACCATAAGTCAGCAGTCCACCCACACGATCGGCACGCTCATAGACGGTCACGAAATGTCCGGCTTTGTTCAGCTGCGCAGCTGCTGCAAGTCCGGCAGGACCTGATCCAACGACCGCTACACGTTTGCCCGTCCGTTTTTCAGGCGGATTAGGAACGACCCAGCCTTCCTCAAATCCTTTTTCAATAATAGCTTCCTCTATCGTCTTGATCGTTACAGGCTGACCAATCAAGCCCACGGTACAAGAACCTTCGCAAGGGGCAGGGCACACACGACCCGTAAACTCAGGGAAATTGTTCGTCTTATGCAAACGGTCAAGCGCTTCCTTCCAGAGACCACGGTAAACAAGATTGTTCCATTCGGGGATCAGGTTATGCACCGGGCAGCCTGAAGTTCCCCCGATCATATCGATTCCGGTGTGACAGTAAGGTGTTCCGCAATCCATGCATCGTGCACCTTGAGTACGGAGTTCTTCTTCTGACATGTGCTTGTGGAATTCCTCCCAGTCCTTGATCCGCTCTTCGGGAGGTCTGTCAGCCGGCAGCTGTCTTTTATACTCCATAAATCCTGTAGGTGTAGACATGTTACAATTTCCCCCATCCATTCTCATCTGCATCAACGATACGGGCTATCCTATAAAATCCGAACAATAGCGATATAGTTGACAGTTCGTGTAGAGTTTTTGACTATTGTATCACAAAAAAGCACAATTTGTACTTATCCGAATCACGAATTTTAAATCTTGATGTACAAGCGGCTTATATCCACATCATAGTACAACATTCAGAAACTCACCTAAATCTATATTTCAACTATAGTAGCACCCGCAAATCCTGATGTTAAATGGACTATGCGCACAATAATTTGTATTATTCATCACAAATCGCGTCAACTTATGATCGATTTTATTTATCAGGGTTTTCATAAAAAGTGTTTGTACAAACATGTCACTTAAAGTGTTTACACTTTTTTTCTGTAAAATTGGAACGTGAACTCATATGGATTTTTCTCATCTTTTTCACCGTGAATCTCCTCTGTCAAATCCCACTCATCCCAATTAATATCGGATATGTAGGTGTCCCCATCCATTGTTTCATGGATCCGGGTGACGATGAGTCGATCCGCATAGGGAAGAAATTCCTCATATACCTTGGCACCGCCAATGACGAACAATTCCTCTTCTTTTGCGAGCTCAACACCCTCAATAACCGAATGAATCACCTCTGCACCTGGCAGCTCTAGCTCTTGTCGAGTAAGCACGATATTTCTGCGATTAGGCAGTGCTCTGCCCCTGAGGGAATCCCAGGTTTTACGGCCCATGATGATGGGGTGCCCAGTCGTCTGGGATTTGAAGAAATCCATATCTTTCGGAAGCCGCCAAGGCATGCCATTGTCCTTGCCAATTACACCATTCGCGCTCATGGCCCATATCATCGTAATCCCCATGGTACACCTCCTATTTTAATCACACAGACACCTGCGCCTTAATCGCCGGATGATGCTCATAATTCTCAAACTCAAAATCTTCATATTTATAATCGAAAATAGAATCGGGCTTGCGTTTAATAACCAGCTTCGGCAATGGGTACGGCTCACGTGCCAGCTGAGTGTTCACTTGCTCCAAATGGTTCAAATAGATATGAACATCTCCACCTGACCATACGAAGTCGCCAACTTCAAGATCACATTGCTGTGCGACCATATGTGTTAGAAGTGCATAGCTTGCAATATTAAACGGCAGTCCCAGGAAGGTATCCACCGAGCGCATCGTTAACATGCAGGACAGCTTGCCCCCGGCTACATAGAATTGGAACACAAAATGGCACGGTGGCAGCTTCATGTGCTCAATCTCGGCTACGTTCCAGGCACTGACGATATGTCTTCTCGAATCCGGATTATTTTTAATTGAATCAATGACATTCGCAATCTGGTCAATAAACTGTCCATCTGGAGTCTCCCAGGCTCTCCATTGTGAACCATATACAGGTCCCAAATCTCCATTCTCATCGGCCCATTCATCCCAGATACGGACCCCATTTTCTTTAAGATAACGGATATTCGTATCGCCGCTTATAAACCATAGCAGCTCATGTATGACGGATTTAAGATGAATACGCTTGGTTGTAACAAGCGGAAATCCCTTCGACAGGTCAAACCGAAGTTGACGTCCAAATACAGAGATTGTACCTGTTCCGGTGCGATCTTCCTTTTTGACTCCATGCTCTAAAATATCTCTAAGCAGCTCTTGATAGTCTTTCACAGCAATCCTTGCCCCTTTCTTAAGTAACCATTCCATAAAGGTATTATGAATGGGATTGACTATTATAACAGTTTACCATGTGAAACCAGGTCAGTCAGCAGAAAAAAAGAGGCAAAGAGAACGAGTTACCGCTCTCTTGCCTCCAAATCAATGCATGCTGTTTAATGATTGAAACTCAATGTAACTAATTAACGTACCATTGTGTGGATTGGATGACCCAGTACCACTTCAGATGCTTCCATAACGATTTCACCGAGTGTTGGATGCGCGTGGATCGTCAAGGAAATATCCTCAAGCGTAGCACCCATCTCAATAGCAAGACCGATTTCAGCAATCAGGTTCGAAGCTTCCAGACCAACGATTTGTCCGCCCAGTACAAGACCTGTTTCTTCGTCAGCAACCAGCTTCACGAAGCCTTCAGGATGTCCAAGGGAAACGGCACGACCGTTACCTGCATAAGAGAATTTACCGGATTTAACTTTGTATCCTTTCTCTTTTGCTTCTTTTTCCGTGTAACCCACGCTGGAGCACTCAGGATCAGTGAACACAACAGCTGGCATTACTTTATAATCAACAACAGACGGCATTCCTGCGATAACTTCTGCTGCTACTTTACCTTCGTAAGAAGCTTTGTGTGCAAGTGCAAGACCTGCAACGATGTCGCCGATTGCGAAGATGTGCTTATGGTTCGTACGACCTTGGTTGTCAACTTTAACGAAACCGCGCTCGTCTGTTTCAACACCGATCAGATCCAGACCAAGCTCACCATCTGTATTAGGACGACGTCCTACAGTTACGAGCAGGTAGTCAGCTGTAACTTCTTTGCTTTCGCCGTTTACGCTGTACTTAACAGTAACATCTTTATCCGTTTGCTCAGCGCTTTCTGCTTTTGCATTCGTTACGATTTCGATGCCCGTTTTCTTCATGTTCTTCGCAACAAGCGTAGTCATGTCTTTGTCAAATCCAGGAAGCACTGTATCCATACCTTCGATAATGGTTACTTTCGTTCCGAATTTGGAGTACATTTGACCAAGCTCAGCACCAATGTAGCCGCCGCCGATAACGATCATGCTTCCAGGTACTTCTTGCAGGTTCAGAGCTTCTGTTGAGGACAGAATGCGTCCGCCAAACGGGAATGGCTTCAGTTCGATTGGACGGGAACCTGTTGCGATAATTGCATTTTTGAAACGGTAACGCGGAGATTCATGATCGTTGAATACACGCGCTTCGTTTTCGTTAATGAACATGCACTCGCCGTTGAATATTTCAACTTTGTTGCCTTTAAGAAGGGAGCTTACGCCGCCAGTCATCTTTTTAACAACGCCGTTTTTGAATTCTTGCGTTTTTGTAAAGTCAACTTTGACATTCTCAGCAGTTACACCGAATTGATCTGCATGTTTTGCATTTTCAAATGCATGTGCTGCAGAGATCAAAGCTTTAGAAGGAATACAACCGCGGTTCAGACACACACCGCCAAGCTCGGATTTGTCAACGATAAGCACTTTTTGTCCAAGCTGTGCCGCACGAATTGCAGCAACATAACCACCAGGGCCAGCACCAATGACTAGAGTATCAATATCGAGAGAAGCGTCTCCTACTACCATGTTTTTATACCTCCATTACCAGCAGCTCGGGATTAGCGAGCAGGGATTTAATGTAGTTCATAAAGTTTTGAGCTGTTGCACCATCGATAATACGGTGGTCGAAGCTTAGGGACAGAGCCATAACTGGAGCTGCCACTACTTGACCGTCTTTAACAACCGCTTTTTCACTGATACGTCCAGTTCCAAGGATTGCAACTTCAGGGAAGTTGATGATCGGAGTGAAGAACATACCGCCTGCAGAACCGATGTTTGTAATAGAGATGGTGCTGCCCTTCATTTCGTTAGGGGACAGTTTGCCATCACGGCCGCGGGAAGCAAGATCACGGATGCTGTCAGCGATCATCCAGATGCTCTTACGATCTGCATCATGGATAACAGGTACGATCAGACCGTTGTCTGTATCTGTAGCGATACCGATGTTGTAGTATTTTTTGTAAACAATTTCGTTTGCTTGCTCGTCGATCATTGCGTTCATTACAGGGAACTCGCGAGTCGCTGCAATAAGTGCTTTGACGATGAATGGCAAGTAAGTCACTTTAGTGCCTTTTTTCTCAGCGATCGGCTTCATACGAGTACGGAAGGCAACCAGCTCAGTTACATCTACTTCGTCCATGATGGTAACGTGCGGTGCAGTGTATGCAGATTTAACCATCGCATTAGAGATTGCTTTGCGGATACCTTTGAATGGTACACGCTCTTCTTCAGCACGAGCATTCGCTGCTGCTGCCGGTGCGCTAGCTGCTTCTTTTGTTTCTTCAGCTGTAGATGCTGCTGGTGCAGAAGCTGCTTGACCGCCGCCGTTCTTGAATGCTTCAACATCTTCTTTTGTTACTTTACCGTTGTTGCCAGTACCTGTAACTTCAGCGATGTTAACGCCTTGCTCACGAGCAAATTTGCGAACGCTAGGAGTTGCGAGAACTTCTTTTGCAGGTGCAGAAGAAACTTCTTTCTCTCCGCCTTCTTTGGCTTCGCTTGGGCTGCTTGCTGCTGGGGAAGAAGTTGTATCTGCTCCGCCTTTAGCTGCGTCAGCTTCTTGAGATGCTTGCTCTTCTTCCTCTTGTTCAGGAATGTCGCCTTCTGCATCAATGACAGCAACAACAGCACCCACTGTGAAGATGTCGCCGTCTTTAGCGAATACTTCTTGTACAGTACCGTTTACTGGACAAGGAACTTCTACGACAGCCTTGTCATTTTGTACTTCCATGATGATATCGTCGTCAGTAACTTTATCACCTGGTTTGATGTGCATTTTGATGATTTCGCCTTCGTGAAGACCTTCACCGAGCTCAGGGAACTTGTAATTAAATTTTGCCACTTGTATTACCTCCTACTTTAGATGACTACATAGAAGAACTGTACATAAGGAGCTGAAACTTCAGCTCCTTATGCTGTTTTAGGACAAACGATTCGTCCATCGTTCATTCTATTTATTAGAATTCGAGTACTTTGTTAACCGCATCAATTACACGATTAGGAGTTGGGAGCCAAGAGTCCTCAATTTGTGCGAATGCATAAACCGTGTCAGGAGCAGCAACGCGAAGTACGGGTGCTTCCAGGTGCAGGATCGCTTTTTCATTGATTTGGGCAATGACTTCAGCTGCTACGCCGGAGCTCTTTTGAGCTTCTTGAACCACGATAGCGCGGTTTGTTTTCTTAACGGACTCAAGAATGGTATCGATGTCGATCGGGCTGATCGTACGAAGATCGATAACTTCTGCCTTGATTCCTTTCGTTTTTTCGAGTTCTTCTGCAGCTTTAACAGAAGTGTGAACCATCATGCCGTAAGCGATAATCGTTACGTCAGAACCTTCACGTACCACGTTCGCTTTACCAAGCTCCACGGTGTAATCTTCTTCTGGAACTTCTGCACGGAAAGCATGGTACAGGTTCAAGTGCTCCATGAAGAATACGGGATCGTTATCACGGATCGACGCAATCAGAAGACCTTTTGCATCGTAAGGGTTAGAAGGAACTACTACTTTAATACCCGGTGTTTGCGTGAGCAAACCTTCGAGGGAATCTGTATGAAGCTCAGCTGCTTTTACGCCGCCGCCGAAAGGTGTACGGAACACGATCGGGGAGTTGTAACGGCCGCCGGAGCGGTAACGCATACGTGCAGCTTGAACCGCCATTTGGTCAAGTGCTTCAAATATAAAACCTACGAATTGAATCTCTGCAACTGGACGGAAGCCAGTCACACCAAGACCTACTGCCAGACCACCGATAGCGGACTCTGCAAGTGGTGTATCAAATACGCGCTCTTCGCCGAATTCTTTTTGCAAACCTTCCGTCGCACGGAATACACCGCCGACATTACCCACGTCTTCACCGAAAACTAGGACATTCGGATCACGTTTAAGCTCGACGCGCATGGCGTCGCGGATTGCTTCTTTCATGTTCATTTGTGCCATTGCTTCATATCCTCCTTAAACATTTAACAGTTCGTGCCTATATGAGTTCCATTCAGTGGAACAGTTACTTACACCAAAGATTTATTGAAAATCAGCTTTTTGCTCTTCCAAATGTTTTGGAGTATGCTCGAACATGCTGTCAATCAAGCCAGGGATTGTCATTTTTTCTGTTTTCTCAGCGCGTTTGATCTCGTCGTTCACTTTCGCTTTCGCTTCATCTTTCACGCGAGCTGTATCTTCTTCAGTCCAGAGACCTTTTTTCTCCAGATATTTAGCAAGACGATTGATTGGATCTTTCTCGTTCCACTCGCCTTCCTCGTCTTTAGTACGATATTTAGAAGCATCGTCAGACAGGGAATGCGGACGGTAGCGGTAAGTTACTGCTTCAATCAAAGTAGCGCCTTCTCCATTGCGAGCACGTTCAGCAGCTTCTCTAACAGCGGTGATTACTGCGAATACGTCCATTCCGTCAACTTTGATGCCTTTGATACCAGCTGCTACTGCTTTATGAGCAATAGACAGAGCTGCAGTTTGTTTGGAGAAAGGTGTTGTAATGGCATAGCCATTGTTTTGTACGAAGAAAATAACCGGCAGTTTGAAACGACCTGCATAGTTCAGACCTTCGTAGAAGTCACCTTCGGAAGAACCGCCGTCACCTGTGTAAGTGATCGCAACGTTCTTTTGGTTCTTCAATTTAAAGCCCATAGCAATACCCATCGCGTGCAAGATTTGAGCACCGATGATGATTTGCGGCATCATTACGTTTACGCCGTCAGGAATTTGACCACCATGTTGATGTCCACGGGAATACAAGAAGGCTTGATACAGCGGAAGACCATGCCATACAAGCTGTGGAATATCACGGTAACCAGGTACTACGTAATCTTCTTTCTCAATGGCAAACTCACTGCCGATCATGGAAGCTTCTTGACCGGATACTGGAGCGTAGAATCCAAGACGTCCTTGGCGGCCCAGATTAACTGCGCGATCGTCCCAAGTACGAGTAAATACCATACGGTACATAATTTCTTTCAATTGATCATCGGACAGCTCAGGCATTTTGTCTTTGTTAACGATTTCACCGTCAGGAGACAATACGGAGAGAGCCTCTACATCCTCTGTATAAACTTCATAAGGAACCTTGCTCATTTTTTTCTTCACCTCAACAAAAAATTTGAATATCAAGTTCCGCTGTTATAGAATTATTATACACCTGTTTTGTCACATACGTCAAAGATAAACGTTGATTTTTTTAAGTTTTTCTTTTGTTTGTATGTATAACAGTTGTTATGAATTAGTATAACAGTTGTGGAAAAAACCTGTTGCTTGTACTAGCCGAGCAACTAGGGTTAATCTTATCTTATTGTTAAAACGAATGCAAAACATAGACGAAGAAAGGTGACGATTTATGACGGATTCTCGCTATTTGAAACGAACCATCCTGAAGGATGAGATTGAAAGCCGGTTCTTAAACGCAACAAGAAATCTCCGGATCTACCTTCCGCCGGGCTACAATGAAGTATTAAGCTATCCTGTCGTCTACTGTCAGGACGGTGAGGAGTTCTTCAACTTCGGCCGCATAGCTACTACCGCCAATCGTTTAATTTTAGATGAAGGTGTAGAGCCTTTTATCATTGTTGGCGTTGAAGTCGACGTAAAAACCCGCACTCAGGAGTATGCGCCTTTTGGAGAACAATTTGAGGCTTACACTTCTGCCTTTGCGAAAGAAATCATTCCCTATATCGAACAAAAATATCCGGTCCGTCGTACAAAAGAGGAAAGAATTCTTGCCGGGGACTCTCTCGGCGGCAGTGTCTCCCTTCACATTGCGCTTATGTATTCAGATATGTTCAGCAAGGTTATCAGCTTGTCCGGTGCTTATTACCCCGAATCCCAAGAACTGTACGCACAGTCCTCCGACCTGTCATGGCTGAGCGTGTGGATGATTGTGGGACTGCAAGAGAACAGCTTCGAGACGGATCATGGCATCTTCAACTTTGTAGAGATGAATCAGGATACTCGTGACTTGTTAGAAGAGCGTGGAGCTAAAGTGAAGTACGCTGAAAAAGACGGCCGTCATCAGTGGGGCTTCTGGCAAAATGAGCTTCCAGACGCGCTTGAATACTTCCTCGATAAACAATAATACATTCACTACAGGTGTGGGGATGAGGTAGTTCACAACAGCTGTTCTATAACAGATCCGGCTCAAGTGACTCTTCTTCCCCCCCTTTTTACGTGATCATTGTTAACGTTTACATCCAGCATCTATCATACACCAATTTATGACACAAAAAAACCGGCTCTGCTTGAGCCGGTCTATTATTATTTCAACTTTTCTTTCGTAATTCTATCCAGCAGCACATCGCTGCCCAAATCGATCAGTCTATGCACCTCATCAAAATTACCCGTGTAGTATGGATCCGGCACCTCTCTATGCGGTTCATCAGGAAGCAGATCCATGAATTTTAATATGTTGGCTTGTTCTGCACCGGGTAAATTACGGACGTTGCGCTCATTCGAGTTATCCATGCACACAATATAATCAAAGGAACCGAAGTCGCTGTCTGTAACCTGTCTTGCCGTCATTCCTTCAAAACTAACCGAATGCAGATTCAAAATCTTCTGTGTCCCTTCGTGAGGAGGCTTTCCGATATGCCAATCCCCTGTCCCTGCAGAATCCACCAGAATGTGTTGCTCCAAATGCCTCTCATTCACTTTATGACGAAAAATAGCTTCCGCCATCGGTGATCTGCAAATGTTGCCTAAACAAACAAATAATACTCGAACCATCTCTTGCACCCTTCCCTTCTTACACGCTATATCAACAAATATATTATTTATTCAAAGTCTGCTGCTTGCTTGGTGTAACCGGAGCTTCATTCTCAACCGTCTGCAGCGTACGCTTCGGTAGTCTCCATCGATAGTGAACAGACAGCATGCGGAAGAAGACAACCGCACCAAACAAAATCAGTAAGCTTACTGTATCATCTGCAATATGAAGTCCGATCATCAGCCCTGCCAGAATGGCCCACACTGCATATATTTCATCTCTGAGCACCAGTGGCTTGCGTCCAGCCAGCAAATCTCTAATAATTCCGCCGCCAATCCCTGTTAATACCGCAGCTACAATCACGGCACTGATCGGATGATTCATCTCGGCAGCATAGAGTCCGCCTTGAATGGCAAAAGCCGATAAGCCTATCGCGTCAAAGAACATTTCTGTCTTCTTCCAATGCCCGATCCATGAGTTTGGCAGAATAAATGCGATTGCTATCGAGAACAATGCCAGCATAATAAACGTGCCTTGACTCCACAATGTAGTAACGGGAACACCAATCAATATATTTCGTATAACTCCGCCGCCGAATGCCGTAACCATTCCGAGAACGACGACACCTAATATATCATAGTCTTCTTCCATAGCAACGAACGCACCGGACATGGCAAAAGCAATCGTACCTATAATACTAAAGATCTCAAACACATTCATTTCCACTTACGATCTATACCTCACTCATTAAGTCATATTCAACACTTGTTCCATTGTAGTCAAGGGCGATCCATTTGTGCAACCTTTATTTGTGGACTATACTCAAATGAAAAAGAACATCAAGAAGTAAGGAAGTGGCCAGATGCCGAACACAAGAGTTGCCATCTTTACAGGAGGAGATCTTCATGAGGAATATATCGAGAAGCTGAATGCAGACGACATTTTAATCGGTGCCGATTACGGCGCTTGGTATTTAGTCCATCAGCAGCTCAAGCCTACGATTGCAGTTGGAGATTTTGATTCGGTATCGGAGGAGCAATATAAGCGCATTGAAGAATACAGTCACCAAGTCGTCAGGTGTGATCCCATTGACAAGGACCTGTCTGACACAGAGCTTGCTCTAAAATATGCCTACTCATTTCATCCAGCCGAAATTGTTATTTTTGGCGCAACAGGCTCGAGACTCGATCACACGCTGGCGAATATACAGATCTTATCCAAAACCCTGAAGCACGGTATACGCTGCAGCATTATAAACCGTAACAACCTGATTACTGCAACGGATTCTCGTATTACTTTACATAAGAATGAATATGACTATATATCACTTATCCCTCTAACGACTGAGGTTCGCGGAATCGATCTGGATGGCTTTATGTACCCTCTGTCGGACGCAGTTCTGTCCATAGGAGATTCGCTCGGGATCAGCAATCAAATTGTAAGCTCAGCAGGTACGATTACCATTAAGGAAGGCATTCTGCTCGTCATACAGAGCAAGGACTAAACACAACAACAAAAATCCATTCGATTCGGAATGGATTTTTTGTTCTTATACAGCTATATTGGGTCAGCCAAAATATCGATGATAAATCGTTCGCGCTTCCGCTACATCCTTCGTTCCATGAACCAGCGCTCTTCCATCCTTGAATATGACCAGTCGGACTGCTGCTTTGAGATGAAAAGAGACGAGAAAAGGATTCACCTCAACCTTACCTTGATGGAGCGCGCGCAAACGATCGGCCGTTTCTTGCAGGTTAAGCTCTCTTCTGCGTGCAGGCCTGATCTGTACCGTATCCCTCCCACACAACACATCGGTTCGATCGGTATTTGCTGCACTTAGATAAGGATATGTTCTCTCATGCCCGCAGGAGAGGCAGTTCGGATTCTTCGCCAGATCGACACCAATCGTGGTATATTCATTGCGCCACATGTCAAAAGAGAGCAGCTTTCTCCTCAGCGCTTCATAATTTCCGGTAAGGAGCTTGAATGCCTCTGCTGTCTGATTCGCAGTGACCATCTGGACCGCTTGTGGAAGAATTCCTGCCGTGTCGCATGTGTCTCCACCAAGCGGGACCTCACCCAGCAGGCAATTCAAGCAAGGGGTTTCCCCAGGTAAAATGGTATATGTGATACCGTAGCTGCCAACACATCCTCCATATATCCATGGCGTATTGTGCTTTTGGGCAATATCATTAATGATCAGCCGGGTATCGAAGTTATCGGTGGCATCCATAATCAAATCTGAGTCTGTGATCAATTCTTCTAATTCCTCTGCGCCTACATCCATAACATAAGCATTAATACTCACTTCAGAATTAATTTGGCGAAGCCGATTCTCGGCAGCAATCGCTTTGGGAAGACGGGACATCGCATCTGCTTCACTGAACAGCTGCTGTCTCTGGAGATTACTCCACTCCACATAGTCACGGTCAGCGATCGTTATACGACCTACGCCTGAACGAACCAGCGTTTCCGCAATTCCCGTTCCAAGTGCCCCTGCTCCAATAACGACCACATGACTATTTTTCAGCTTCTGCTGGCCTACCTTGCCGAATGGCGCGAACAGCTCCTGTCTCGAGTAACGATCAGATATGGCTAATGCATTTGTGCTCAAATCCTGTCTATTCACGTATGAATCATCCCTTCCATCGGACTGCTTGCCGATGCGTAGCGTTTGACCGGGATCATTCCAGACTCGTAAGCCTTCCTTCCTGCCCATACAGCATATTTCATCGCTTCTGCCATTTTCACAGGGTCCCCTGCTCCTGACACTGCTGAATTCAGCAGAACGGCATCCGCCCCTAGCTCCATTGCATAGGCTGCATCCCGAGGAGAACGAATACCTGCATCGACGATTACAGGAACCGCGGCTTGTTCAATAATCAGCTCCAGCGCCCTCGGATTGTTGATTCCTTGACCTGAGCCGATGGGAGACGCTCCCGGCATGATCGCATGCACACCCAGCAGCTGCAACCTCTTTACAAGCATCACATCGTCCGAAATGTATGGCAGTACAACAAATCCTTCTGCAAGCAGTATTTCGCAGGCTGTATATGTTTCCAGCGGGTCTGGAAGAAGTGTAGTCTGATCCCCGATCACTTCTACCTTAATCATATCACATAGTCCAGAGGCTTTTGCTAGTCTAGCTATTTTTACAGCCTCCTCCGCTGTTCTTGCTCCAGCCGTATTGGGCAGTAATGTGTACTTGGATAAGTCGAGCTGATCCAGAAAATGAGGCTCATCCTTCTTCTCCAGATTCAGTCTGCGTACTGCAAAAGTAAGCACTTCCGTCTCGGAGATCTCTACCGCATTGCGCTGAACATACAGGTCATCGAATTTACCCGTACCTAATAACAGCCGAGAACCAAAGCTATAATTTCCAATATTCAACATCATTAACCGCCTCCCACAAAATGAACGATCTCGATCTTGTCTCCGTCTGCAAGCTTCGTTGTGGAATGCAGATCTTTCGTTAATATTTGATCGTTCCACTCGACCACCACCGTTTTGACACCTAATTCAAGGGAATCTATTAAATCGCTGACTGAGATAACAGAATCGTCAACCGGCCTATATTGTCCGTTAATGACTATCTTCAATGAACCAACCTGCCCTTCTCCAAGATTCGCATAGGTGAGAATTCGGTTATTCCGAGCTCTTCTTCACTCTCACCAGCGACAAGTCTGCTGATCATTTCTCCTGTTACTGCACTTAGAAGAATTCCATTACGATAATGTCCTGCCGCAATGTATAATCCTGTAATCCCTTTATACTGTCCGATATAAGGCAATCCATCGATCGTTTGTGGTCTGAGTCCTGCCCAGCAACGAGCATAAGCAGCATGTTCAAGCTGCGGAATCCATTTACTTCCCTCATGGAGCAGTTGAAGTATTCCTTTTACAGATACCGTCTTATCGTTATGAAAAGGAAGGCTCGTTGCCCCAATCCATATCTCTCCCCCTGGCTTTGGAACAAGATAAACATCATGTGTATAAAGGGTATAATCCAATCTGATCTCAGGTAAGGAAACGGCTATCATTTCACCTTTGACAGCTACTGTAGGAAGGTCTATTCCCAGGCTGGACAGCCCCCCTCGGATACCCAGTCCAAGTCCTGATGCGATAATGACGTTGTCACAAGTGTAGCTTCCTGTTGATGTTTCGACACCATGAACGGCTCCATTCTGGACATCAATTGATACCACCGGCTGTTGTTCCAGATAACGTGCACCTTTGGCCTTAGCCCCATCAATTAGAGCTCTATTGAATTGGTTGGGTAACAGCTGAAGCTGATCAGGATAATAATAAGCGCCTTCCGCTTGGTCACAGATCGCGGGAATCTCAGTTCTAAGCTTGAGTGGATTCCAATACTCTTGATAGCCTGTTTTTATTGATTCCATGGAATCATTCATAAACGGCGAGACAAAACCTGTACTATTCAGCCCGACATCGATAGGAGTTATATTGGATAAATCATTGATTAATGGCTTAATTAGCTTAAGACTGCGTTCAGCCAAATTTTTTAGCGCAGGAGTTGAGAAGAATTCTAAATGCGGTGCCAGCATACCTGCAGCAGCTCCTGAAGCTCCCGATGCCATCCCCTTTCCCTCCAACAACAGAACATCCTTACCATCCCTTGCCAAAAAATAAGCAATGGCTGAGCCGATAACCCCTCCGCCTACCACGATAAACTCTGACCTGCGAACGGTACCCACGGTTTGATCGTAATCTTGCATGTCCATCCTCCTCCTTTACTTGATCGGTCCATAACGACATAGCGCATGATGATATTCTTGCACTGCACCCAGCGGATCTGCTGCATTCATCACCCCGGATATCACGGCAACACCTGATGCTCCTGCATTTACGAGTTCATCTATATCTGTCGGCTTTATTCCTCCTATCGCAATGACCGGAATATGCACCTCCGTGCAAATCTGCTGTAATGAGGCGACTCCTCTCGGAGCAGCACCCGGCTTACTAGAGGAAGGATAAATATGACCGTACATTAAATAATCAGCTCCCAGGTGCTCGGCCTGCTTTGCCTCCTGAAGGGAATGAACCGATACGCCAATACGTGTCTTTGTAATCCCGCGGCTTGTCATAGAGCTCTTGAGGGACTCGATCTGATGAAGCTCCTTCATCCCGATTTGGAGAATGGCTGGGTCATACTTAAATACCAGATCCACTTGACGATTGAACCCTATCTTACTCATTGGAATCTGATGAAGGATCAGGGTATCTATGAACTGTTCGAGTTCCTTCTCGGTGCTACGTTTATCCCGGATATGTACAGCCGTCGTATAGGGCCATATTGTCGAGAATATGGGAATCCAGGCAGCTGGAGATGAGGAGGGAGAGATCACATGCAGTTCAAGTTTGGGCTTCGATTCGGGCTTCAATATGATAGATCACCTCCTTATTGAGAAAACAAGCCTGCGGGTGATTACCTCGTATGTTCCGCAAGCCATCGCAGCAACAAAAAAACC
The DNA here is from genome assembly GCF_028747985.1 of Paenibacillus urinalis. NCBI lineage: Bacteria > Bacillati > Bacillota > Bacilli > Caryophanales > Paenibacillaceae > Paenibacillus > Paenibacillus urinalis. The sequence goes on from NZ_CP118108.1 coordinate 3,510,274, forward strand.
ACTTCCTAATGGAAGTGGTTAAGTTTACATTGATAAAATGCAACAATGACTGATACATGAAATCTACAGAGCGTATCTCTATTGATGAATCACAAAGCCTGCGCTCAAGCATCATATCAGTTCCCCACTTCCCTACGCTGGTATAACCCAGATCAGGTACAAAGAGTCCGGAATCGATTCATTCCATCTCAGCCGCGCACGTGCGGCCCCCCTAGTGAAAAGACTATATAGTTGTAGAATTACGTTGAATATGTTAGCACATAAGCAAGGATTTGGAAAGTCTTAACTTGATCATGATTAAACTTTAGTAGACCATTCTTCTACATTCCAAGTCTTCGTTACCCAATCCTCGTAAAAATCCGGTTCGTGGGAAACGAGCAATACAGTGCCTTTAAATTCTTTGAGTGCACGCTTCAGCTCTTCCTTGGCTACCACATCCAAGTGATTGGTCGGCTCATCAAATAGAATCCAATTCGTCTCACGCATCATGAGCTTACATAGACGCACCTTCGCCTGTTCTCCCCCGCTCAGCATGTTCAGCGGTCTTGTAATATGTTCATTCTTAAGACCACAGCGCGCAAGATGCGCGCGTACTTCATGCTGATTCAAATGAGAGAATTCATTCCATACATCATCAATTGGTGTAATTTTGCCGGGACGTACTTCTTGTTCGAAATAAGCCGGGAATAGGAAATCCCCCAGATAGGTCTTCCCGCTCAGCGCAGGAATTTTTCCGAGAATTGTCTTGAGAAGCGTAGATTTACCGACGCCGTTACATCCGACAATGGCAATCTTATCTCCACGCTCAATCGTCATGGTCATTTTGGGAAGCAGTGCATAGTCATAACCAATCTCAAAATCAATGCCTTCAAATACGGTCTTGCCGCTTGCGCGGGCATCCTTAAAACCAAACACCGGCTTGGCCGCTTCTTCAGGACGATCAATACGTTCAATACGATCCAACTGTTTCTCACGGCTCTTCGCCCGTCCTGAGGTTGAATAGCGAGCCTTGTTGCGCTGGATAAAATCTTCCTGCTTCTTAATATATTCCTGCTGCTTCTCGTAAGCATCAATATGCTGATTCTTGTTAATATCGGCCATCTCAAGGAACTTGTTATAGTTCGCCGAGTAACGGGTCAGCTTCGCAAATTCAAGATGATAGATGACGTTCACGACCTGATTCATAAACTCTGTATCATGTGATATCAGCATGAAGGCATAAGGATAATCCTTCAAATAACGAGTCAGCCATTCAATATGCTCAACATCCAAATAGTTCGTAGGCTCATCCAGGAGAAGAACGTTGGGCTTCTCAAGAAGCAGCTTGGCTAGCAGTACCTTCGTCCGCTGTCCACCGCTTAGAGCTGATACGTCCCGATCTAGTCCTATCGCATTCAGACCAAGCCCATTTGCCATCTCTTCTACTTTGACATCAATCAAATAAAAGTCACCCATATCCAGCTGCTCCTGAATCTCGCCCATTTCTTCAAGCAGCTGCTCTAATTCCTCTGGAGAGGCATCGGCCATTTTCTCGGTAATGACCATCATTTCTTTTTCCAGTTCAAGTAAAGGCAGGAAGGCGTCCTTCAATACGTCACGAATGGTTTTGCCCGGTGTCAGCTTGGTATGCTGATCCAGATATCCATAACGGACTTTCGGTGTCCACTCCACTTTGCCGCTGTCCTTCAGCAGCTGTCCTGTCAAAATATTCATCAGCGTAGATTTACCTACGCCGTTCGCACCGACCATTCCCACATGCTCTCCTGCTAATAAGCGGAAGGAAACATTTTTAAATAATGTGCGATCTCCAAAATTGTGGCTGACATTTTCTACAGTCAATAAACTCATATAATGCAGTTACTCCTATCTTGTATGGCATTCGCCTTTAGTCTCTGATATTTAATCGAATATTCATTGAAGATCAGAACTTAATGCAATCACATTTGCTTACTGAAATAGCATAAGCCCAATCCATCTAATATGATATATTAGCATAATTTGAAGGCTCACTGATACTAAGATTTTGGGAGTCAATGCAAAAATAGCATCATCACTCCATTTGGACGTCTCCAATGTAAGGAATTAGGCTAATGGGGGGAGCCGGAAAGCGGGCAATTCATGATGTGAATGAAAAAAGACCCGAAGCCGGGTCTTCTCCAGTAATGATTAATGTGGTACCTGTGGACTGAAATCATCCCGGCTCGATTGATCGGCATGATAGAACACAACATCTCCATCCAATAAGCTAAAGGCGTGTCCGTATGCATCAAAAACTCTGTTTTGATACCCTTCCATCTTCCACTGATTCATTAAAGGAGCATGGATATACTGCAGATGCGGAGCATTAACCTTTCCTTCCTGAATGGATTCCAGATTGAAGTTTACGATTATATAACCGTTCTTCAGGAAGATAGGTGACTTCTCGTCAATTCCTCTATTCGTCCTAGCATATTCTGAGATATTCGTTCCTTGCCTCACCACGTAAGGCTCGGCTGGAAGACTATACTCACCGTACCACTGCTGGATTGAGGCGTTCGCACGAAGAGTATCACTGCTTGCCGTTACCGGTATATTTGTCTTCGGTCCAATAAAGGTTCGCAGCTGCTCTGGAATCATCAGAAGATCCCATCCACCTACAGGCGTCTTCATTTTGGTAAACACCGTTTGATAATAGCTCTGGTATGCACTCTCGGTAATCATGCCTGTATGAAGGCTTTCATCGTGATGATATTTGTACCTTGCCGTATCCTGAAGCTGCCCTTCTGGTACATTCCGCAGTCGTTCATTTAGGATGACATATCGCTGAACCTGATCTTCTTCTGATCCGATCCGGACAAAGTTCTGTTCCTTCGTATGGTAATAGAGATCTACGAGAACTCGGGTCCGTCCATCCTTCGTGACGAAATAAAAGGTCGGTGTGATCCGAATTCCATCCTCGGTGCCAAACATATTTCCTTTGGTCTTGAAATCAAATTTGAAATGATAGCCGGTCTTCATCGCTACATTCTTGTACCCTTCCGCAGGATGGCTTCCGGGGCGGATCGGCGTCGTAAACCTCTCATCGATTCCTCTCGGATCACCGTCAATACCCAAGGTTCCTACCCAATAAGATACGCCGGTTGGAGCACTGCTGCCCTCCGTCGTTCGGAATACATTTTCCCAGCTGTAGTCTGCAATATCCGTTATCCGAAAATCGTACAGCCGGCCAATAACCTCAACAGATACCTCATCACTTGCGATATGATGTATAAGATCCAGGTTGGCATCCTGCTCATTTTGAGCATTATAATTTGAAGGGGCATTTTCCGCGATATTCCTGAATTCTACCTGATATTCACCTTCGTCCACCCATACAGGAAGATAAAAGGTCGTATCGAGCTGGGCTACCGGAACATTAATCCATGTGTCTTGCGGATAAAACTGAGATTGGTCATGGCTAAACACATCAAAAGGGAACTTCACCTGCTTAATCCGATAATACTTCGCATAATCTCGGTTTCCGTATCCAGGATAGCTTGTATGCTGTCCTTCCGTCGGAATTCTTACTTTAAACGGACGCTCCAAAATTAAGGCTGAACGTTTCATGTTCGGAATCGTCTTCTGGTTATGAGCCTGATCGTCGGAGACGAGTGAGAAGTTCACCACAGACGTATGTACGGTAACTTCATTAATGGGGTTTATTGGATAGCTACGAGTTGCTCCACCCCCCACCGCAGGCTGAATAAGTGTATAATTAATAGTTCCAGAAGATGGATTATCCGCTTCATTCAGCAAGCTCTGGCTAATAAGAAGTTGATTCTCATACAATATGGTTTCTCCGCTATCCTTGTAGGACCTGATCTTGGGTGCTTGAGGTATTTTTGTCGGGCTAGGTCCATTCTGGATTACAGTTCCCCCATCCATTACAGTGGTGGTTGTCCCTTTCCAAGTAAAATCGAGAGAATCATTCTTCACTTCGGGTGGTCCTGTCTGAGCTTCAGCCATTCCGAGCAATATCGAAGTATCATCAGGCGGTGAAGGCTTACTGTCTCCTCCATCGACTTCATCCGGAGTAAAGCTAATTGCGCCGCTGTTTTTTGGAATAACATGTTCCTCTACATTCTCAGACTTGTCGAGCTGCACAGAAGGTGCTGTATATCCATTAGGCCTTAACGTTACCGTCTTTCCAGGCAGTGCATAATTTGACATCGTCGCTTGCTCAATACCGTAAACCTCAAGGTTGTTCACAGTCCAATAAGAGTAATCCCTTTCGAATGAAAATTGATAATTGACCGTTTCAGATACGGACTTCGGTTCTGGAGGTACTTCAACCATATTCCCATCCTCATCAGGTACAGGATCCTGTGCCTCCTCCCATTTCAGCACATAGGTAATCTCGGCGTTACAATCGTAAGTAATCGTACCTTTCTGCTGACCAAATGTATGCTGATACAGATAATGATACGCCCATGCATTGGTATATAAGTGCTCTGAAGTAGGAATTCCGATTGTCGCATCGAAATGAAGTCCATTCGCGGCATCATCCGCTAGAATATGACCTTGAGCCCCAGGATCCATAAAAGTCGTTGTAGGGCTTGAGCTTTGAGAAGGAGGATTAATCTTAGGTGTACACGCAGCCTCTCCTCCTGGTTGCTCAGGCTCTTCATCCGGATCACCACCCACCGTTACCGTGGCATAATCATATAGATGATATGGACCTTCTTCACTATCCCAGATCGCGGTAATTCGAGCACTTCCTTCACTGACAGCAGTCACTCTGCCCGCAGCATCTACAGTGGCTACCCCTTTGTTGTCGGAGCTCCATTTCACACTGTCCCGATAAGAAACATCCACCCAGCTTGATTCCGATCCATCATACTGGGTCGTTTTAACTTTTGCGTACAGTGGCTTCTTCTCATCGACGGACATAGACATGTCTTCTTCGACTTTTAGTTCTTTAATTTCTTTGATGAAGCCGGTGTATTCGATACGAAGAGGTGTTTCATATTTAACTTGATATTTGTTATCTTTATCAGGTCTTTGCCCATAGACTCGACGTTCAGCATGAGTGTATAAATCAGAATCCAGTGAAATTTTACCCGTTTTAGTTTTAATTACAGCAAACAAACTACCTCGTTCCCATTGTGGTTTACCTTCATAACCATAATTAGTTGAATTGACGTATTCAATATTTTCTAATGCCAGTTCTTTAACATGTTCAACTTTGTATGGGTTGCCTTGAATATCGATTAATGAATTTGGTGCATAATTCTTAGTATTGATTTTGTCAGTAACAAAATTCTCAGCTTTAGGCCATGCCTTATCCCCAGATCCAACTGTAGAAGTCTCCACTCTATCTGCACCTTCATTTCTAACTGCAGACCATTTTTCATCATCACCTTGAGTCCAAGTTGTTGCTGGGTTAGGCTCACTAAAACCAATTACTTTAACTTTCAAGGTTTGTTTTCTGAAAGATGGGATACTGCCATTGTCAGGAGTTAAAGTAGCCTCTTTTTCATCAATAGGAGGGTACCCATTTTCCCACAAACCCAATGCTTGGTTTTGACTCAAAAACGTAATCAGAACAATGAAGAAGAATGCAATTGACAGCAAATATTTTTTCATCTTACATCCCCATTGTTAAATATTTTTATTTATTAATTACTCTAAGGTAGGTACCATTTTCCATAGTTACATCAATTAAAGTATCCTTAGTTATGTAGCGCACAACCCATAAAGTGACCCCATGCCTATGATTGGAGAAGTACTTAGCTGTTTCATTATTAGGTAATGTTTCGTAACCATATTTTTCTGGTAATTCACTATATATAGTTTCTCCTCGTAGCAATTTCGCTCCCGAATTACTGTAATGACTTGAGCTGAAGTTGCTTGACTTAGGATAAATTGTTATCTGCATATACACCGGATAAATTCCTTTTTGTTGTGTGAGAAATAATTTGTTTCTCTCAGATACAAAAACATCTGAATAAATACTCTGTTTATTGTTCCAATCTTGTGTATTTACTGCTATTGCCCTATGAAAAACTAAGCTTCCTGCTCCATTTTTAAAAGTAAATGTTTTACCCGATGCATCAGCGAACGTTTCGTTACCGAAGGTAAACGGAGTTACTAACTCCAAATTCGATTTCTCCGTACCTACGGCGCGCAGCTCTGTTAAATCGGCGAATGAATTTGCTGATTTGCTAAGCACGTTCTCCAATCGAAGGACAATGGCAGAGACCTCCGCCCTGGTTGTCGTCTGGGTAAGTCCAAAGGATCCATCTGTGTAACCTTTCATTAGGGCTGTCCCCATCACAATCGCAATAGATGGAGCCTTCGTCTGACTGATCTTACCTTGGAAGTACTCTTTAACTGGAAGAACTGTAGTCTTGGTATCTGACCAAGCCTGCTTGTACTCGGCATCATTTGCTGCAAGTCCAGAGCTCAGCCATTTGGCCATCTCTTCTCTGGTCAATGCCTTTCCAGGTTGAAATCCGTTAGGATAGTCAGTCGCCTTGATGAAACCCATACCTGCTGCTGCATTTACCGCAGATTCTGCCCAGTGTCCTTTCATATCTGAAAAGTCATCAGTACTCTGAACCGTTTCATAGTCAGCCACTCTAGCAATCAGGGCTGCGAACTCAGCACGAGTTATATTGGCTTTAGGACGAAAAGTTCCATCAGAATAGCCTTTGAAATATCCTTTCTCGACTGCACTATAAATGGATTGATTGGCCCAATGAGTAGAAGGAACATCTCTAAACTTACTGTTAGCTGCACTGACTGGCAGTGAGCTTCCTAGTATATTAGCGGATAGAAGGGCTCCCGCTAATACTAAGCTCATCTGTTTTTTCATTTTCCTATCACTCCTGTTATGTATAGTTGTTATCTTGCTCCGGCTGTCTACGAATTAATTAGCTATAGTTCTAGTATTTTATCGGAAAATCACTATACATATTTTATAAAAAAATCCATTTTTCTACTTGTCTACCGACGTGCATTATTCATGCATCCATGTTCAAAATAACCCGCAGCTGCCGCTTCCTTAGACGTTGTAAATCGCTCCATCGGTACAAATTCAAGATTACAGGTGCTTGGATAATAGTATTTAATCCCTGTCTCTGCATCAATTCCACCTACAATTGGAGTCGTCTTCACGAGCCTGCCTCCCGAAAATGCATAATTATTGTAATATCCGGATCCAACCGGAATTCCTTGGATGAACGCCATCACTCCCACATCATCAATGGTGTTGTACCATTCCTCCTGTGGAATAACTGGAAGAGTAAATTGATAAGCATAGCCATTACGCAGAGCTTTTTCATTATGATTATGAATGGCGTACGCGAGATCATCCTGAATCTCACTGACAATTGTTTGTCTTCTTACTTGATCAAAGGCATCAGCATCTTGTAGGAGTGGGATACGGGTGAGAGATCGTATTTCATCCAGATACCCTTCCACCCATTGACCCGTGCTGTGCTCATATGCATATACATAATCATCTAATGTAAATCGAACCGTATTCCCCAGATCATCCGCATAGATGTACATTTTTTTCTCAGTCCATAGATGCTCTTCTGCATTCCAGCCTTCCTCATTCGTATAGGGAGCACTCTGATAGATGTAATAGCCGTCATAATCAATGACCAGAAGTGCAGGCAAATATGTCATGAAAACATTTTGTGCTGATCGATCTTCATCCAATCCAAAATTGAGGGAGATCGTATGCATAAAAGTGTCTAGCAGAAGCTCCTTGTCTACTCTTGTAAATTTGGATGAGGCATAGCTTGTTTCGAGCAGAGGATCTTCATTCAAATTCATCACACTGCTTGCGTCCTGAACCGCTGTCTGAACAGCCTGCGTATATTGCTGCTCCAGCCATACAGCCTCGGCTTCATCCTTTAGGTCCATACTATAGAACCAGAATGCAGGAAAGAAGATGAGGACGAAGAGGATGGCATAATCAGTAATCCTCATTAATGACCATCCCTCCGTAGTTCACATGAATCGAGCTTCCATTTCCCTGACCGAGCAGCAACCATTCCTTGAATAGATCAGCTGGTGTTCTGTTGGTATTCATACAAGTTACACGAAAAAAATCTCCTGCTGTAAGCTTGTATACTCGGGCTTGCTCATCTCTGGACATTTCATTATCCGGAAACAAAACCTCCATGATCTGTTCATCGTAATAACCATCTAGCACTGCTTCGAACTTTCCAGTAAACGTCGCTTGATTCATCGGGTCTGTATATTCAGGAACATAGTTTTTGTGCATATGCTCAAGCTTAACGTCAAACGTGTTTCCGGTAAGTGCCAATTCTTCTTGAAACTGCTCGTACATTGTCGGTGTAATATACCCTTTCGTCCGCACCGCATCTACAAATTTAGTCACTGTGTTATATGTCGTCAGCCGGGATAGATCATCCTGTCTTCCAGCAGCTTCAACTGCCGGGTACACATAAAGGAGCAGGACAGCAAGCAGAGCTGCAAGTATTTTGGACACACTGTTGATCACGAGGCATCTGCCGCCTTTCGATAATGAATTTGCTCGAGCTTACCAACTGTTCCTCTTATATATTCCACGCTGTATTGATCTCCGGCATTAAGATCAAGGTTGTCAGCCGGGATCTTCCCGTCAACATATATGACAATGTCCTCCTGTGGAAACTGTACTACACTGCGCACATAAGCACCGCTGACCGTGGGCCTTACTGCTTCTCCAAGGATGGTCTGTATACGACCATCCTGTCCTGACTGATGGATATGTCTTGCTGATGCTGTAGTTTCCATCGAAGATATTAGAGATACAGCTAATAAACATGCGCCAACCCAGGTCGTAACAGCTACAGCGATAAGCAGCATGGATCTAGTGTGTTCTCCCAGATCACAACCCCTTCTCTCTTTCCATAATTAAGCAATTCCCTAGCTGCTTAGGACTGTACAAATAGTAAACCTCTCACGACATTAGAGTTGTCCTTAACCACAGTAGCTTTGAATCTACCGCTAGGATTTACATATTCGTTCAGACGCTCATTCAATGTATCGTTCAGCACTCCACTGGTACCGCCCTCCGGATTAACGACTTCCCCATATCCATTATTCGTGGCGGAGCTGGTATTCAACGGGTATCCGTACCACTGACCTTCTGGATTCTTGCCTGTTCTGATATAGATCCCAAACTGATCTTTACCTGCAAATTTACGAAGTGCATTCGTCACTTGGGATCCGCTGATTGTGGTTCCGTCATACACGGTAAAAGCAGCCTGTGACAGCTCGGTCTGAATGTCGGCAAAATTGTTCTGTGCAGTCTTTGTAGCTTCCTGAGCTGAAATAAACAGAATAACGACGATCGTGATTAGTGCAATAGTAAGAAAAATACCTGCAGCTACTTTAAGAGCAGATGATGCATTTTGCATGGTTATACCTCCGATATAATTTTGATTTATAGGAATCATTTCATAACTCATTTGTAAGATGATGATTGAATTCATTAGACTTTAGCTCAAAGCCTCTGTATTTGCTCATAGTAAATATTCATTTGTGTGAAGCTCACCGTAATTAGCGGAATGACTAGATACAGGAAAATTAGCGAGTACATCGGCATGAAACCGATCATTTTTCCCCATTCCGCTTTCTTGTCAATCATTTGGGCATACTCCTGCCTTCGCTGTTCGAAATAAAACGACATCTGCCCTTCCAGATCATCAAAGGCTTCCTTGATCGTAATTGCCCCAAGAGACAACATAAGCTTATCTATCATTCTTTGAAATTCAGGCAAAGTCACTTCTTCTTTAAGGAGCTCCAGTGCTGCTTCTGGTCCCTGCTCGAAATGAAGCAGACATTTTTGAAGCGGTGTTTTGAAAATGACAGCAAAACGGTTCAGCCACTCCAAAATTTCCTCAACTGACATTCGGTCCATTTCTCTTAATATAGAAATCACCGTCTGATATTGATAAATTTCATGCTTCATATCCATACTTCGTACTTTACGCTGCATGTATAGCAGCAATAAGGGTAGTTGAAAGCCTACATACCCGATTCCGAAGCAGAGAGCCAGCTCCCACCACTTAAGAAATTCATCATTCCAAGCTTGGAGCTTGTCCATAATTCGAGATACGGATGCAAGCACTGTTTCTCGATCCTGCGACTTCTCAGATACCGCAAGGAGTAATCGTTCAACTTCTTCATAAGAGCTGTGAGCATTCATATTCAGATCACGCATTACCTTCTCATCCAGCTCACTCCATGCAAGTGCTTCCTCGAGCTCATCATCAGGCAGCTTTCCAAAGATTGTTGTCTGGGTTACCGGCTTGGTCAGAATGTGCTGCTTCTCAACATGATGCAAGTACAGCACACTGCCAAATGCGACGAAAAAGCAAATACTGGCACATAGAAGCCGTCTTACCACAAACCACTCCACTTTCAAATGCGTATTCGTATCACGGAGCAGCTTGACCATCGAATGATATTGTTTGGTACCTGACTGGGGCACAAAGCTTGAAACGAACGGTTGAATCCATTTCCAGCGATAAATCTGTTTTTCGAGGATTCTTTTTTGCTGAGTGACCCGAAAAGTTGTCTCCTGATTACGTTGAAGCTGCTGAAGCATAAGATAACAACCAATGATGATGACGTAGATGGATAATAGAATGATGAAACCCATCTTGCTGTCATAAAATTCATTCATGGTCGGAAAGCTGCTTCTGGCCCAGTTCTCGATTGGCTTCGTAAAGAAGACCGGAATGAGACTGATCAAATTAAGTCCTTTTAACAGATAATCAAGCTTGTCCAGCCGTAGTATTTCAAGATGGATCTCTTGAGTCAGGCTGCTGATCCCTGTTAAATACATAGAGCTCTGATCCGCATGCTGATCACCAAATTCCATGACCATATAGGAGATTCCGGCAAAGGCTTTCAGGAAGCGATTGGGAGCTGTCTCATAATATCGCTCAAGTGCTTCATCCGGATTAACAGAGGTTAAAGCCGCATAGATATGCATTGCATGCCGGGCAGCCTCCCCATGAGCGAACTCTGCAGCTTCGTACAGCGCTTCCTCCACCATGCCGTGCTGATGGTACCTGTGACGTACATCGGCGAACAATTCAATCATTTCAGACAATAGCTTCCTCTCTTGCCTTGCTACCGTCATATCCAGGAACAGACTGTTAATGATAACGCCAACAAGGCAGGACAATACAAGGAAGCTGAGCCCTGGCTGTAGGGAGAAGAGAATGCCTCCTGCGGTGAGAAAAGAAATCCATATGGACCATGTAAGCTTCATCGTTTGACATCGGAGCAGATACTCGCTCATCCCCTGCTGATAGCTTAATTTCTTCCTCACTAGCAAGATGTACCCCGACAGCACAGGAATCTTGATTCCTACCAAATAAGATCTAGTAAAAAAAACATTAAAGAATGCCGCTAGCTGCGTAGATGTACTTGTTGTATTGGAATTGTATGGAATCGCTCCTACTCGCTGCTCTTGCTGACGCTTGGCGCGAGATATCAAACCGATCACAACTATAAAAGCGGCCAGAGAGATAAACAAGAGAATCAGCAGCCATTCTTTAAGAGACATGAGCTTCACCTCGGTGTGACAAAAGCCAGCGTTCAAACGATTCGGCATCTTCCTTGTTCATGTGTGATAGCATATCTGCTCTGTTGGCCTCAGATATAGCGGATGTTATGATGTATCTCCCTGCTCTATACTCAACAATATTCCTGTATGTAAAAGCGGGATGCCCTGATCGCAAATGGCCGGGAACCAGCACACATTCTGTGATCCGTTCGATATATCTTCTGCCGTCTGCGTCCTTTCTTAGATGAATATCAAAATTGATAACACTTGCTACCTGCTCCTCGGCTATGGATTCCTGGCTGAACATTCCGGCCTTTAAGAGCGAATTTCTTAAGGAGAAGATAAGATCCGGAAATGTTTTGGAATGATGCGTAAAGACCGTAAACAGGCTGGCAACCTGCGACATTTGTATCATCCATGCGGCTACCTCATCGCTTGCCACTTCACCGAGAATATTGACCGTTCCATCGGTCTTCTTCTGTAGATCAAGACCTTCTTGTCCTGAGATATGATCTGTTTCCCGGAATGTTAATATGTTACGCCTGCTGTATAGCTTCCTTAAATGCAATTCAAAGGCCATTTCCTGTACACGAAGCGTATGATAAGGGTAGATATGCTTAATCATCGCCATTAGTAGTGTTGTTTTACCTGAACCCTGTGCTCCCGTAACGGCGGTTATACGGCTGCCTTTCATGAGATACTCAATGAATTCAATGACCGGCTCTGCATTCTCACCAACAATTAATTTAGATAAAGCTGTATTCTGAAGATCAAACTTACGAACAAAGAATGCCCAGGACTCAGAGAACGGAGGTCGGACCACGACCACCCTTGAGCCGTCCTTCATCTCGTTTACTTTGTAGCCTTTTGATTCTGACAACTGTCCGGGATGATTATATTTATAAATATTTTGGCAGACTCTTCTCAGCTCCCGCTCTGATCCAAAAGACAAAAAGGACAAATGAATGGACTTGCCTTTGTAAAATATCCAGATACTCTCTATGGATTTCGAAGGAATATCATCTTTTATATCCGTTGTTATAGGAATATTTCTGCTAAATCCATCACGGGGAAACGAAGACAAATCTGTACCCAGCATCCCGCTCACACCCCCACTGACTCCATCAATTCGCTGGTCACGAATTTCGTCAACGATAGAAAATCCCTTGTACTGCTGATAAATCCGTTGAACGACAATGTTCAGCTTATCGGTAAAATGGAGCTCTCTATACTCACAAGCGAAGATGTGTCTTATATCCTCCTCTGTTATCGCGTAATAGCCTGCAGCCTCCTCTTGATCCCATCTCAGTTCAGCTAAATCATAGGTATCAATCAGGCTAGAAAGCGCCTCGGTTCCATATTGCTGTTTATACAAATAAAAGACGATTTCAAACTGATCCTGAACCGTTAAGTTTAGGGTGTGGTCAAACGGAATTGCTTCGTTAATGCTCTTCTCGTTTAGCCCATAGCTGTGAAGTAATAGATCCTTGATTATATTTTTAACAAATGACTTATCACTGACACTTCCCGAGATACAATCCTTAAGTGCGCGTCTCATTTCAGCCCGTTGATTTAATTTTCGTTTGTATTCCTCTTCATGTAATCCTGCATCTGCAAGCTGGCTATGACTGAGTTCGTGCAGCGACTGCTTAATATACTCTGTCAAATTCTCAATCGTACGGGGTTCATGATGAGCTCCTAAGGATATTCCAGAATAGGCTTTGGCCCTCGCTCTGATTCGTAAGATGATCAATATCATACAGATGCAAACCAGGCAGATGAGAAGAGCATTCATTGCAGCCTCTCCCCGCATTTATGCTCCCCTCTCCAGCTGCTTCAAGATTGTACGCAAACCTGCATTTTCCATAATGCATTTGGCCAGCTCCCGAATGCTCGAAGCGTGCTCACCCCGTTGACCGTTTTTCTTGTCCAAATTCATGTTCTGCTGCAAATAAGAAGGTACATCCCGCCGATTCCAGGCATCCTTAAATTCAGTACAGTAAGGCACTCCAATGACCGGGTGTTTGTAATTAAAGCGCCGCTTCATATTGTTTATGGAACAATGGGAATCTGTGTCATAATGCCCCACTGTCATGATAACCTTTTTGTTTTCCAGGTCTTTTTTTAATTCTGTATCGCCAAAATAATTTTCCAGCACTCTCAAGTTTTGATCCAAGTTAATGACGACCACATCAGCATCCTTCAACATATCTCGCTCCATCCTGTCTCTATTTCCGGCATCCAGCATGACAAGATCATATACCTCACTTGCCGTCTTCAATACCGAAGGCATATATTTTGCATATTCTTCATTTACATCTATCCCATTCTGCATTCTTGCTCCTGGCAGCAAATCCAGCTGTCTGGACAAAGGCACCGTATAATCTCTGAATTTGTCTCTCGTAAGACTGCCGCTTAAATACAGCCGCAGCAATGCGTCCCACCCGGTAGTTGCAAATATGCTCGTCATATGGTCCATGCTGTCCTCTCTGACTGGCAGCGCTGCTTCTATACTGTCTCCCGCTCTATGCATATGCATAGACAAGACACGGACATGGTGCGTGAGTGTAATCATCAGTGCGGACAAAATGAGGTGAGAAGATGTTCCTCTCCCGTTTACCGGGCTCCAAAATACAACAGTGCTCATGCTCTCTTCCTCTCTCTCGATTGTAGTGCCCGCCTTGTCTCGGCAGGCTCAATGCCAGCAACCATTTCCATTAACTCGGCAAGCGACTTCTTGTAATCTCTGGAGTAATGCCGAAAGCTGCGTCTTCGATGATGCTCGTTCTCAAGCCGTACCGCTGTATCCAGTTCATCTGAGCGGAACCAAACCGGGCTGCCCTGGAATTCAATCGGACTATCCTCATAGTAAGCCCAAATATAAGACTCGATGTGCGTATCTACCGCCTCTATATAGAGCTTATAAAACGGAGGAAGACGATCCACAACCATCTGGCTGCACAGCTCTTTAATCCACGCTTTGCCACACTCCAGGGTCATGCGTGAGTAATCCGTCGTCCATACTCTTGCTGCAGCGGATAGCCATTGATCCGTGTTCAGGAACCCCGTAAGCTCAATGTCAAAGATCACATAGTCATAGAGGACATCTTCATTCAACTCGAGTAACGCCTGCTCAACCTCGTTAAATTGCCGATATCCAATGGCTACATCAAAGCCTTCATATTCTGTAACGGCTGGAGTAGAATGACCTTCCTCAATACAATATCGATATCGTCCATCTACAGTACCATCGACTAAAATGACCCGATATCCGCTGACAGACAAAATTTTGCTCATATTAAGCAGCAGATCGGTTTTGTCACACGGCCCGGCAAAAACATAGCTTTTCACTCGGTTCCCCCTTCCTGTGCTGTATCCATATTCGTATCCTTCCATAAGGTCTCTTCATCATTTGATGCATCTAATAGACTATTGCCATTGTCTACTTGCTCGTTCAAGGTGTTGTTCCAGTGCGAGGTTCTGTTATCATTCGTGCGAGCAAGTCCATCCTCAATGGATTCAGACACCATGTAATTGGATGAGGAGGATTCATTTAATGCCCTTTCCAAGGAACTGCGCAGCTGCGCAGCAAGTGCCTGCTCGGCCAGATCTACGATATTAGGATTGGATTCGATCAGCGTCAGCACTTCCTTATTGGCTGGATAGGTTGGTATTGCACGTTCTTGAAGTTCAGGTTCTACATATGTAAGAGAATATAATGAGGCTTTGTGAAGATAGGCATCTACCATGGCACTCGATAAAGTGAGTATCTCTGCTTCTGTTAAAGTCATCCACATCGTGGCCCCATCCAGATCGTGAACCTTCTTCTTCGATAGTACAATGTAATCCTGTCCTGTAGGGAACTGAATCCGGACATCAATCCGATCACCTGCATCCAATTGTGAGGGACGGGCAATAACCGAAATTTCTCGATTCCTTAAGTCATCCGGTGTCGGCTCCTCGTCATATAGCATTGCGGCAGTAAGCGAGGTACCGGCCTTGAGCTCAATCTTCGCCACACTTCCCGCAATATCATCCAGCTCACTTATTAAGTTGACAGGTGCTTGTCCTTGCGGTACCTTCACTGCTCTTACATCTGAATCTTTGATTGATGCTCCTGCCTGAATATCATGTACCATCACATAACCTGTCTTGCTATCCTTCTGTTCGGCTACAAGCTGTTTTTTAATCTCCAGAAGCTCTTGTTCATGCTTCAATTCCAGTGAATCTGCGGAGTCCTTGTCCAATTTCCAGTCGTACAGCAATAATCCACTAAACAAAATACTTGCTGCTCCCGCTCCGATGAGTCCGGCATAAATCTTTTTCTTGCTCTGTTTACGAAGTTTAGACACTCGTGGGTCTCCTTTACTAAACTCTACTTATGCTTTTTTGAATAAGAACCTTCTTCTCTTGCCAATCGGTTTAATCGTGTGTAACAGCTCATGCAACACCTCATCCATTTGCTCTGTACGGTCAAAAGGATCAAAATGTGGCGGAACACTGTAAACTCTGGTTGAATCCATCCTTTTCCTCATTCTGTTCACCGTCTCCTTGGAGGCAAGCGGCAGCAGATAAGTCCATTTTAATTTGGGCTGATTAGGATACGATTGCATAAACGAGGCCATGTCATCCTGCTTCCATTCGGCAGCAGCATTTACGACTATAGGAAGATCACTTCTGAAAAACTCTTCCATCTGACTGTAGTCTCTCTCGCTCCCCAGATCCAGGACGACATATTGATAGCTGCCTCCCAGAAGCTCAACCATCTCATACTTGCTGCTTCTCTGGACATAATGAACTCCTTCAATATCAAAGCTCTTGGCCTGAATATGCTCAGCATCGCGGTAAGCAATTGCCTTAATCCTGGAAAAAGCAACAGACCGCTTCGACATCTCAATTATGGCCACCTTGTTACCCAGTCTGGCTAAATAATGGCTGATCGCAATTGCGGTATGGGTTACACCTGCTCCAGCGGCTGTACCGGTGAGTGCAACAATTCGAGTTCCCTGCATCATGCCATCAGACGTTCTAATCACATTCCCATGCTCATAGTGTTCAGATAATCTATACATTTCCTCTCTAAGCTCATTGATCGATTGGTATCTGGCCTGTGGTTCATACCTTAACAGCCGTCTCATAACAGGTATATATTTTCGAACGCTTTCATTCCTAAGCAGCTGCTCCACGCCAGCGATCCATTCACTATGTGCTCCTCTAGTTGACATGTACAGAAACAATGCCCCCAGACTGTATAAATCGCTCCTTGCATCCGTCTGCCCTGAACCAAACTGTTCAGGAGCTGCGAAGCCGATCGTACCAAGCTTCACCGTGTCTTCATTACCAGAGAGCTTGTACTTTCTGGCGATTCCAAAATCAATCAATCGAATCTCGTCATGCTGGGCGATCATAATATTGCCGGGCTTCAAATCACGATAGATCATCGGCGGTGTAAGCCCATGTAAATAATCCAACACCTCCATAATTTGATGAATAATTCTAATCATCGTATTGACTGGGATCTGAAATTGTTTATGCTGCAGATACTCCTGGAGTGTTATTCCATCAATAAAGTCCATGACCAAATAACTGTATCCGTCCTCATCCGGCGCAAAAAAATCTACAATATGCGGGAGTCTGGAATGGTGCAATGTAATTAAGGTCTCCGCTTCTGACACGATACTCCCATGGAACTCCGGGAGGCTCACATTTTCCTTGACAGCCCATTTCTTGCCGGGCAGCTTGAGATCCTCAGCCAGATAAACATGGCTCATACCTCCAGTTCCAATTTTTCGAATCACACGATATCTCCCTCCGAGGACTGAGCCTCGTTCCAAACGGGAAGGCTGCTTCATTCAAAACCCCCTAACAGGCACAAAAAAAAGGAAAGCCCCTATAGCGGTCTGCAGAATCCTGCTGAACCTTGGCTATAGGGATGCTTTCCCATTTCCGTACTGGTTAATTTTGGGTTAATTATATGACATAGACAGGGATATGTAAAGTGTTTTTTTGCTTTATATAGCAAAAGAGGATCACGGCTATAATAGACGGACCCTCTATATAAGATAATGCGGCTTAGTACTTAATCATATATAGCGTGATTTCATCACGGTTATGGAATAGCTGCTTGGCTCTCTGCACCTGCATTCGAGCATCCTCGAATACTTCAATAACTTCACGAATTAGGGCCATCGGCTTCTTATGCATAAGTTTAACCGTCACGACCGCCGTTCCTCCTGATTGAAGACTATCCAGTAAGCCTGTCACCAGTTTGGCCATAAGTTTCGGACTCCAGCTCATATCACATACGAGAAGATCAAACTCGTTATCTCTGAATTTGACATCGCCCGCATTCTTGGAGAGGTACTTCAGATTCGGATGATCCAGCAGGGAAGGGTTCATTTTCGCGGGATCTACCGCGGTGACTTGAAGGCCTCTTTCCAGAAGGAATGAAGTCCAGCCCCCCGGAGCTGCGCCGATATCGAGTGCACGATGAAAGGACGAGAAAGGGATACCCAGCGTTTTTTCCGCCTCTAGCAGCTTGAACTTTGCTCTTGAGATTTGTCCCTCTTCCTTCTGAAAACGAACTGCGCCTCCGTTCCAATCGGACAGATTATCCGCAGGAGCAGAGACGCCGGCATACAAGCGTTCTCCGGTCAGATAAACAGAGACAACCTTGTCGGCATCCTGAACCGTATGTTCTGCATGCAATTCATCAATGCCGGCAAGTATATACTGCTTTAATGTACCCGAGGTTTCCGTCCATGCGCTTTCTTCGGTCTTACGCACCTGCAAGGCAAACGTCCCCTCTTGAAGGGCAGGATGTGCCATTAAATAGCGATATAGACGGGCAAATGAAGCCTCTTGATCCTCTACATTTTCTTCAAACTGAACTGGGAACACATGTCTCAAGAATATGAGCGGTTCCCTCGTGAGCAGGTCGTTCACTGCTGACTGCTCTCTCGGCAGGGTCGCCAGGAAGACTTCGCTCTGTACTATAACTGAGCTTTTCACACTCCCAAATACTCTTCGAAGCTCCTCTTGAGCATACGGAGCAAACCCATGATTTGCGGTACAAATGAATCTTGCAGAATGTGCTTCTGCGTATTGTTCTTGATTAGTCAAAATAGGTTAACCTCCACTGCATACCCGTATCCATGGTCTGTCCTCGAACCAATCCAGCTCTACAGCAATACCATAGGTATGCATTATTGTTTCTTTTGTCAATACTTCCTTCTTAGGTCCTGCAGCTGCAACCATGCCATCCTTGATAAGTGCAATATGAGTAAATAAGGGCATAATCTCTTCAATATGATGAGTCACATAGACGATCGAAATATCTTTGTTTCCGATCTCATCCACCGCTGACAGCATTTTTTCTCTCTCGAATAAATCAAGACCTGAGCACGGCTCGTCCATAATTAACAATTTGGGCTGTGCCATGAGTGAGCGGGCGAGGAGCACCTTTTTTCTTTCTCCTTGAGACAATGTCCCAAATGGCTGCTCCGCTAAATGAGCAAATCCAATCTCGGCCAGCCGGGCACGGGCCTGCTCCTGCACCTCGTCAGGAATATGCTGATAGAAGCGTAGAAATGCAAAAGCACCCGTGGCCACAACCTCCCATACCGGATCCTTCAGTGCGAGCTTTTCAATCAGTGTTTGACTGATGTAGCCAATCTCCTTACGAACTTCGCGCACGTCGCATTCGCCATACAAGTAATCCAGTACTTTTACCTTGCCCTCAGAGGGAAACATATAACCCATGGTCATCTCAAGTATGGTCGTTTTGCCGCTGCCGTTTCTACCAAGAATGACCCAGTTTTCTCCTGCCTTCATTTCAAGATTAACATCATTTAATATTTGCTTGTCTCCCCGGCGAAGACTGACGTGCTCCATTTCGATCATATGATTACCCTCCTGATTTGAGAGAGCAGATGCTCTACGGATTCCATTCGATATATCGATGTAGGGAGTTCTTTTGCACCGCTAAACAGCAATACGGCAGGGACGCTCCTGATCTGGTATTGCTGTACGAGACTTTGAATCTGGGTGATATTCGCTTCATATAAAACGCCTGAAGGCAATAAGTGCTCACATACCTCCAGCATACGCCGAGCTGCATGACATGTACCGCATAACGGAGTGTAGACAAACAAGGCAAAAGCCTGTCCCTCCCAAGCCATCTTCAAAATTCCTTGTTCAGTAGCTTCAATCATGCCTAATCCTGCCTCACAGTACCTGAAATGCTCGCTAGCAATTCATAAGGAATGGGACCGTTATGCACTTCTACATCTTCAGGCTTGTTTGAATACAGCAATTCATACATGGCTCTTCTTCCATAGTCACTCGAGGTATGCAGATATATTTTCTCGGGATACACGTTGCGTTCCACAATAAAAGAAGCGATCTCAAGCCCTGTCGGCTTGTCATAACCCAGATCATAGTCTAATGACAAAATGTTTACTCCATATTCATTGAGCAGCAGCTTACATTCTTCTGCATCTCGAGCAAGTGTGAATCCTGGAGGGCAAGCCCGGTAATCATCCAAAAAAATGTTCATGAACCGCTCTCCTCTCCTCGTTAGTTTAGCCAGGAACGAATCTGCTCGATATCGTCCTTGTGACTTCCATCGTCACCTTTTTCACTTTCGAGAACCCAGATACAGTCTGCGAGCTCCTCGCGGTTTAACAGCCATGACAGTCCATCCACGCCAATTTTTCCTCTGCCGACCCGTTCATGCCGATCTTTAAATGACCGGAAGCCATACTTAGAGTCATTGACATGGACGGCAATCAGCTGAGCCCAATACCCTGTATCATGTCCCTTTTGTATCATCTGATCATCTGTCGTCCCATTCCATAACCCGCTCGCAAAAGCATGGCATGTATCGAGACAGAATCCGATCGCTCCCGCATGACTCGATAAGCTTCGGATCTGAACGATTTCTTCCATCGTCGTACCCATTGGACCATGATCCCCAGCCTGATTCTCAATCAGAAGCTTGGCCTTACCAGACCAGCCGGACAACACCTCATCCATAAACTGGATGACATTGCGATAGGACTGCAGCGGATCCTCTGTCTTGGCATGTCCAAAATGGACAACCACGCCTGCTGAGCCGCAAGCTTCTGCTATCTCCAGATCATTTTTGAGAGAGGCAACCATCGACTCGTACAGATCCGTTCCTTTTAACTTCCCTACAGCGGGATTCGTAGGATAAGGCGAATGTGCAATAGACTGGATATGATGCTCAGTACAATATAATTTACATCTTGCAGCCTCCGTCTGATCATAGGCCTTGGTCCCGAGACCACGAGGGTTCTTTGGAAAATACTGAAATGAAGTGCCTCCCATGTCATGCGCCCTCATTGCAGCCTGTTTGTATCCTCCCCTCGTGCTCACATGTCCCCCAATGTACAAGTCAGGCTTCTTCCTTCTGACATTCCGGACAGTAAAAAGCTTTCTTGCCCGTAATCAGCGTCTTGGTAATGATCCCCTTATTGCAGCGAGTGCAGGTTTCCCCTTCACGATCGTATACTCTGCATTGTTCGTTGTATTTACCGGTGAGTTCATCGCCTTCATACAGCGGCATTTCCATATATCCTCCACCAGCAGTAGCTTCTCGCAAGACCGATTGAATCGATCGGTACAGCCTGCTTGTTAATTCACCAGATTCCAATACCTTTTGGATCTTCGTGCTTGGTGTGAGACTTGCTGCGAATGCGATCTCATCCGAATAACAGTTACCAATTCCCGCGATGACCTCCTGATTAACGAGAGTCGATTTGATTGTTCCTCTTCTCCCTTTCAGCACGGCTCTGAACTTATCTTCAGTAAAACGGTAATCAAGCGGTTCTGGACCTAGTTCTGACATGGTCTCATCCGTTTCTTTCGCACTCAGCAGATGCAAATATCCCAGTCTTAGTCCGATAAAATATAAGGTTATATCGCCGAATTGAATCTCAATCTGCGTATTACGATCTGGGCGCTGATCTTCTGTTCCTAAATATAAAACACCGCCAAGCATCAAATGCAATACTAATCTGCGGCCTGTGCTCAGGTGGAATATCAAATGCTTAGCCCGGCGCTCGATATATACGATTCGTGTATTTAGTAGTGAAGATGTGAATTCGTCTGAAGTGACATTTATAGATTTTTCACGATTAAGGGTCACTTGAGTTATCGGAATATCTAATATTTGATCAGATAATAGCTGCTTGTAATTCTCCATTTCCGGTAGTTCCGGCATCTTTGCATTCTTCCTTTCACTCGTTGCTGTCCATGTTACATTATACGCCATTCACTAGATGCTGCTCACCAGTTTGTGCAAATCTTCATAAATTTCATCAGGCTTAATTCCTGTCGCACGAACATGGGCATCTAAATTCTCTCTCGTCGTTACACCTGTCAGCACTAAAATGGAGGAACAGCCGGCTGCTGCTCCAGCTGCAATATCCGTACGCATATTATCTCCAATGACGGCAACCTCAGCTGCCGGCAGCCCTAATCGGTCAATCGCATGCTTCATCAAAATGCTCGAAGGCTTGCCAATGACGACCGGCTTCACCTGTGTAGCCGCCTCAATTGCAGCCCCTATGGTTCCAGCCCCCGGAGTCAGACCATCATCTGCAGGAAGCTGCAAGTCAGGATTTGTCATGATAAACTGAGCTCCACCGTTAATCCAGCGCAGAGCCTGCGTCAGCTTATGGTATGTAAATTCACGATCAATCCCTTGTATCACATACTCAGGGGACGCTTCCGTTATTTGAAGTCCCGCAGCTTGAATGGCTTGGTATAAACCATCCTCTCCAATATAAGCTACTCTGGCACCTGGTGATTCCTCAGCTACATACTCAGCCGCAGCGACTGCCGAGGTACATACTTCTTCCCCGACCGCTTCAATTCCCAAGGATCTCAGATGCTCAGCGACACCTTCCGGAGTTCTTGAAGAATTGTTTGTTACATATAAGTACGGAATGCCTGAATTTCGTAAATGCTGAATGAGCAGATCTGCCCCATCAATCCGGTGCTTCCCATGATATATAGTTCCGTCCAAGTCGAGCAAGTAGGCTTTCGGTTGTGACAATTCATCTCACTCCTTACATAAAGAATAAACCCTTTGTATGTACGCTTGTTAGATAAGCATTATGCCCATCGTACATCCTTTTTAAATCGATTGCAAAACATGAATAACAGGGTCTTTACTATGTTGTTTAGACCTGGACCAGCTCGTGCTCGGCTGCAAGAATTGTGTTAGGGAAAATTTGACACGCCTCGCTTAATAGCGGCTGAAGCTGTTCCTCATCCTTATACCTTGAACTGAAATGCGTCATAATCAGCTTCTTCGCACCTGCCTCTTTTGCCGCTTCCGCTGCTTGTCTGGCCGTACTGTGATAGTATTCGTGCGCTGTAGTGGCCAATTCATGCAGAAAAGTCGCTTCGTGAACGACGACGTCCGCTCCAGCCGATAAAGGCACTACATGAGCGGTCGGCCTAGTGTCTCCGAGAATCGTAACGATCTTTCCTCGTTTAGGCGCACCCAAGAAATCCTGTGCATGAAGTACCAGACCATCGCCAAGGTCCACACTTTCACCACGCTTCAGCTTGCCAAATAGCGGACCTGGCTTTAAGCCATGAACTGCAAGCTTATTCGGGTCGAGACTACCCGGACGATCCTTCTCCATCACTCGATAGCCATAACTGTCGATTCTATGCTCAAGTAGAGCAGATTCCACAATAAACGTATCATCCTCAAAAATAATACCGCCCTCATGCTCTATAATGCTCAGCTCATAATTAATCCGAGATTGACTAAGCTCAAGCGATGTTTCCACATATTTTCTAACCCCCGGCGGACCATACAAGGTGAGCGGAGTTGTTCCTCCCTGATATGCACGGCTAGATAATAGACCCGGAAGTCCGAAAAGATGGTCTCCATGCAAATGAGTAATGAATATTTTCTCGAGCTTGCTTAGCTTGAGTGGGGATTTCAAGAATTGATGCTGTGTACCTTCTCCGCAATCAAACAGCCAGATGGAACGACGTTCCTCCAGCATGCGAAGCGCGACAGCTGTAACGTTTCTCTGTAATGAGGGAACACCGGCATTGGTCCCCAAAAAATATAGTTCCACGATTGTATCACCTCGTTATGTTTAGTATAAAAAGAATAGGATGGAACCATGCAATGATGACTCTCAGCTTATTAAGTTGAGCCATTAACCGTTAATCCTATGATTATAAATGAAAATCCCCCGATTGTGGAATCGGAGGAAAAGATCAGTTCAATACTTCACTTGTTACGCCTTCTCTACGTTAAAATATTGAGCCTCCGGATGGCTTAATACCATTGCCGATACAGATGCCTCAGGCTCCATCATAAATCCTTCCGTCAGCTCCACACCAATATCTTCAGGACGCATGAGTCGGAACAGCGGTTCTTGATCTTCCAAATCGGGACATGCCGGGTAGCCAAAAGAAACTCGTATACCTTGATATCTTGCCCCAAGACGCTGCTTCATCGTCATATCTGCCGGATCAGGGAATCCCCATGTATCTCTCATCATATGATGAACACGTTCCGCCAAGCCTTCGGCCACTTCCAGCGCAATGGACTGAAGGGCATGGAACCGGAGATAGTCCCCTTTCTCTTTCCATTCCGCAGCCAGCTCTGAAATGCCATGTCCTGCAGTCACCACTAAAAATCCTACATAATCCATAACACCCGATTCAACCGGCTTTAGGAAGTCGGCCAAACAAAGGTATGGATCGACTTTTTGTCTCGGGAAAGTAAAGGTGTGCAATACCTTAGAGTGATCTTCCGGATCATAGATGATAATATCATTTCCTTGAGACTGTGCTGGGAAGAAACGATACATTGCATTTGCCTTGATGATTCCGTCCTTGATCGCCTCATCCATAATTTGATCGACGGTTTCTTTGAGCTGAACTGCTTTAGAATCCCCTGACTTAAGCAGCTGCTCTACATTTCCTTTCAATCCCAGATGATGTCCAAGCAGCATCTGCATGTTAACATAAGGAAGAATATGACTAATCGGATAATTCCGAATGGTATGTCTAGCTAGATCAGGCGGCAAATATACAGGTGCCTCTTGAGAAACCTTGGAGCGTTCCACTCTCGTCAGCTCGGGCATTGGGATGACATTACTAACAGCTGCGGCATCCTTCTCCTTCTCAAGCTCCATTTCCTTCAGCATCAGCTCTCTGGATTGCGGATTCATTAGCTTGTTTGCAATGTCCAGTCCGTCCATGGCATCCTTCGCATATACAACCATACCGCTGTATTCAGGTCTGATTCGAGTCTTGGTAAATTTCCTTGTCAGTGCTGCTCCACCTACCATAATAGGGACATCAATCCCTGCATTCCTTAAGTCCTGTGCAGTGAGCACCATTTGCTGTGCCGATTTTACTAATAGACCCGATAAGCCGATCGCATCTACTTTCTCTTCACGATAGGACTCAATGATACGTTCTGGTGGTACTTTTATACCCAAATTGACGATCTGATAACCATTGTTTGCGAGAATGATCTCGACAAGGTTCTTACCGATATCATGCACATCACCCTTCACCGTGGCGAGCATGATCTTACCTTTAACCGAGGTTTCGTTCTTCTCCATGAATTGCTCTAGATGAGCAACAGAAGCTTTCATTACCTCTGCACTTTGCAGTACCTCAGCAACAATGAGTTCATTGTTGTTGAACAGTCTTCCAACCTCCTCCATCCCTTTCATCAGAGGTCCGTTGATGATCTCAAGTGGACTGTATTTCGCTCTTGCCAGCTCCAGATCAGGGATGAGTCCTTCCTTACTGCCTTCAACGACGTAAGCAGCTAAACGTTCTTCCAAGGTCAGATTAGAGATTTGGACTTTCTTCTCTACTTTTTTATTACGGAATGCGGCTACAAAAGCAGCTAAGGTTTCATCATTTGTACGGTAGATTAAATCTTCGGCAAGTTTACGTTCTTCAATTGGAATAGAGGCGTAACGCTCTACTTTTTCCGTGTTAACGATCGCATAATCAAGTCCTGCCTTGGTGCATTCATACAAGAAGACCGAATTCAGTACTTCACGCCCTGCCTCAGGCAGTCCAAAGGAAACATTACTTACTCCAAGGATCGTATGTGTTCCTGGTAATGCGGACTTGATCAACCGAATGGCTTCAATCGTTTCCGCCGCAGATCCAATATACTGCTCGTCTCCTGTACCTACAGGAAACACAAGGGTATCAAATATAATGTCTTCCGGTTTAAGACCGTATTTATTTACGAGAAGATCATACGATCGTTTGGCAACGTCAAGCTTGTCTTCCCTGCTAATTGCCTGCCCTCGCTCATCAATCGTTCCCACAACGACAGCTGCTCCATATTTATGGATGATCGGCGTTACGTTCTCAAATTTATCCTCGCCATCTTCCAAATTAATAGAATTGATAATCGCTTTTCCTTGGGAATATTGTAGGGCTAGATCAATGACTTCACTATCTGTTGTATCTATCATTAGAGGTACTTTGACTTTCTTAACAACGAGCTCAAGGAACTTGAGCATATCATCCGCTTCATCTCGATCAGGATCCTGCACACAAATATCAACAACCTGTGCTCCATTCTTAACCTGAGCTCGAGCAATTTCGGAGGCCTCTTCATACTTGCCTTCCACAATAAGACGTTTGAATTTGCGGGACCCGAGTACATTCGTTCGTTCACCAACCATATAAGGACGATTATCCTGTTCCACGTACACAGGATCAATACCTGAAATCGCAGGAGGATGCTCCCCAGTTAGCGGACGTGGCTTCATTGTACCCAGCTTATCCGCAAGAGCCCTGATATGCTCCGGGGTCGTGCCGCAGCATCCCCCTGCAATATTGATCCACCCTTGCTCCGCAAAAGCCGCAATCTTGGTTGCCAGAGAATCAGGCGATTCATGATATTGCCCATTCTCATCCGGCAAGCCAGCATTAGGGTAACAGCTAACCGCTGTCCCTGCCATAGATGACAAGGAACGAATATGATCTCTCATAAATTCAGGACCCGTTGCACAGTTTAGCCCGACCGATATCGGGTTAAGGTGTTCTAAGGAAATATAAAATGCTTCAATGTTCTGACCTGCCAGCGTTGTTCCCATCGGCTCAATCGTCCCTGAGATCATAACAGGAAGCTCGATGCTCCGTTTGGCGAATGCCTGCCGGATACCGATGCTGCCAGCTTTGACATTGAGTGTATCCTGAGAGGTTTCTAGGAGAAGCACATCGACACCACCGTCGATGAGAGCGATGGCTTGCTCTTCATAGCTGTCAATCAGCTCTTGAAAAGTTACGCCACCTGTAACGGACAAGGTCTTGGTGGTTGGGCCCATAGCTCCTACGACATATCGTGGAGAATCCGGCGAGTTATATTTATCTACGGCAGCTCTAGCCAGCTTCGCCGCAGCGAGATTAATTTCTGTTGCTTTATGCTGGATATCGTATTCTGCTAGTACAACAGAAGTGGCTCCAAAGGTGTTGGTTTCAATAAGATGAGCGCCAGCTTCAAGATAACGTTCATGTATATTTTGAATCAATTCCGGTTTCGTAAGCACAAGCATTTCGTTACAGCCATCCAGCTCTTCACCGCCGAAATCCTCGGCAGTCAGATTCTCTTGCTGGATCATGGTGCCCATGGCGCCATCTAGAATTAATATTCGTTTATTTAACGCATCCTTTAAGTCACTCTTGATCACTGTCATACCTCCCGCAAAACGTTAAATCTTAGTTTAGCAGAAACACCATCTGTTGGGAAGGTAAATCATCGACAGATAATCAGCGTCATGACAGCGGTTTACAGCTTCATGACTAGTGTCTTTTCCAATTATCAGCGAACAACACTGAGCAAAGGCAGAACACAGGCTTCATTAAACCAATTAGAAAAGAGGGAATAATTATGCCAGAAATTTTAATCAAAAATACGAATGAAAGAATTAGTGGAGTGGAGAACGTTCGTAATTATCTAAAAGACTATCATGTGCTTTATGAGCAATGGGATTCATCTAAGCTGCCGGCAGAGCTTAAGCGTAACCAGCTGTTATCTGACGAAGAGCAGCAGCAAGTCTTAGACCTCTATAAAGAAGAAATTTCTGATATGGCAGGACGTCGCGGCTATCAACAATGGGAAGTCATATCACTGTCAAATGCCACTTCCAACCTTGAAGGAAAGCTAGCTGAGCTCGAAGAAATGCATGCACATGGAGATGAAGGTGCGCATGCTATTCTGTCAGGCAACGGTATTCTAAGTATGAAGGCGGATGAAGACACTGGTTATTTTGATATAGAGCTAACCGCAGGGGATGTCATTGCTATTCCTGAGAACACTCCGCACTCCTTTGCTCTAATGAAGAATAAGGAAGTCATTGCCGTTCGATTAACGATTAAAGAGAACGGGTGGACCCTATCTCCTTACCCAGATCCAGCTTATATTAAAAATGGACAACCTCAATGAGGTTGTCCTAGGTTTTCTTTTGTTTGTCCAATACTGTTAATTGCTGCTATTCTTTTACCACAATGTGCACTGATGGCATAGCATGAAAGCCTCTTGCTGTTACATGAGAAGTAACCTTGTATTCTCCCGCAGCTTTGAACTGATAGTCAAATACATATACTCCTTCCCCTTGGTGCTCCCCTTCAAACTCCATACTGACACCATCCGATGTAGCAACCTCGAACATGACTTCATCTGCATCACCTACGACATCTGCTTCCTGAGTCACCACAGCTTCCATATGTACGGTTTCATTCAAACTTATCTCTTCACTCGAAACACTCAGCTTGACGTCAATCGGTTCCATGAGAGCAATCGGCTCCGAAGAAGCTTTAAATGAGCAGCCAGAGATTAGAATACATAGAGTTAGTATAATGAAACCCATCGAGATATGCTGCCGGATAGGAGTGAAGCCGTTCGATTGCAAGAAGAGTTTCAATATCTTCATCTTCCTTCCTGTATTCTGTAAAAAGAAAACCGCCGCTGCTCTGCAGCAGATGCGGTTACATGGAAGATTATAACATTTGTTTGATTTCAGATAAATGCTTAATTTCAACGTCTGGAGTGTAGGCTTCTTCGTTCAGCTTGTTATTACGATTGATCCAAACCGCTCTAATTCCAGATGCAAGAGCTCCCTTAATATCTGTAGTAAGCTTATCGCCAACCATCAGCGCTTCGTCTGGAGATACATCCAGCAATTCCAGAGCATGCTTGAAAATGGAAGGATCAGGTTTTCCTTTGCCAAACGTACCTGAGATCACAATATGGTCAAAGAACGGAACTAGATCAGGCACCCCATCCAGCTTCTCTTGTTGAAGAGAAGGACAGCCATTGGTTAATAAGAGAAGCTTCACTTTACCTTGCAGCTCAGCCAGCGTCTCTAATGTCTCATCATACATGTAAGGACGGCTTCGGCGTTCTTTACCGAAATGCTCTGCAAGCTCCGCACCGAGTTCCGGCTCATCAATACCCAGAGCAAGAAGACCCTTAGTCCACGCTTCTCTACGGTACGTAGGAGCAATCTCTTCAAGCTGCTTAAATTCAGCTCTGTCACTCCCATTAAAATGAGCCCACAATCCTTCAAAAGGGTTAATGCCAATCATTTTTGTAAAAGCAAACGTTTCATACGATTCATACAGCTTCCTTGCTTCATTGCGGACAGAAGTCTCCAGTTCATGAGGATCAACGCCTGTTTGCTTAGATGCAACTAGACATGTTTCGTAAAAAGCTTCCTCTACACTCCGCTCATCCCATAAGAGTGTATCATCCAAATCGAATAGCACTGCTTTGATTGACATGCTTCTCTCTCCCCCGAAAGTATGGTATCGTATGTTAGGCTTCTTACTTTACTCTCTTATCTTCGACAGGTATTTGATGATTCTGTGCGTATTGCACAAGGCGTGCTCCCATCGCTTCTACATCATATAGATTAAGCAGTTTGCTGAACACCCAAGGACCGCCTTTGCCATTACGTTCAACAACAACAGAACCTTTTTCCAGGACAATTTTCTTAATATCCTCTGGACCCATGGAACGTTCTCTGCTTAGCTTAATCGTCTTGATCCGCTTCTTACCGACTTTGAGATACGGCCGGCGCATAAAGTACATCAGAGCAAGTCCAAGATAAAGCGCAAATACAACCCAATCAAATGCTCCTACTCCATCTGTCGTCAAACCGCTAAGAGTCAGGAACATGAATGATAGGACAACGAGTACAAATGGGAACAAAAATGCTCTTCCTTTAAATACATCCTCTTGTTCAACACCAGATCCGATGGATGGCTGGCCTCTTTTTTTACGATCTTTATTAATTTTCTGCTGATTTTTCTTCACTGATCTTTCAAATGAACTCGCCATGAGTATCCTCCTTCAATCTATAACAAAAGCATGGACCTATTTATTAAATCATTTTCCTTTTGAATACGTGTCGCCGCTTACATCATCCACAATCTCAATGGATTCCAGCTGCTGACGGAAGTTGCTGCGGATGTTGTTCAAATAGATCTCTCTAAGCTCAGTCCGTTCAGCCAATTCTTCATCGTTAAGCCCGGATTCCTTCTGCTTGCGGGCAAGCTCATTAATCCGCGCAACTAGACTTTCAATATCCAACTTTCTTCCCCTCCAAAATGCATAGTCTCTTTAACTTTGACATGATTAGAAAAGGTTGTCAAGGTAAATACCTGTATAGTCTGTATTTAGTACAAAATACAAAAAAGACGCAGATCAAGCCGCGTCCTTAGCATGTTGTAGATTATAAAAGAATTATACATATCAATCAAAATAAGGAAGATTTAAGAGCTGCCCTACTTGTATATCACTGCTGGACAATCCATTAATATGTTGAATTTGGTTAACATAATCTCTTATATCCATACCTTCTGGTTTATGCTCTGAACCGATTGCCCATAAGGTATCACCTGGTTCCACAACAACCTTCTCGTATGCCGTCTCTTGTCCCGCGTCTGCAAATACCGTCATGAATCCAGTTAAGCTCAGAAGCAGGACTGACGCTATTAATATCAAACGAATTATTCTCTGCTTGTTCTTCTTCATTATAATATGTATCGTCTCACCCAAGTTATTGTTCGTCATTTCATCTGTTCTAGAATGTATGCTGTTATAAGTGCTGTATTTAAGCATTATTTCAACCTCCAAACGTTTGTTCTCATTCCTTACAGAACTCACTATAACACGAACATGTGTTTTGGGCAATAGTTTTTGAGAACAATTGTTCTGTATTTTTTAGAACTAATGTTTGTACGAACGGAGGTTCTATGCTATAATTTTCCCAAACGTTATTATGTGGAGTTGATACGGTATGTCGAAGGTATCCAGCAGGCAATTAGCAATTCTGGAGTTTATACGCAATGAAGTCCGATTGAAGGGATATCCGCCGTCCGTAAGAGAGATTGGTGAAGCTGTTGGCCTGGCCTCCAGTTCAACCGTTCACGGACACCTGGATCGTCTGGAGAAGAAGGGGTTAATTCGCAGAGACCCTACTAAGCCACGGGCTATTGAATTGCTCGGTCAAGATGATGGTGATGATAATGTTCTTCAATTTACGCAGACCGTTGCTCGCGTCCCTGTAGTGGGTAAAGTTACTGCGGGTATTCCGATCACAGCTACAGAGAATATTGAAGATTACTTCCCGCTGCCGATGCAGTATGTTGGTGAGGAGAAAGTATTCATGCTTTCTGTTGTCGGGGACAGTATGATTGAGGCGGGAATTTCGAATGGCGACTATGTTATCGTCCGCCAGCAACAAACAGCGAATAACGGAGACATCGTCGTCGCGATGACGGAAGATGATGAAGCAACCGTTAAGACTTTTTATAAAGAGAAGGACCATATTCGCTTGCAGCCAGAGAATCCTACATACGAACCTCTCCGGCTTACAAAAGTAACCATTTTGGGTAAGGTTATCGGCTTGTTCCGTGACTTCCTTCATTAATTAGCCATTCTTTTATTTCTTGTATATTTTAAGGAGAGGTCTTCGTTGGAAGATCTCTCCTTTTTTCATAAGGTTTATTGCTAGGTATAATTTAAATGCGTCTAATTGATTCGCTTTGAAAAAAGCTGTTATCACAAATAGAAAAAGGCCCTTTTACTATTATGTAAAATGGCCTTTTTCACTATCGTCTAATCATCAACTTTACTTATTGTTCTCTATACGAATCAAGATCGCTGCGAGTTCTTCCCGAGTTACAGAATCTCTCGGACGTGTTCCATCCATGTATCCTTTTAAAGCAGCTTGCTCCCAAGCTGTTCTAGCCCATGGACTTACCATGTTAAGATCTTCCTCATCTGCTGCTATCATCACGTCTTTCTGTTCCAAACCGAAGAATTGAACTACTCCAGCCACGTGCCCGTCAATAATAGCCTCAATCACCTGATCATTTTGTAGTAGAATGGCGTCAGCGTCGATGAACAGATTCTCAGTCAATACAGCCGACATATTGGATTCTCGTAGCATATGCAAATTGCCTGTCTTTGGTTTGCGATCAATCACGTTGTATTTTCTCAGTTCAGTTATAATACTTTCGTGCAGAGTTTCCTGAAGCTCTTTTGATTTCAGACTAGCTGAAGTATAACGAAAGCTTTCAAAACCCCCAGCACCACCGCCCGCATTACAATGGATTGAAATAATTGCATCTGCAGCTAATTCATTGGCTATTTTCGTTCGCTCTTTCAGTTCTATAAATTGATCCATTTCGCGTGTTAGGAATACCTGAATCCCTGCCTCCATGCCCAGGATCAATCACAAGCTTAACTATTTTAAATCCACTCCTTTATGAGCCTGATGCAGCAGCTGATTACCGTATACTGCAAAAGCACCTGTCAAAATTCCTTGAATCAACGATTCAGGCCCCCACCCAAGCATCCATACAGTCACAGCGACTGCAATAATAGTGACCACATAAACTATGGTCCAATTTGGCACTCTAGGTGTTTGTTTTAGAATGTATCCTACTACCCAGCAGAGAGCCAGCACAATGAATAATTGAGGATGAATCAGCTCCAAAATTGTGGTCCACTCCATCCAGCTCTCATCTCCTTATTTCCATTATTATTACAGCAAAGTTGCAGCTCTGGTATTTGAGGACCTCCCAAATGTCAACCTCAGCTCTACCGTGTAATTTCTTCTCTTAAATTGGCCAGCTCTTGCTTAATCCTGCTTATTAAGGTAGGGCGGTTATTGCCGAATGTCAGCTCTATGCTTGTATTCCCAGGTTCGTAAATCTCTTTGACCTCTGTGATTTGGGCGTTAAGCGTAACGCCCCATTCTTTATTTTGGAGCGTTACGATATCGCCTAGATCATAATCTTCTTCATAGACCAGCTTGGAATGAGTCAAAGCCTGTCCTTCTAAGTAAAACTCCTGCGTATAATCGGTAAGTGCCTGCTGGCCTTTTGCTGCAAGATATTCATCTACATTTATATCTGGACCCTGTGTGGGCGTATCGTGAACATCCTCTTCATCAGACACGTCCCTTGCGTCTACAAACAGCTCATATCTTTCGTAACCGCTGGTAGAGCCGACTTCTACGATGCGCCGGTCCACATTTTCCCCTTGACCTCCTACGACGGCTACATTACGGAAGTTCAGCTCCGATTCGGTATACGTCATTTTGCCAAGGGTACTAAACTCAGGACTAAATATGGCTGGCGGCAGATGAGACTGATTAACCGCAAGATTACGGCCTTCTTGAACACGGAATAAGTACTCTTCCTGTATCGTATCCACATCAATATTCCACCCCAAGCCGCTTATCCTGCTGATCTCGGATATTTCTTCGGCCAAGTTTTTATACCTTGACTGCCAATTTACACTTGGCCCACGTTCCTGATTAGTTGCCACGGATATTCGATTCATCTTTCGCTGAGGATCTGATGGATTAATGATATTGTTATTGATGTAATGCAGCATTACGGACTCCGCATTCCCTTGCGTGCTGTCATAACCGGCTGACAAAGGCGGATATGTGATACGCTGGCCCATCCAGGACTTTAAAGCCAGTGCCTGAATGATCCAGTTCTCTGTTGCCTTTCCATTCTCGTCCAGTTCAATCTCCCGATGTCTTATGATGTAGGCTTTGTTTAGCTTGTTATGCGGGAAAATGATGCGACCGCGCTGCAGTTCATTAGCGTGCTTCAAGTAGCGATTGATCTTTAGAACAACAGAACCCACTCCATGCCAGGAGCGGGTTAGTTGTAAGGAAGCATATTGGGTGATCTCAGCAATTAGCTTGAAATCTTTGGTCATGATGCGTAATGGTAATGTCATGTACTCACCAACTTCAAATATAATAGGCATTCAACATTTCTTTAATTACTTAGTTCTACACTTGTAATTAGCTCGTATTAATCAGCATTGATCATCTGAGCAACAACGAACATTTTAAGGCTATCATTTGTATACAATGGATGGCTGTTATTGTAGAATCTCTTAACTGTTAAATACCACATTATGCAGCACCTCCTTTCGGAGATGCTACTTCAATTAATATATCCTTTTGCTGTTCCATTGTGGCAATTGCCATTTTGTATTCGGCACTTTGGGATAACAAATTCCCCATATCTCCGGTAATAACTGCATTTTCTTGTATTAATTTTGTTTACTTAAATGCTGACTCAGCTCTTATAGGTTCTTTCTCCGAGTTCGGCACATGAGAACAGGTGTTCTAATCATACAGAATCTAATGGAAATTAGCCCCTACTGAAAAAACAGAGGCGTATTCTCTAGACTCTAATTTTTACAAGCCGATTGTTTCCGGTTTTTTATTTCTTAATTTATCATATTCAAAAGGATTCCGCTTCAATTCAAAATCGTGATCGTAAGATTTAGTTTTTCCTGTGTCGCGAAGAATTTCCCCGGTCATCTAACCATAATGTTAAATCCATTGATGTACGCCCCCTAATTTATTCCCATGCTTGCCATGTTACATCATAATGGGGGTTGCTTACATGGTTAGAAACGGTCATAGAAGTCCCGAAATTCCCCAATCTCAAATAACCGTTTGAATCATATTCCTCAGTACCCTTATTTGATTTAATAGCGTAGATTAGTGAGAGCGGATTAGCAGTATCATAATATCGTGATGATACAATAACCACAGAAGGAACGAACCCAATATAAATACTTTTATATCCATTTCCCGACAATGTTCCCAAAGAACCCTCGACATATTTTTTACCTGTATACAGCCCCCTAATTTTTGTGTGCAACGTGGACCATATATCACCTGTGGATGCACTACCTCCCATGGCGTTAATGGCATCCACTATGCCCTGTTTAGCATTAACGCCAGATTGCTTTAGCTCTCTTAAACTTGTCCATGTGTTGTCAGCATTTTTAAACCTTATCTCATCTCCTTCAAACCTAAGGGTGGCTTGCTGTGTAGCGTCAACATATCGTGCTAATTCTATAGCTTCCGATGTCCATGTATTCCCGTTTGATACACGCATTGCTCTAGTAACTAACTTGGATTGATTCCCAGTAGAAAAATTGGTCGTTATTCCATCAACAATTGAACCAGCTGTAGATCCAAGTAAATTAGGATTATTGACAGTAACAACACCGTTTACAGTTCCACCTGTTCTGGACAAACTTGCATTTTTAGCATTCGTTTCTGTAACTGCAACTTGTTCATTTACATAACCAGTTGTTGCAAAGCCCTCGTCTTCAATCCCTCCTATGAATTCGTCCCATTGGCGCTGAAACTGCTCCGTAGGGATAGAAATTAGAGAGTATACGATGCCGCATAGATCTTCATATAATCTTTCATCGACTAAATCAGCTTGTTGCAGCTGTGAAGTGTTCGCTCTTACTAGAATTTGCGCTAGAGATAATTCATAAATAAAGTTATCTCGTGTTAGCTCTGGCGGGACTGGAGTTGCGCCTGCTGCCCCCTCTTTTATAGCCAAATGGATATTCCTAGCAGAGTTACGAAGGTCAAGTCTTAACACGATTCGGTCAATTCGATTTAAAGTCGCCTCTGGAATGCTGTGAGTTAGGGTAAGATCAGATGTGTTCTCATACAGCCTTCCCAACATGATCGCCTTGCCCGCACTAACAACTGTATTTAGTGTTCCTGCTGCAACGGATACCTCCATGCCCGGAACATGATCCGTATGAAGTAAACCCGTTGATAATACACTGCCAAAGTATTCTGCAAAATCAGATGCTTCATATGTCCGAGGATCATCTGGAGCTGAATTAAAAAACTTATATTTTTCCAAAGTCCCTTCTCCCTTCCTTGTTTAAACAGCGGTATACAATTTGCTGTAGCTAATATTGACGACAGCACCTTGTATATCATCGTCTGCTGTGTATTCAATTTCGTTTTCTCCGATTGTTAATTTAAAAAAAGTGCTGTCCAGATCGATCCAGTTGAACACATTTCGTTCAGCTCCCGACGAATCAACGAAATAAACAGATTTGTTGTGGTCACTGGTATCAATCATCATGCGTTCACCTTCTCCAAGATACTGGCGCACCCGAAGATATTCTCCGGTTGTATTGTTCATAATTTTTGGGTTGAGTGCCGGCCCATAGAATTCAATCTGTATAGGTGCTGGTGCATCCCCATCATTTACGATCATTCTCTGATCTCTTTGATATCCCATTTGAAACTCGCCTTCAAAAGGAAATTGAAACAAAGATTCAAATGTCGGCTCCTCTGTAATATTGCTCGATCTCCAATATGGATTAGGACAAATAATGTCAACAAGTGCTCTTTGATAATAGACACCTCTGTTTTCGAAGCCTGCTCCAAACGTCGGTATATGTTCGGCAACAGCATCAATGACCCTGATTATATCTCCATATTGGTATTCAATCAGCCCTACGCCGTTTTTAGGATTCAGAACTTGTGCAAGCCTCGCACGCTTTTTAGAAATGTCTGTATCGTCAGTGCCTTTAATCCAAACCTCGAAGCTGATTGTTCTTACATCAAGTATGCCGTCAATAAATGTAGTTCCATCTTGATACGGTGCCTGTTGTGTTTGAATATCTGCACTTACATCCCCTAATCCAGTGATGTTCCCCATATAAAAAGAGGAGCTATCATCATTGAAAATGATGTGCTCCCCCTTGTGATTCGTGAACTTCAATTGCTTTGATCTCATTTACATCCCCCATTCAAGGGCTAATTGACGAGCAGCCTGAAGATTTTTTCGTGCTGTATCCGATGGAGACAGCGGCTGTGGGCTGACAACCGTGATGTTTTGAGTAATACCGCCACGTCCACTGCCAGCCGTATGATTTGCACGAGTATTTACATTCAATTCCGGAACGACTGCACGTGACATTTCAACTGCTGCTCTATGCACGGAATCCAATGTACTGGATATCCCATAAACAAAGCCTTCTCCCGTGTACTCTCCTAATTTCATCATTACTCGGCTTGGGGAATTAATGCTAAGCACATCTCTTATGCCGCCTGTTACACTGTTTGCTACGTCCCTAATTGCATCTGTGACAGCATGAATTTTGCTTTTAATCCCTTCAACAATGCCATTAATGATATCCGCACCGATACTGAGCATTTGAGATGGTAGCTGCTTAAGCCAATCGATGGCTTCACTGATCCCGTTCACGATGGCATCTTTGACCGTAACCACTGTTGTTTGCACAGCATCTTTCATTTGTTTAAACATCTCGGAACCAATACTATACAATTGCGACGGCAATTCACGAAACCAGGTCAATAGATTGTTCCAGGTTGTCTTAATCCATTCAGTCACAGCAGTAAGGATGGTTATTGTTACTTCTTTCATACCTTCCCAGGCGCCTGTCAGCACCTCTGAAACCAAACCAAGTGCCTCAGTAAACACTTGATTTATACCCTCCCATATCATTAGAAAAGCATCTTTCAGGTTATTCCAGATCGCTTGGGCATCCTGCGATAAACTCTCAAAATCACCAGTAACCAAATCAATGATGAATAGGAGAGCTCCTGCAAATATATTTTTTACAACCTCCCATATTCCGGTGAAAAACGTTTGGAGCCCTTCCATAATTGGAGTTATCGTGTTAACGATCTGATCGAAGGAAGTCTGTGCCAAGGTTGATAAACCAGACCAGGTCGTACTTAGAAAGCTGCTTATCCCATCCCAAATTTGCACCAAAAAGTCCGATATCGGCTGGAATATACTGTGGCTTAAATCGCTGATTGATTGCCAAACCGTGGACAATGAGGATTGAATCACTTCCCAAGCGGCTGTAGTCGCTCCACTAACACTCTCCCATAATCCTATAAAAAATCCGGAAATATGTTCCCAATTCTGATACACCAGCAATGCGCCTGCAGCTAATGCGGCAACAGCAGCAACAACAATACCAATAGGTCCTGAGGCAACGGAAAGAGCAGTGGAAATCGCCGGTCCGATGATGGAAAAGCCTGCAGCCAATTGCGGCAGAAGTCCAATTATTTGTATAATGGGACCCCCAATCAGTGCAATGGCTGCTACAACCGCTCCTGAAATGGCAATAAAGGACTGCAAGCTTTCAGGCATGCTAACGAATAAATTCACCACACCTTGAACGAAACCAACCAGACTTTCAAAAACCGGTAATAAAGACTGGATAACTGGAATAAGTGCTTCACCAATTGAAACTACAGCCAGGTCAATAGCCGTTTTAAGCTCCGTCATAGCCGTATTAAAAGATGCGAACGTGGACTCATCCGCAGCAGCTGCAACCGCACCTGCCAACGCCCCGGCTAATGTTTGTCCCAGTAGAGTAATACCTGAACCAACCTTTTGCATCTGTTCAAAATTATTGCCTAATGCCTGCTGAGCCTCTTTAAATGCTGCTGTATACGTACTCCCCAGCTGTTTAACAAGGAAGCTTTGCTCCTCAATTGCCGCATTCGTTTGTTGTATATTTTGTTCTTCGATCTTGGCTCACCTCCTTTTTTCTTTTGGCGTCTACTCTTTGGCTATCCAAAGAATGAATCGATATCTGCTTGAGTCGCGTTCTTTTGCTTTGATTTACTCCGCTCTGAATCTGGGAAGTACTGCTTTGACAGATCTAAAAGATCCCTGACTCTTAGCTCGTTTAATTCTAGGAAGCTTAATCCCATATGTTTTCCTAAAGCAAGCAACACGAAGTCAATCTCTGGTGCTTCTTCATTATTTGGTTGCTGGGATTCCATTGTCAGCGGGACGAAAAAAACCTTCTGTTGCCTCCTCAATAGCAGAGGTCAGTAAGGTTGGATCAGCCAAATTAATGGTGTCAAAGCTGCTAAGCCACGTCTCAAAGGAAGCAAAAGACTTGCCATATCCATCCGCCTTCGCCATAGCCCATACCATTTGCAGAATAGTAAGAATATCGAATCTCTGAGGATCATTCGATACTTCCGAAAGCTTGCTAAGATCGCCCATGAGGTCGCTCTTAAATTCTTGCTTATAATATAGAAGAGCCAGAGGGGTAGCTCTGACTCGGACTTGCTGATTCCCGATTTGAATTTCTCTCATTGTTTATACACCTCCAACTGCTTCGAACGAAGGAGTATAAACAGAATTAAAGAAGCTTTGGTAGGCGGCTGCATTCTGATCGCTAAGCTCAAGATCCCCTTTAACAACGATCATATCGTTAACTTCTAGCGGTGATATGGTTAGTGTCAGAATTTCTGTATTCACTTCAATCGCCTCGCCTTGTGTTGTACGCTCCTTCGCTGGGCGGCTAGCTTGGCAGTTATAATATACAAATCGACGATTTTTACTGTCGCCTTGCACTTGACCCAGAAGAGCAAATTTCTTAGGAAGAGCATTTGATACTTCTACCAGCATACCGTTACTGTCAATTACCCAGCCCAACATTTCAGCAAGAATATGATCTGGGACAAGTGCCATCTCAAGCTCTCCTGTGTAGCCATTGTTTGCTGTGGATACAAAATAGGCCATATTATCCGCATAAAAAGTGCTGGCTTCACCGACGGCCTCCGGTGTCCATCTTACCGCTCCCGGAATGGGTTCCGGTGCTTTCCAAACAGGCTGACTACCTGTAGTTGTTTCATCCAAAAAAGCCACATGCACCTGCTCTAAACCAAACGTTACTTTGTTCTCTGACATTCTCATTACCTCCAGTTTTTTTAAAAATTTAAAAATAATATACTAGGGCAGTTATTTTACCTGCCTTCCCCGCATCATACCCTTGCGCTTTACGCTAAGGAGCTTGTCCCACAGCATGATCGAGTCCTGCCACGATAAGGGCTTGCAGGGATGCCCGGGTAACCAACGACCCTATGCCCATACTTTAACAACGAAGCACCGACAAATTTACGACAGATTTCCGTCAATTTACCGTCAATCTTCAAACACCGTTGCTTTGAGCTAACAGAAGTGCTCGAAAGCCTCGTTCGGGAGTCACCCTATAGATGGCTCATTTGCTGGGTACACAAAAAAAGATGACTCCAAGAATTCGAAGTCATCTCTAAATTTATTAAGAGCTTGGTAAACATTTATTGAAATTGGCTACAATGTGGTTACGGCTTAGATCATATAACCTCAGAACGCTTTAATGCTTCGGTTATGGATTCAATCCCGGCATTTAATCTTCGATCTATCGTGCGTTCGCTAAGGTTTTCAGAGTAAAAAAGGTCGACTGTAAGCTTGTACTTTTTAGCTTTTATGTATCGGTGTTCAACTATTCTCCTTGTTTCTTCGTCTTCGATCATCTTTATTGCCGAATCAAGCTCGTTCACGATTCGTCCCCAGCTTTCTAGTGTCTGTTCTTCCAATTTAGTCCGATTTTCTTTTCTTCTTAATGCTTCAATCGTACCCATCATTTTTGGGTAATGACTCAGCAACCGTTTAACTGCGCTCTTGTCTTCTTTAGTTATCTCTAAGATTAAGCTTTCCATGTCTTTACCTCCCTGATTCATGCTGTCAAACCCTTACTTAATGTCATGGTAAATTAGCAGCTTCTTTTTATTACCTTGTGGTATCATGATACACAATAAATACCATTTGGTAAAGAGTGAATACAAATATCTTTATATTCTTTCCTAGCATATTTAGCTTTGTTACCCCATTTACCATTTGGTTATAATGGTTTATATTAATTACCTAGAGGTAAAATCATTTGGGAGGAAATACATGATGAGTTCAGATGAATTCGGTTTATATTTAAGAACGTTGCGTGAAAAGAATGGCCTGACTATAAATCAACTGTCTACTGCGTCTGGAATTAGTAACGCACAAATTTCAAGGATTGAGAACGGGCTTCGTAATTCTCCTAAGCCTAGTACAATTAAAAGTCTCGCTAAAGTTCTCAATGTAGATTATCAAGAAATGTTGTATAAAGCAGGTTACATAGAAGATATAAGTAACCATTATGAAACTCCTGAATGGGCTACTGCTAAAGACATTAGGGATTTTAAAAAAATGCTTGAAGATGATGCACCTATCATGTTTGATGGGGTTCCGATCGAGGGACAAGCAAAACAGCGTGTGCTCGATGTGTTGACAGGCTTGTTCTGGGAGGCTAAGGAAATGAACAAAGAAACCTACGGAAGAACAAAAAAGCTGGATACCAATAATGAAGAAGTCACCAAAAGAAGGTGATTAATTTGGATGAAATCATTGATAAACTCGTCAAAAAATTTAAGACAAACGATCCTTTTATCATAGCAGACGGCCTAAACATTCTTATCCGATATGCTAATTTTGAAGACGGGACTCGGGGACTGTATTATCGAAAGTTACGCAGACGATTTATTGTTATACACAATGAGCTAGATGATCATTGGAAACGGGTAGTTTGTGCCCATGAACTCGCACACGACAGGTTGCACCCTGATTTAAGCCGTTTCTGGCTCGATGATTACTCTTTTTTTAATGCTGGAAAGTATGAGAAACAAGCGAATACTTTTGCTTTGAAATTGCTCACACATTCTGAACAACAACAACCAGAAGAACCGATCGAGCGTTTTTTGCAGCGTTGTGGCATTCCACAAGAACTTCATTCTTTTTATGATTGAATTTGTAGATTGAACGTTACAGAAGCTACGACTTAATTCCTGCTAAGTTTGCTTGTTTACCACCATTAGCTTTCTGAATAAGAATACCTAAACTAAAAACTAAACTTGTCTTTATACAAAAAACCGCCATTCAAATGTTAGATTGTAACTAACATTTGAATGGCGGTTTAAACACTTTCTAAGCGCCAAGGGTTTCCGGTTTTAGTAAAGCGTCAAATATTGATCGCGTTCCCATTGATGTACTTGTGTGCGATACATGTCCCACTCGATTTCTTTCAGTTCATAAAAGTGAGCCAGCGCATGATCACCAAGCGCCTCAGTGATAACTTCGCTGCGGATCAGCTCATGCAATGCTTCCTTCAGGTCGGCTGGGAGTGAAGGAATACCTTCTTCAATACGCTCTTCTTCCGACATGATGTAGATGTTGCGGTCGATTGGAGCAGGAAGACTCAGCTCACGGTTAATTCCGTCCAGTCCGGCTTTGAGCATAACAGCAAGTGCCAGATAAGGGTTCGCAGCAGGGTCTGGATTACGTACTTCTACACGAGTACTCAGCCCGCGGGAAGCCGGAATACGGATCATCGGACTGCGGTTACTTGCAGACCATGCAACGTAGCAAGGAGCTTCATAACCAGGAACCA
The DNA here is from genome assembly GCF_028747985.1 of Paenibacillus urinalis. Classification (NCBI taxonomy): domain Bacteria; kingdom Bacillati; phylum Bacillota; class Bacilli; order Caryophanales; family Paenibacillaceae; genus Paenibacillus; species Paenibacillus urinalis. The sequence continues at coordinate 3,552,489 of NZ_CP118108.1, forward strand.
AACGTTTGTAAGAGTTCACTGTCGGATTCGTAATGGCTGCCATAGCACGTGCATGCTTGAGAATACCAGCCATGTAGTGGCGAGCAGTCTTGCTGAGCCCCAAAGTATCGGATTCATCATAGAATGTATTCACATTGTCTTTGAATAGAGATTGGTGACAGTGCATACCGGAGCCATTCATGCCGAAGAGCGGCTTAGGCATAAATGTCGCATGCAGTCCATGCTGACGAGCAATCGTCTTAACAACCAGCTTAAACGTTTGAATCTGGTCAGCAGCCTTAATTGCATCTGCATACTTAAAGTCGATTTCATGCTGCCCAGGAGCAACCTCATGGTGAGAAGCTTCAATCTCGAAGCCCATTTCCTCAAGCGTCAGCACGATTTCACGACGGCAGTTCTCTCCAAGATCGGTAGGAGCCAGGTCAAAATAACCACCTTGGTCATTCAGCTCTTCCGTTGGGTTACCGTTGGCATCCGTACGGAACAGGAAGAACTCAGGTTCTGGTCCTACATTCATTGAAGTGTAGCCCATTTGCTCTGCTTCTGTCAGTACGCGCTTCAGGATGCCACGCGGGTCCCCTGCAAACGGCGTTCCATCTGGCATATACACATCACAAATAAGACGCGCAACACGATTCTCTGTTACCCATGGGAAAATAACCCATGTGTCCAAATCTGGGTACAAGTACATATCAGATTCTTCAATACGAACGTAGCCTTCAATGGAAGAGCCGTCGAACATCATCTTGTTGTCGAGTGCTTTTACCAGCTGGCTTACGGGAATTTCAACGTTTTTAATTGTTCCAAGCAAATCTGTAAATTGCAAACGAATGAAACGTACATTTTCTTCTTTCGCTATGCGGAGAATGTCATCTTTTGTATAACTCACTATATCCTCTCCCTCTTCTTCTTAAAAGTATCAGCTTCAACAAGTATTGCTATTGCAGGTTAAACGTATACCGCAGATAACGCCACTACAGAGCTGCAAGAAATGATGGGTCTCATTCATTGTCACAGGCAAAGGATAAGATGTCAAGAAAGCGATTACGAGCTCTTAAGCCTTCTTATCCTGTTATCCTTATACCCGTTCCCCTTCGTTAACTAACATCACTTCTTGTTAAAGAATCTCGACAACTCCCCTTGAATCAGGGATACCTGACCCGGGCGTTTGCCGCCAGACACCAGCTGCTGCTTAAGTAAACGGTGGAGCTGCGAATCAGACAGCTCTCTGCGCTTCACCTCGGTGTCCGCTGTAATGATCGTTGCTTCCTCTGACTCTTTCGTGACAGGATTCATCACTTGTTTGATTCCAGCTATGTTTACACCCTTCTCAATGAGGGCTTTAATCTCAAGCAATCGTTCAACATCATTAAAAGAAAACATTCTTTGATTGCCCGAGGTACGTGCAGGTACGATCAAATTATGCTGTTCATAGTAGCGGATCTGGCGTGCAGACAAATCAGTAAGCTTCATCACAATACCAATTGGAAATAAGGCCATGTTTCTGCGTATTTCGTCACCCATCTCGTTCATCTACCTTCCAAGTATTCTAAGATATCATCATTGTACATTTTTATGATACCAAGTGTCAATGACGTGTTAGGTAAACTTACAGTAAATTACGATTTTTCATCGTTTGTAACGCCATGAGCACACCGTATTTCACATGAGAATAAGTTAGTCCGCCTTGCATGTAGCCGATATAAGGCTCGCGAATCGGCGCATCAGCCGAGAGCTCGAGACTGCCTCCTTGAATAAAGGTTCCTGCAGCCATAATAACCGGATGTTCATAACCCGGCATATCCCAAGGCTCCGGCACGACATGACTGTCCACTGCAGCGGCCCGCTGAATACCTTGTACGAATGCGATGAGATGCTCTGGACCGCTAAAGGATACAGCCTGAATCAGATCGGTCCGTATTTCATTCCATGCCGGCTTTGTTTCAAAACCGACCGCTTCGAACATGGCTGAGGCAAAAACACTCCCCTTGATGGCTTGTCCGACGGTGGATGGAGCCAGGTACAATCCCTGATATATCCCTCTAGTGGTACCCAGCATAGCACCTACTTCTCCTCCAATGCCAGGCGCAGTTAAGCGGTATGCAGCCAGTTGGACATACTCTGCTTTACCGCAGATATACCCCCCTGTCTCGGCAATGCCTCCACCCGGATTTTTGATCAGAGAGCCTGCAATCAGGTCCGCGCCTACCTCCGTCGGCTCCTGTTCCTCTGTAAATTCCCCATAACAATTATCTACGAATACAATGACATCCGGCTTAATCGCTTTGACTTTCTCAATCATTTCTTTGATCTGCTGCACGGTAAAGGATGAGCGCCAGTCATAGCCCCGTGAACGTTGAATGCCGATGACCTTCGTATTAGAATGGATCGACTGTTCTACCGCTGCGAAGTCCACTACACCTTCAGGAGTCAGATCCGTTTCGCGGTATGTAATCCCAAAATCGTACAGGGATCCCGTGCCATCCCCTGGCTTGCCGATCACCTTATGAAGCGTGTCGTAAGGCTTGCCCGTAATGTACAAGAGCTCATCTCCAGGTCTTAGCACACCAAAAAGAGCGGTGGCAATCGTATGCGTACCGGATGCAAAATGTGGACGCACCAAAGCCGCCTCCGCTCCAAACACGTCGGCGTATACTTCGTCTAATATTTCTCGGCCGCGATCGTTATAAGCGTAGCCCGTAGAGCCTGCAAAATGGAAGTCACTTACTTGATGCTTCTGGAATGCATCTATTACCTTCCATTGATTGCTGTCGACGATTAGGTCTACTTCTCGCAGCCTTGATTCGATCTTGTGCTCAATCGTTTGCTGAAGCTGAACAATGTCTGCTGAAAAAACACCCATTTCTCGTTTTTCTCTCCTCACAAAACTAACACCAATATTACTTTAGTGCGTTACAATATTAGTATACAAAATCACATCAATTTGACGAGTCAATAAAATCTTTTAACAGATACCCATGCTTCTCATATTCGCCCTTTTGGACCTGTACTTCATAAATAACATCATTCTCATCATAGGTCGTTTCGATCACATCGCCGATTCGATAGACAACAGAGGTGATATCTCCTCGCTCCGCGGGAATTCTAAACTTAACCGTATCTCCAGTTAGTTCTTCCTGTATCAATTCACGAATGCTCAGCAGATCCTGCTCATCAAATGCACTTATTTTTCTGTAGCCCTTGCCCGTCGGAAGCATTTGCAGCTGCTCGGGAGAACAGGCATCCTTCTTGTTAAACAGCACAATTTGTGGTTTATCGGAAGCACCCAGCTCCTGCAGCAGCTTTTCAACAACATTCATTTGCTCCTCTCTCATCGTAGAAGAAGCATCAACAACATGCAGGATGAGATCTGCCTCATTCACCTCTTCGAGCGTTGCCCTGAATGCAGCAACCAGCTCATGCGGAAGGTTCTGTATAAAGCCTACTGTATCCGTTAACACAATTTCTTTGCCGCTCGGCAGTTCCAACGTTCGGGAAGTCGGATCAAGAGTTGCAAACAACTGGTTCTCAATATAAACATCAGCCGATGTCAGCTGTTTAAGCAGTGTAGACTTTCCGGCATTCGTATAACCGACCAATGCTACTTGAATTACTCCGCTCTTCTTACGGCGTTCCCGGTGCAGCGTACGGTGACGGGTCACCTCTTCTAATTGCCGTTTCAGGTCGGTAATCCGTCCGCGAATATGTCTGCGGTCCGTCTCCAGCTTGCTCTCACCCGGTCCTCTTGTTCCGATCCCCCCGCCAAGACGTGACAGGTTCTTGCCGTGTCCAGACAGTCTTGGCAGAAGGTAAGAATGCTGTGCCAGCTCTACCTGAATAATACCCTCTCTCGTATGAGCACGCTGTGCAAAAATATCCAGGATAAGCTGGGTTCGATCTATAATTTTCAGATCAAGGCTTTCTTCGAGATTGCGAACCTGTGCTCCAGACAGCTCTTGGTCAAAAATAGCGGTAGTCGCACCAAGCTCCTCTGCCGCTGCACGAAGCTCTTCTACCTTACCTTTTCCGATAAACCATTTGGAGTCTGGAGTCTCCCGATTCTGAGATATGACGCTAAGCACTTCAACACCTGCAGTTTCCGCAAGCTTAACGAGCTCTTCAAGCGAATACTCAGGGTTAATGCCTGACCGCTTAACTTCATCGGTCACTAAGCTGACTAATACAGCCTTATCTTTTATCTCCGTGGATGTTTCATGTGTGGAGTTACTCATTTCTTAAGCTCCTTCAAATATAGGTAACGTCTACGATTTCAGTCCCTATGGAATGTAAGTGAATATCTATTATCGCTCATTTCTTGTCTAGCTTCAAATCCTCAACCCGAAGTGTCATCAGCTCCAGCTTGCCAGGGTTTCCTGAGGAATACTGATTCAGCAGCCGGACCGCTTGATGCCTAATCGATTTCTCAATCAAATTGCGAACATACCGTGCGTTACTGAACGCTTGTGACGTTTCATTTTTCTCATCAAGCAGTTGCTGCTTTAACTTGAGTATGGTCTGCGGCATCAAAATATAATCTCGATCCTTAGCCATAAGCTCTGAAATCTGAATCAACTGATCAATGGTATAGTCAGGAAATTCGATCTGAATCGGGAATCTGGACGGAAGTCCGGGATTGGTCTGCATGAAGAAATCAATCTCGTCAGAATAGCCCGCAAGAATCAATATAAATTGATTCTTGTGATCTTCCATCGCTTTAACAAGCGTATCAATCGCCTCTTTGCCAAAATCCTTCTCACCGCCGCGTGCCAAGCTGTAGGCTTCATCAATAAACAGAATACCGCCTAACGACTTTTTCACCAAATCTCTCGTTTTTTGAGCCGTGTGACCAATATACTCGCCGACCAAATCAGCTCTCTCGACCTCAATAAGATGCCCTTTGGTCAGGACCCCCATCTTCTGAAACAGCTTGGCGACGATACGAGCAACCGTTGTCTTGCCGGTACCGGGATTGCCTTTGAACACCATATGATACACATGAGAACCGCTCATGAGTCCCGCATCAGATCTCATCTGTGCAATTTGCAGGAATGCATAAATTTCAAACACAAAATCCTTAATGCTCTCGAGGCCCACCAGCTGATCCAATTCCTTCTGTATATCCTGATACATCGCAAACTGCGGATTGTTCTTCAAAGAGGCGGCAGTCTCTTCCGGATCTGATATCGACTCTTTATTCAGACCATAGCCTTCTGGCTGATTACGCAAAACGACATTGATCTGCCTGGAAGGTCTGCCTTCCGGCCGCTCTCCTGCTGCCATCGCTCTTCCGTTCATATACACGCTCACCTCAACTCCATAAGGGGCTAACTTCTCTATCTAAAGTATTCTAGTTAGTTCAATGTTATTAGAAGTTTCCCTTAAAAAATTGTTACTGAAAGCTCAGAAGAGCGGCATCCAGCTTCCACTTCGTATAAGCAAGCGTTTCCCGAATTTGGCTTGGCAAAAATGGCATAGCCACAGATTCAGCAAGTGAGAGCAGTGGTGCTTCATAATCAAGAAACTCGGCGATTTCAAGTGATCGCATACCGTGAAAATCATGCGTAATAATAATCGATGAAGCAAGGCCCTGATCTGTCATAATTCTCTGGCTGAACAATAAATTCTCGTACGTACTGGTCGCTTCATTCTCTAGCAAAATACGAGATGGCTCCACACCATGCTCTACAAGATAGCGCTGCATCCCCTCGGCCTCGGTAAGTCGGTGCTGAGGACTGTCCAATCCACCGGTAACGATAAAGTATCTGAAGCTCCCTGCTTCATGCAACTCAATAGCCTTGTCCAGCCGTTCAGCGAGACCCGGGCTGGGTTCGTCGCCCCAGAGCGACGCCCCCAGTACAATGCCCGCGTCAACAGGATCAGCAAATTCCGTTGTCTCCTTCGGATTAAAAATTTTCCATTGTACATAAACGACCCAGATCAGTCCAATAATTACGAGTGCTGTTAATATCCTAAATGCACTTCGCAAAAATTTCGTGTTCCTGGGTGTATTATTTATAGGTTTTGCTTGCTCAAATGCCATAGCTCACTCCTTGAATTCCCCATTCTCGAACAAAGTGGAACGGTGTTCCAATGACATCTGGAAATAAGGGAAGGAATGCGCATCAATTGAATGCAATAAGTACTGCGCTGTCCGCATGGACAATTCGTAATCTGTTGTCGTAATATGCCCCTTATCCAAAGCGTCATCTAGTTCATCTTCGTCGAGTAGGAATACTTCTCCATCCCTCAGAACGATAACATCCAAATATAAGTCATCAAACCAAGGAACGCCCTGATCTGTGACACCCTGACTACGGCAAGTATCGATATACCATTCAATAATCCGTTCCTGGTCATCAAACATCGCCGTCACAACAAAGTGCTCATCCTTAGGAAAATACTGAAGCCAGGAATACCCTTTATCCGCTGTGCAGAACGTATACCCTCCATAAGTTTTCCATAAAGGTTCCTTTAACTCATGGATGGTATAAAGGGATAAATAACCGGTAAACTCCTCGCTCTCTACATATCGACAGGTGAATTGCCGATTGGTAATTCGGCGCCAGTTCGCTCTGTCTCCAAATTTTCTCTTCATCTCAATCCCTCTTTACTCATCCAATATCCGCTTTATTAAAAACAGCTTACCATATTTAAGTTATACACTCAAAATTTACTCATAACCAAAACAAATCAGTACCTACGCGCAAAAAAAGACCTGCCGTCACTGTGACAGCAGGTCTTTCGCTAATGTTATTAAGGTGTCGTTGTACCGGGAACTGTAGTGGTTGGCGGGTTATCTTCTCCTGGAGGTGAGATTTCACCAGATGGAGGTGTAGTTTCCTCCGGCGGAGTTTCTCCACCTTCGTTATTGCCTTCCCCTCCGCTGGAAGGAGGTTCCGTACCGTTACCACCATTGCCAGTGTCGTTACCTCCTTGACCCCCGCCATTTCCACCATTGCCAGTGCCGGAGCCATTTCCACCATTACCTTCATTACCGGAGCCGTTTCCTTCACCGGTATCCGCTCCGTTCCCTTCTCCATTACCGTTACCGCTATTATCCGGGTCTTCTTGACCTTGACCTGGATCTGTACCCGGATCTTCAGGTACTTCCGGCTGTTCCGGAGTTTCTGGAGCCTCCTCTACCGGTTCGATAAACAGTGACACATGGTTGGACTCACTTGCATCCTCCCCGTTCTCCGGATTAATAACGGTGACATAATATTCGTAGGTCAGACCAGGTAATGCTCCCGTGTCCGTTGCCGAAGTTCCCGAGATCTGATCCTGGATTCGACTGAAGCTTCCTTCCGACGTCTCTTTACGATAGATTCGGTATTGTAAGCCTTCGGTTGATGACCCGCTCCAGCTCAGTGATACGGCTTGAGCCTCTTTATCGTAAGAGGCACTCAGTCCACTAACCGTCAGATCCGTTTCCGGCTCTTCCTCTTCAACTGGCGGTTCCGTTACCTCTGGAACTTCACTATCCGGCACAAAGAATTCCTTGCGCTCCACTCCTTCAAGCGCCTTTTCCATAACCGTCTTGAAGAAGGTAGCTGCAAGTCGGCTGCTGTTCTTCAGCAGGTGCTGCTGATCCGGATTATCGTATCCCATCCAGACTGCGGCGGTGTATTCTGGTGTATAGCCGACGAACCATACATCACGGTTCGCGCTGTTTCCTTCGTAACCGCTCTGTGTCGTTCCTGTCTTACCAGCCACAGGACGATCCAGCTTCGCGCTTGTACCTGTACCGCTATTGACAACCTCTTGCATCATTTCTGTCATTTGATAAGCGGTTTGCTCACTCATTACTTGCTCGGCATCTGATTCATACTCATAAATCACCTTGCCATCGCTGTTCTCAATTCGTGAGATAGCATGACCTTCCTGATACTGACCGCGATTAGCAAATGCACTGTATGCTGAAGCCATCTCAAGCGTATTCGTTCCTTTATCCAAGCCGCCAAGCGCCATGGATAGATTGCGGTCACCATCCGTCATCGTAATCCCCAGCTTCTCGGCAAACTCATATCCTGTGTTAACGCCGATTTCATTCAGCAGCCACACGGCAGGAATATTTTCAGACTTCGTGATGGCATCCGCCATGCCGATCGTATTCGAATATCCGTGCAGGTTCCGAGGACAATAATCACCAAAGCATTGCTGCGAGTTGCTTAGTGGTGTATTCATTGTAAAATCACCAGTTTCTAGAGCCGGTGCATAGGAAGCAATCGGCTTAAACGCAGATCCTGGCTGACGATAGCTGCTTGTCGCGCGGTTCCAGCCTTGACGCTGATAATCGCGGCCTCCCTGCATCGCAACGATACCGCCTGTTGCATGGTCCATAATCACCATGGAGCCCTGCACCTTCTGGTCCGATGCGCTTTCTTCGAACAATTCATCATTCTTAAAAGCGGCTTCTACAGCTTCTTGAGCCTCAGGAGCCATCGCTGTATAGATTTTATAACCACCGATGTTCAGATCATCCGTTGTTTTGCCTGTTACACGCTCAGCCTCTTTCAGCACGTAATCGACATAGGCAACGTATTTCTTCTCCTCTTCCGGACGCTCATAAGCGTAATCCACTGCTTTGGCCTCATCCATCTCTTCCTTCGAAATGTATCCTTGATCATACATTAATTGAAGGACAACTCCTCTTCTTTCTTTGGAGTCGTTAGGATTACCTGCCGGATTGTAAGCAGATGGGCCCTTAGGAATCGCCGCCAGCGTCGCAACTTCCCATATTTCCAGCTCATTCAGGTCACTCTTGCCGAAATAAAACTCCGAAGCGGTTTGAATCCCATAGTTCTGGTATCCGAACCAGGTACGGTTTAAATACATCGTCAAGATTTCATCCTTTGAATAATTCCGTTCAATGGCAAGCGCAATGGACATCTCCGTCGCCTTACGGAAGAACGTTTTATCCCGCGTCAGGAACACGTTCTTGGCGAGCTGCTGAGAGATGGTACTACCGCCCTCAACCAGAGAACGGGCCATAATATCCGTGACTGCTGCACGACCGATCGCCCACAGATCTACACCGTTGTGCTCGTAGAACCTTCTATCCTCTGTCGCAATAAAGGCATCTTTCAAGATTTGAGGAATATCCTCTCCATCTACAGGATCACGCTTCTCAATGGACAGCTCACTGATCTCCTCATCATTTCGGTCATATACCTTGGATGTTTCGTTCACGGTCATTTTGTCAAAGTTGGCCTGTAAGATCCGCTCTCCGCTCACCATAATAAACAGATAGCCGGCAAGCGCAACAAAGATGACAAAAGCAGCTGTAAAAAACAATGTCCAGGCTACACGTTTACCCGATATTTTTTTCTTTTTCTTAGGTCCTGGTTTCTTCTCTTTTTGATTATTCTTACGATTCCCGGACCTAGACAATGTATCGTTTGACATGGTACCTCCTGACTCCCTTATAGGTGTAGCACATTCATGCTAGTCTTTAAGTCTTTTTTCATAGAATTGAAACCATTTTGTAAACTTTCTCCTAAGAAGTAAAAGAACAACCTTTACAGGTTGCTCCGCCTCAATCCTATACGTATTAACGAAATGGACTCTTTAAAAGTTTCAATGATTGATTTTATTCTTCACCACTGCCATTTTGCATAAGAGAAATATTCCGTTGTGGTGTAAAGGTGGATATGGCATGTTTGTAAATCATTTGCTGGCGTCCGTCACTGTCGACAACAATGGTATAGTTATCAAATGCCTTGACAGTCCCGCGAATTTGAAAACCGTTGACGAGAAAAATAGTAGCTGGAATATTTTCTTTGCGCATTTGATTCAAGAACGTATCTTGGATGTTGATGGACTTGGTCATTAGCCGTACCCCCAATAAGTTCAATTAGATTGATTTGAAGAATAATCATGCTCCAAATTCAGCTTATCTGCTATTATATCACGTATAGTAGCGAAGTTCGTAGAAAAATTTGCTGTGTCCGTCATATCCACCCATTGAATATCCTTCATATGACGGAACCAGGACAGCTGTCGTTTGGCGAAGCGACGCGTATCCCTCTTCAGTTCACTAACTGCTATATCCAGCGGCACTTCTCCACGCAGGTATGCAGCAATTTCTTTGTAACCAAGACCTTGCATGGAAATAGAGCCGGGACCCACACCTTGGCTGAGAAGTGAAGCAACCTCCTCTACCAGCCCTTCCTCCATCATTTCGTCAATTCGGTCTTCAATACGGTTATATAGCATTTCTCTATCCATTGTCAAACCGACGATGCAGAGTTCATAGGGAGACTGCTTATTCTGTGCAGCCAGCTGCTCGGATTGTTTGACTCCGGTCATGTGATATATTTCAAGGGATCGCACCACTCTGCGCACATCGTTTGGATGAAGTCTTGCGGCACTGTCTGCATCTACCTCCCGAAGTTTCTGGTGCAATGCCTCCGCTCCGTTTGCATCCGCAAAATCAAACTGTGCTTTTCTAAATTGTTCGTCAGAGCCTGCTTCAGAGAATTGAAAATCGTAGCATACCGATTCAACATACAGACCAGTTCCTCCTACGATAAAAGGCAGCTTACCGCGCTCATGTATCTCTCGAATCAACCTGCGGCTCTCCTCTTGAAATTCTGCGACAGAATATGGGTAATCCGGCTCATGAATGTCGATAAGATGGTGAGGGATACCTCCCATTTCCTCAGGCTTGATCTTCGCCGTCCCGATGTCCATCCGTCTGTAGACCTGCATGGAATCTCCTGAGATAATTTCGCATTGAAAGGTCTTAGCCAGTTCGATACTCATTTTTGTCTTGCCTACGGCAGTAGGTCCCACCAGGACTAGCAGCTTAGGCTTTTGAGTTTCTGTCAAGTTCAATCACTCCGTACACTGTTTTTGAATGGGCACGATTCACGGTACTAAAACCGAGTCTGGCAAATTCACCACTGTCCCTTTTTTCTTTCATAACCACTGTTTTTCTAGCCACTCTCTTGGCCTCTGTGATGCTCTCCAGCGCCAAAGGCGCACTATTCGCATATCTGCGCAAAGGACGAATCGCGCTCGAATCCATAACAGGCTCACGGAACATCGGGTCAAAATATACGACATCGACACTATTGTCACTCATACTGCGGAGCAGCTCTAAATGATTGCTGTGCTTCACCTGAATGGATCTGAGTGCCTCATCCACACGGCCGTTGCCGCTCCGGTAATACCGCATGCCCTCTAGTAGTATGGTGTACAAAGTGTGAGAGCTCTCACAAGCGGTGACATGTCCTTCTCCTCCTGCGGCGACGGCGAACACCAGCGAATCCGTTCCAAGACCTGCCGTACAGTCCAGTACAGAGTCACCTTTCTGGAACTTCGCAGCTTCCAGCATAGGGTCGCTTTCCCCTTTTAATACGCGCTTCGCCCGAACAAATCCCATGCTTGGATGAAATTCGAGCACAGGCTCCCCTGGACGGATCAAACGAACGCCATTCGTTACGACAACGATAATATCTTCATCGCCATATTGTTCCGATAGCTTGGCCAAGGAAGCTTTATTTCGCTGAACATAGCTTGAATGGGTAACCTCAGCAAGACGAACCGCACGCTCCGCAAGCGTCTTTGCATTCGTATCGCCTGTTGTAATTATCATTTAATTTCTCCTAATCTTAAGCCTCTGATTTCGTTCAACTACTTCATGTTGTTCCACATTACATCACTCTTTTAAACATCTTTTCAAGATCATAGGTTGAGAACGAGACAACGATAGGTCTTCCATGTGGACAAGTGTAAGGCTGCTTGCAGTCCGCAAGCCGCTCTAACAGCACGGCCGCTTCCTGATCTGTCAGCTTCTGATTGGCTTTAATTGATGCCTTGCATGAGCACATGATGGATGCGGCTTCGCGCAGCTTGGACAGATCAATTCCCCGCTCTGACAGCACCCATTCCGCCATTTCCAGAATGATTGACTCTTCATCGCCTTTGGGCAGCCAATAAGGGTAGGATGTAACACGGAAGGTTTGTCCACCAAAATGCTCGAGGTATACCCCAGCCTGCTCAAACCAATGGAGCTTGTCCTTCAGCTGCTCTGCCTCCGAAGGTGTGAACTCCAGCGTAATCGGGAGCAGGAGCTCCTGAGAAGCCTCAACCGGATTTCCGAATTGATTGTAGTAGAATTCATAGTTAATTCTCTCGTGTGCAGCGTGTTGGTCAATCAGGTACAGCCCGTTCTCATTTTGTGCGATCAAATAAGTTCCGTGATGCTGTCCGATCAGCTCCAGCTCAGGGAACTGTGGCAGCTCCGCCTTTATCCCCGCCAGCTGAGCATAATGATTCCTGCTCATTCCTTGTGCATTCTTAGACTTCAGCGCAGCACTATCCCGGTAATAATCCCCATTTGCACGATTCAGTTTCGCTTCTCTAATCACATGCTGCTTGTCCTTCACATTAGGCACATAAGACTGACTGTCCTGAGTATGATGATCATTTTGCTTATCTGTATTGTGGTAGTTGGAAGAATCGAGCCTATTGAAATTGTCATCGATATCTTCAATCGGTGCAGCATTAGAACCCCCTGCCGCACTCTCGGTATTTGCTGTGCTTGATCGTTCCCTGTCCTCAGCTTCGCTTGGCCGAGGCAGAGACTGGCTCATTTCCCTTCCATAAATAGGTCGGCTAACACCTTGCTGATCCGATGGATTATATATTTTCTTCTCAGTTCTCGATAAGGATGAAGTTCCAGATCTGTCCAAACTCGATGCATTCGCCTGCTCTTCCTTCGGCTTCGATTTAGTAAAATGAAATTGCTCCTGGATAAACGATTTGCTCTCCGGCTTTCCAATACTCTGTTTAATCACTTGAGGAATGAGCACTTCCTGCCTAAGTGCAGCACGGGTGTATTCCTCCACAAAGGCATACAGCTCAGGCTCCTTGCTGAATCGAACCTCCAATTTTGCCGGGTGAACGTTAACATCCACTAATGACGGATGCATGTCCAGCTGCAATACGGCAAGCGGAAACCGATTGACAGGAAGCAGCGTATGGTAGGCCTTAAGCAGAGCTTGGTTCAGACCGTAATTTTTAATATAACGGCCATTGATGATGGTCGATATGCCATTGCGATTAGCCCTTGTAAGATCTGGCCTGCTTACATAACCGCTGATTCGGTAATCCAGATTATCCCCGCTGATCGGGAGCATTGCTTTGGCAGCCGAGGTTCCATATATCGCAGCAATGACCTGAAGCAGATCTCCATTGCCAAGGGTCTGCAGGAGCAGGTTGCCGTTATGCCTTAGCGTAAATGCGATATCTGCGTGAGATAACGCCATTCTGTACAGAACATCCGAGATATGCCCAAGCTCCGTCTGAATCGTCTTCATATATTTCAATCTGGCCGGGGTATTGTAGAACAGCTCCTCAACCAAAAAATCGGTCCCGCGAGAAGCTGTAATATCATCATGCTTGATCAGCTTGCCGCCCTCAATGACAATCTCACGGCCACGGCCGTCGGATTCAGTCGCACTAATCAGCCTTACTTTGGAAACGGCAGCAATACTCGGCAAGGCTTCTCCTCGAAAACCAAGACTCGTGATCTCAAATAATTCCCGACCGTTTGCAATTTTACTCGTAGCATGGCGGTAAAAGGCGGTTTCCATATCCTCTGCATCAATTCCGCCTCCATTATCGGTGATCCGGATGCTTTGGAGCCCTCCTTCATGTATGGATACATCAATTCGGGTGCTTCCAGCATCAATGGAATTTTCCACAAGCTCCTTAACGACAGAAGCGGGTCTTTCCACCACTTCACCGGCAGCGATCTGATTGGCAATATGCTCGTCCAGCACATGAATTCTAGCCACCTTTTACCCCTCCCTTTTATTTATAAGTTTATAAGTTAATAACTTCACATATCCGTTACTTTCATTTTTAATTCATTCACGAGCTGCATCGCTTGAAGCGGCGTCATGTTCATTAAATCCGCATTCTTCAGCCGTTTAATCAGCTGCTTGACAACTGGGTCCAGCTCATTTGCTTCCTGCAACGCTTTCTTCTTCGGCTCAAGTAGTTCATCTCCGAAAATCGACAGCTGAACAACTTCATTAGACGAAGCAGCCGGCACTTCCATTTTCTCCTCTTCAAACATCTTCGCAGCTAATTTGGTCTCGTTCAGCATCATTTGATCTGACGAAGCTGCCGCTTCCTTCTCGGCTTGATGGTAATCGGTCTCAAGCGGCTCCTTATGTCCTTCACCAGCGATATCAAATGAGTGCTCCTCAATGGTGTGGATCAGCCTGCTGGCACGGTCAATGATCGAGCTCGGCAGTCCAGCCAGTCTTGCGACATAAATACCGTAGCTGCTGCTTGCCGCGCCGGGGATCAGTTTGCGTAGAAACTGCACTTCATTTTCCTTCTCCTGCACGGCCATTGAATAATTTCGAAGAGAAGGAAGACTATCCTCCAGATGGGCAAGCTCATGAAAATGAGTAGAGACCAGAGCTTTGCACCCGATGTGATCATGCACATATTCAATAACCGACTGAGCAATCGCCATACCTTCGCTCGTTGAGGTTCCACGCCCCAGCTCGTCGATAATGATCAGGCTTCGCGGAGTTGCCTTTTCCGTCATCACCTGAATGTCAGCCATTTCTACCATAAAGGTACTCTGACCACCGATCAAGTCATCACCGGCGCCGATTCTCGTAAATATCCGATCCATAATCGGAACCTCTGCCTCCACGGCCGGAACGAAGCAGCCAATTTGAGCCAGAATAGAGATGAGCGCCACTTGACGCATATACGTGCTCTTCCCCGCCATATTCGGACCTGTAATCAGCAGAATTCGTGGATCCTCCTGTGTTAACACCGTATCGTTTGCCATAAATGCACCATCACGCATGACCGATTCTACAACAGGGTGCCGTCCTTCAATAAGCTTCATGTCAAATCCATCCGTGATGCTCGGTTTAACAAATCCGCGCTCTGCACTGACGGCAGCAAGTGAATGGTACACATCAATCTCTGCAACCTGCTCAGCTAACTTCTGCAATCTTTTAATCTCTTTACTAAGCTGATCACGAATTTCAATAAATAATGAATATTCAAGCCCGACCATCTTATCTTCGGCTTCCAGAATGAGAGACTCCTTCTCTTTCAGCTCAGGTGTTATATATCTCTCTGCATTTGCCAAAGTTTGCTTACGTTCATATCTGCCCTCAGGAAGGGAGGAAATATTCGATTTGGTCACTTCAATATAGTAGCCGAACACTTTGTTATAACCGATCTTAAGTGAACGGATTCCAGTAATTTCACGTTCCTGTGCTTCTAGCTCCGCGATCCAGCGCTTGCCATTCACGCTTGCATAACGCAGCTCATCCAAATGCTCATGATATCCTTCACGTATCATTCCGCCTTCTCTGACAGATACAGGCGGCTCGTCCACGATGGCATGATGAATCATATCGCGCAAATCCGAGCAATCATCCATCGTTTCTGCAATATGGCGCAAGGTGCTTGAAGGAGAATCTGCACACAGCTTGGCAAGCGCAGGAATCATATCAAGAGACACCTTGAGCGCATTCAAATCCCGTCCATTGGCATTGCCGAATGCAATTCGACCAACGAGTCGTTCCAGATCATAGATTTCCTTCAGCTGCTCGCGAATGTCGCTTCGCAGAATAAATTGGTTATACAGCTTGTCCACCGCTTCAAGACGCTCCTCAATCTTCTGTCGTTGGAGCAGCGGCTTATCAATCCAGCGTCTGAGCATCCTCGCTCCCATGGAAGTCTCTGTCTTATCTATCAGAGATAGAAGCGAGCCCTTCTTGGAGCGGTCGCGTACCGTTTCTACAAGCTCCAAATTTCTTCGGGTGAATGGATCGAGAATCATGTAATGATCGGGCTCGTACGTCTGGATTTGAGTCAATTGGCCCAATGAGCGCTTCTGAGTCTCATGCAGATAGGCAAACAACGTCGCAAGGCAATGTCTGCGCTCTTCCCCCAAACGGGCCCAGGCAGCTTCACCAAATTGGGTTATCACAAGCTCAGATTTACTCTTGTCAATAGCCGTATA
Organism: Paenibacillus urinalis; assembly: GCF_028747985.1. Classification (NCBI taxonomy): domain Bacteria; kingdom Bacillati; phylum Bacillota; class Bacilli; order Caryophanales; family Paenibacillaceae; genus Paenibacillus; species Paenibacillus urinalis. The sequence continues at coordinate 3,568,504 of NZ_CP118108.1, forward strand.
GGTGATCTTCCGGTTACCTGCCAGCATTTCGGACTGCACCGTCTCTAGCAGCTCGGCATCTCCGATCAGCTCAGAGGGCTCATAGATGCCAATTTCATCTTTGAGCCACTTTTCAGAATATGGAGCAGAGGTAACATACAGCTCTCCAGTAGATAAATCGCAGGCAGCAATCGCCAAAACACCGCTGGTTTGTGTCAAGCAGATCATATAATTGTTTGACTTCTCGCCAATCGTCTTGCCTTCCATGACGGTGCCCGACGTAATCACTCTCACGATCTCTCGGCGTACCATTCCTTTGGTTGCGGCCGGATCTTCCATTTGTTCACATACTGCAACTTTATACCCTTTCTCAATCAATCGCTGAATATAATTATCGGCGGAATGATAAGGCACGCCGCACATTGGAATACGTTCTCCGCCACCGCCTTCACGGCCGGTTAACGTAATCTCCAGTTCCTTCGCGGCAAGGGTTGCATCCTCAAAAAACATCTCATAAAAATCACCAAGTCTAAAAAAAAGAAACGCATCCTGCGCCTGCTCTTTTACCTTTAAATATTGTTCAATCATTGGCGTATATTGAGCCATGAATTATACCACTCCTGCCACACAATTTGCATCGATCATATCGAGTCCTATCATACATTCAGTATAGCTTATCTGAACGATGATACGGATTCATCCGCTTATTATATCAAAAAGAGACCTCATATTCATGGCTTTTGCTGAATATTCCAGAGAGGTCTTATATCCTTGGATTCATCCCATGTCTTCCCTAGATACAGTGCATTGATCAAGGGATTCACATATTTATGATGACGGTTGTAATCGGGCAGAGCTGTTAATTCCTGCAGCAAGGGATGAACCAGTCCGCGAAGAATTGGTTTATTTCCCTTATAAAAGGCTTCATGATTCTCGGTAAGATCAAGCGGTCTTCGCTGGAGAACCCTGTAATTGGCAGCGACCAAATAAGCTATGGACACGACCCCTTTGGCAACCATTGGGGACACCAAGAAGCTCGGGAGTGTTCTGTACTCGAAGCCGCCATATGGCTGAGTTCTAAAATCACCCAAGTAGCCGTATTTCGGTCGTCTGCCACTGCTGCGAGGATCTTCCAATACGGCGATCGGAAGCGCCAAGTAATTGTCGAGGGCACGGAGCAGATCATAGGTCAGCACCACTCTGCTAAAATGTACATGTCCGCCAAGCGGAAGCCCGCTTACCGGAAGCCCGCCGGCTCTCCATAACAGCGTGCGATCCGTAATCAGCGTGGAAGCAGTTAAGAACGCATGCATCAAATGAGCGAGCAGCTCACGCGGCTCTGAGCTTGGCATAGGCCTCAGCTCCGCAACAGGATACGATCTTCGTCCGCCTCGAGTTACCGCATCACACCCGGCTTCGCCCGTTCGCTCCAGAAATAAGGAAGCAGGAACCACTCTATTCTCCTGTTGACTAACGAGTAGAAATTCGGGATCCATACCGAGTACCGGAGACGTATGTAAATTACTTTCTGCTTCAAGTGCAAGCTGCTTTTCCATCATGGCCTGTTCGTACAACTCAGCGATTCCTTCTCTAATTAACCATGGCTGCGCATGAACGCTGCTTACGCTAATGCCTTGCTGTCCTCCTGCCTGCAGCACAATCTCCGCATGCTCCAGATTTAGAGCATATGCCGCTCGAACCGCAGCACGTTCAATTCGATTGTAGAGTGAAGTGTTATCCTCCCTTTTCAGTACCGTCAAGTTACCTTCCCGAATTCCGGTATAGCTCTTTTTCACGATTCTTAACGCATGAAGCTGACTGACCAAGACTTCGTAAGTCACATGGAACTGCAGCTTGTTCTCCTTAGGATGAATTAGGGAAGAACGAAGTCCTGAGCGGGTTAATCTTGCGTCACGCTCCTCCATTGTCATCGACTCGTAATGCTCTGGATTTCGAATTACAACCATGGCATCTAGACCGTCCTTCCCCCAAAAAAAGAAATAAAAAAAGGAGGGCTGCCGCCCTCTACGCCGAAAGGTTCGGCGCATATATTGCCATATAGGTGTTGCAGCACCAATTAGATCTCATCATCCAGCAAGTCAGGATCAAGCTCGTCAAAATCGCCATCAAGTGAGCCGAATTCATAATCTTTGTCTGCATCTTCACTGCAGTTGTTCGTGCACACGACAACACGAACCTTGGTTTCAGCAACCATCTCAGCTGCAAACTCGCGTTCCACACGGATGACTACACTGCCTCCGCCCGAAGCTACCGTCGCCTCTACACAGCTCGGTTCCTGCGTTGCATCCGCAGAGACCTCAACAGTGGAGGCACGATGCTTAGGATCCAGGTAAGATAGTGGAATGTTCTCTACATAAGATACTGTCTTCTTCGCTACATCGGTTTGAGAGTTTTGGTCATAGGAATACCAGATGTTGATATCGTAAGTACCAATAACTTCAATTCCGTCTCCTGCCGGGACCGATTCGTACTCGTGGTTAATAATCCATGCCCCCAAAATACTGGTAGGATTATGTGGCGGAGTCACGGTATGTGTTACGGTAGAGAACTTACGACCCTTGCCGCAGATCGCCTTCGTTATAATCTCTCTACATTGATGTTTATGACTCAATGACATCTTTGAACCTCCTCCATACAATCATTCCATTTATATGTATGCAGGACATGGGCGTTTGTTACCAATTTAAAGATAAATATAATTGAAAAAGATAACTTTTAATTTATAGCGGCTTAGATGCTGAATCAGCTAATTTCCTTTTGCTGGGACAGGGAACGGTGCCTTGTCCTTTTTCGCAATCTTCAAGTACAAAGCGAGTTCCCGGCACAGCTGCCGGATCGACGAACGAATCTCGAATTCTTCTCTTGTTGTGGGCAGATCCATCGTTCTAAACTCTTGCTCTACCATGCTTAGAAGTTTCTCGGTCCGTCCAGTATAGAACTCATTGCATACATCATCACTTAACTGCTCGAACAATTCAGCTACCATTTCTGCATGCGGCATTGTCGTATATACCTGTGAGATCAGATGCATCATATGCTGAATTGAATCCAGCTGGGTCTTGCGCATATAAAAGTATGCAGTCCATTCCTCGTTGGGGTGGATCACTTGATTCTCAAGATACAGCTTGGAGGCTGCTACTCCTTTGTCTATTGCCTTCTCAGCTTCCATCAATTCAGCACCTGTCCACACGTAAGAGGGATCTCTCAGTGTACGGCCAAACTGGGTGAAAATTACCGAAAACAGCTCATCGATCTCATGACGGATGTTCAAGAGCATGTTATCCGATTTTGGCATATAAGCTAAATTAACGACCATCGCCGAGCCAAGCCCAACAATGAGCAGCAGTATTTGTGTCCAAATGACTTCAAGGCTCATCTCTCCTCCGCTAAATACACGGAAGACAACGACGGACCCTGTGACAATGCCTTCTTTAAAGCCAAACCGCACAATCGCAGGAAATGCCGTGAGGATATAAATCGCCAGCACCCAGTAATGAAATCCAAAAAGGAAAAAAAGTACAGAAGCAAAAAGAAGCCCTACTACGGACGCAAAAAATCGCGCCGAGATCGTCTTCAGGCTTCTTTTACGTGTAACATCGACACCCAGTATGGCCAGCAATCCTGCTGACGTTGGTCCTTTTAACTGCATAGCATCAGCCAGCAGCACAGCCATTAAGGCAGCAATCGCTGTTTTGATAACGCGGAAACCCATGTATGATAACCCTCTCTTCTCTCTATAAGGCGAGTACAATAAATAACGATTCCATTATATTAGTACCCATTCAGATCGTAGGTATCAATCGTACACGATTTTCCCTTCTGGAACAATGTGACATGTCACAGACATATGGACTGATGCGGGATAGAATCAATAGTTCAGCCCTGTGGAAAATTAATGCTCCCTGCCATTCATCAGCTTACGCTCGAGCCATGCTACCAGTTGATACATTACCGTCGCGACTACAGCAATTACAATCAGACTCGACATAACGAGTGTAAAATTGAACACTTGAAAACCATATATAATTAAATATCCCAAGCCTTCCTTCGCAACAAGAAACTCTCCCACAATGACCCCGATCCAGGCCAGACCTACATTTACCTTAAGTGTGGAGACGATCGCAGGAAAGGATGCAGGGAAGATCACTTTGCGAAAAATATGCTTCCGGTTTCCTCCAAATGTACGTACAACCTTTACATAGTTAGGATCCACTTCATTAAAGCTGTTATATACAACAAGCGTTGTAATGATAACTGTAATCGATATGGTGGTCATGACAATCGCAGTAAAGCCTGCGCCAAACATGACGATAAATATCGGTCCAAGCGCCACCTTCGGCATACTATTCAGTACGACTAAATAAGGATCAAACACCTTCGATAAGAAAGGGGACCACCAGATCAGTACAGCGATGAGTGTGCCAAGAAGTGTACCCAGCAGGAAGCCGACAATCGTTTCAAACACCGTGACTGAGGTATGGAGCCATATTTCGCCGCTGACCACATCCTTCCACAGCTGTGCGCCAATCTTTGAAGGATAGCTGAACAGAAGCACGTCGATCCATTTTAATCTGCCCGCAACTTCCCAATATAGAAACATCATGATAAGAATCGCAATCTGTGTCAGACTGACATATCTTCCCCATCTTCTTCTCCGCTTCTTGTGCTGGAGATGAATGTTGTGTAGCCACTGCTCTTCCTGCGTTTTTTCATGACGTGCTGCTTCCAACGGTTTTGCTTCTTCCATTAGACATGATCACCCCTTTCCCCCGGAGTCATCAAGCTCTCCCCAAATTTCGTTAAACAGATCATTAAATCCTTGCTGTTCTCTTGCACGGAACGGCTGAGCATCCCTGATGGATGCAGGAACCTCAAACGTCTTGCGGATTCGTCCCGGATTTTTGTCCAGCACGATGACTCTGTCACTTACTGCAATAGCTTCAGATAGATCATGTGTAACCAAAATAGCTGTCTTGCCCTGCTTCTTCAGCGTATCTGAGATCAGGTCCTCCAGCTGCAATTTGGTCTGATAATCCAGAGCCGAGAAGGGCTCATCGAGCAGCAGCAGATCAGGGTTCGTTGCGAGCGTTCTTACCAGAGCCACACGCTGACGCATTCCACCTGACAATGCCTGCGGATACGCGTCCTCTGTTCCTGCAAGCCCCATCTCCGCGAGCAGATCTCGCGTTGCTTGAAGCGAAGCTTCACTGAGCTGTCCAGTAAGCTCAAGTCCAATCGAGGCATTTGCCATAATTGTGCGCCATGGATACAAATAGTCCTGCTGCAGCATATAGCCCACTTGGGAAGAAGGTGAAGTGACTTTTTCTCCGGCTAGTCGCACCTCTCCCTTCGTTGGCTGCAGCAGGCCTGCAATCATGGACAGAATGGTCGTTTTGCCGCATCCGCTTGGACCTACCAGGCTGACGAATTCGCCAGCCTCGACCTTCAGACTGATGGAATCCAGAGCCAGCTTTGCCTCCCGTTCCGTTACGTACACATGTGTTATCTGATCCAGTTCTATCCGTGTCATTTGTTCACATCCTTTTTATGAACGGCGAACCTTACTTTCCAGCAGCCTCTTCAGCAAAAGTATTGTCTACAATCGCAGACGCAGGGACTCTCTCCTGCAGCTCGCCAGCATTCTCCATTACATCAAGCAGGTTATTCCATTCGCTATCGTCAATAATCGGGTCCAAAGCATACGTACCTTGATCCTTATAGCGTTGTACACTGCTCACAATAATGTCACGATCCGCGTCTTTAAAATAGGGCATGATCACATCGGCTATTTCTTCTGCCGTATGCTCTTCCACCCACAATTGTGCCTTATGAATACTGTTCGTAAATTTGCTGACCACGTCTTGGTTGTCTTTGATGAAGCTCTGTTTGGTCATAAATACGGTATACGGAAGCTTGCCGCTCTCCACACCAAAGGAAGCAACGACCTTGCCTCTCCCTTCTTTTTCGAAGATGGAAGCTTGCGGCTCGAACAGCTGTACATAATCGCCTGTTCCTGATGCAAACGCAGACGTGATATTGGCAAAATCAATGTTCTGAATCAGTGTCAAATCCTGATGTGGATCGATCCCTTTCTTACCTAGGGCAAACTCACCGGCCATTTGCGGCATGCCGCCTTTTCTTTGACCAAGGAATTCGCTCCCCTTCAGCTGATCCCAATCGAACTCCGCCGATTGATCTCTCGCAAATAAGAAGGTGCCATCCGTTTGCGTCAGCTGTGCAAAGTTAATGACCGGGTCCTCTGCTCCCTGCTGATACACATAGATTGACGTTTCCGAACCGACCAGCGCGATATCGACGGAGCCTGCAAGCAGTGCCGCCATCGTCTTGTCTCCCCCTGCCGTGGTTTGAATCTCAACATCCAGACCTTCTTCCTCGAAGAAGCCTTGCGCGTGAGCGACATACTCTGGTGCATAAAAAACAGAGCGGGTTACTTCGCCAACGTTAACCTTCACGTTACCGCTGCTGCTTGAGCTGCAGCCGCTTAGGACGACGCTGAATAACAGCAGCAGAATTGCAGCAGGCATCCACCAAGCTTTTCCTTTCATTGAATAGCCCTCCCTTGAAATAAAGAATGTATGAACCATATTTATGCAGTCCATTCGCAATTGGTTAATCAGCCCGGTATAAACTCTCTTAAACTACGCTCTTATTCACGCAAAAAAAGCTGAAGGACTCTTGTAGAATCCTTCAGCTTGACAAGTTATGTTTAACGATACAGTTATCTCTTTATAGTTTATAGATTTCTTTATATTTACTCTCCAGATAATCGGCAAGGTAATCCGGATTCAGCTCTTCTCCTGTAATAGCAACAATCAATTCGGAAGGCTTGCGGGATTTGCCGTATTGGTAGACCTTCTCTGTCAGCCATTCTTTGATTGGAGCAAGGTTCCCTTCCTTTATATAATTCTCGTATTCTGGAAGCTCCTTGGCCATTGTATTCATGATTTGGGCTGCATACATATTTCCAAGCGAGTAGGAGGCAAAGTAACCAAAGTCTCCGCCTGACCAGTGAACATCCTGAAGCACACCTGCTCCGTCATCAGGAGGAGTAACGCCTAAATATTGTTTATATTTCTCGTTCCATACCTGCGGAAGGTCCTTCACATCCAGCTGTTCATTAAAGAGCATCTTCTCGATCTCATAGCGGATAATGATATGAAGATTATAAGTAAGCTCATCGGCTTCAATGCGGATCAGCGAGCTTTCTACCTTATTGATGGCTTCATAGAAACGATCCAGAGAAATGTTCTCCAGCTGCTCTGGAAAATAGTTCTGTAATACCGGATAATAATGCTCCCAGAAAGCCCGGCTTCTGCCGATCATATTCTCCCATAATCTCGATTGAGACTCATGAATTCCCATCGATGTACCTTCGGCAAGGAGAGTCCCTGCCAGGCTTGAATCAATATTTTGCTCATAGAGGGCATGACCGCCTTCATGAAGAGAGCTGAAGATGGCGCTCGCCACATCTGTATCATAATAATGAGTTGTAATACGAACATCACCGGGATTTAATCCCATTGCAAAAGGATGTACACTCTCGTCCAATCGGCCTGCCTCAAAATCATATCCCATTTCCTTCAATATATATTTACTGAATTCGGACTGCTGCTTAATATCAAAGGATTGATTGAGGAAGGAAGTGTCCGGCTTATGTATAGACTGACTAATTGCTTCCTGCAGGGGAACAATTCGAGCTTTTAATCGGCTGAATACTTCATCCAGCTTCTCAACCGTTAAATCCGGCTCATACATATCCAGCAATGTGTCATAACGTGTATCTTTTACACCATAATAGTCAATAAATTCACTCTGCATGGCAACAATTCGGGATAAGTAGGGTTCAAACGAAGCAAAGTCAGCCTTCTCCTTGGCTACTTCCCATTTCGCTTGAGATTGAGCCGTAAGAACACTGAACTCACGAACCTTCTCGGGCGGAACAGATTGTGTGCGTTCGAGCTCTTTCTTGCAATCATTGATCAATCGCTGATGCACATCTGACAGGGCAGCAAATGCGCTCTCCTCATTTAAATACGAGATCAATTCTTTCATTTCTTCCGATGTTTGCAGTTTAAAAGCTTCCGATGACAGCATTCCGATCGTCTCTGAACGGGTATCAATTCCTTTGCGCGGTGCCCCGGTGCTCATGTCCCAGTGCAGGAGTCCAATCGCTTCATTGTAGCTTTTGATTTTTTTGTTCAGATCCAGAAATTGCTCTAATTTAGCCTGTAATTGCTGGCTCATAATCGTCACCCCATCCATATTTTAATTCGCCTACCTATTGATCATACTTTTAGGTAAGATTATAATCAACATTTAAGAGCGTTAACTAGGGTTTTAAGACACGCCCTAAAAGATTAAATAAAGGAGTGGGCCTACATTATGAAAATCAATCTTAGTAAGGCAGCTGAAGAACTCCTGACCAAAGTTCTCGGTAACAGGCCAGGCTTCATTCGACTGATGTACGACAGCGAGGGATGCGGCTGTGCGGTTAGCGGAGTCCCTGCGTTTCGTATTGTAGATGAGCAAGAAGACGGGGATATCGTAATGGATACGAACGTTTCGGATCTTACGTTTATTTTGGACAGCCAGAAGGCTGTTTTTTTTGAAGAAGAGCTGAATTTGGCAACCGATCCCGGAGACCTGTCCTTACGTCTATCCAGCAGTGGTCAGCACTATGGGTTATACATTTTTCCGCGCGATGAACGTGCGGTCAATGCTTAGAAAATAACTACTCATTAACTGGAGGTATAAACAATGAACAGTATTAGTCAAATCATGGAGCATAATCGTAACTTTGTGGAGAAAAAAGAATATGAAGCCTATATCTCCGATAAATTCCCGCAGAAGAAAATGATGATCGTAACATGTATGGACACCCGTCTTGTCGAGCTGCTTCCCAAAGCAATGAACTTCAAAAACGGTGATGTCAAGATCGTTAAAACGGCCGGGGCTATCATCTCTCATCCATTCGGAAGTGCGATGCGAAGCGTTCTAGTCGGCTTATATGAGCTGGGTGCTGATGAGGTCGTCGTCGTCGGTCATCATGAATGCGGCATGGCCTCTCTAAATGGTGAAGCGATGCTCTCGCATATGGTGGAACGTGGCATCGACGAGAAAGTGCTCAAGACGATCGACCATGCAGGAATTAAGCTCGATCGCTGGCTGCGCGGGTTTGACAATGTCCATGAAGGGGTAATGGAAACTGTGGAGTTGATTCGTAATCACCCACTATTGCCCCCAGGTACTCCTGTTCACGGCATGATCATTGATCCTAAGACAGGCGCACTCGATCTTGTTGTGGATGGTTATGAGAACCAGGCATCTCTCTAATCCCTTGGGTCTGGATTGCTGATCAGCAGTCCAGGCCATTTTTTATTAAATTTCTGTGACATTTATAACAACAGTTTATCCGTCATACAGCAATAACGGTTGTCAAACCATACAGTCGTGGTGTACACTTTTAAACATATATAGTCTTGGAAAACGCTTTTACGCTATTATTCAAGACTATAGTTTAGTAAAGGAGACATGTCCACTTGAACATACTGTCTTATGGTTTGCTCGGGTTATTGACACGTGATGAATCATCTGGCTATGATCTCATGCTGAGGATTCAGCCCCACTGGCCGGCCAAACACAGTCAGATCTATCCGCTGCTATCCCGTATGGAAGAGGATGAGCTTCTCTCTTCACGCTGGATTGAGCAGACAGATAAGCCGGATAAGAAGATGTATACGATCACGGATAAGGGAATACAGGTATTATTGGAATGGATGTATACACCCGTGTCAACATCGCCTATTCGGGACGAACTGAGTCTTCGGCTGATTTGTTTTCAAATCACGAATCCGGCTCTGCTCAGACAATGGATTGAAGAACGCAGACAGTGGTACCAGATTCGTCAAGATTATTATGAAGATCTTCTCAAAGCGCTTCCAGACGAAGCGGTGCAACCCACACATTCCTATTTCGGTGATTATATTGTCAACACGAAGGCAGCAATGAAAGCCAAGGCAGGAATGGAATGGTGTGATTGGGTATCCGACCTGATTCGTTCCGGTCATGCTGAACAAGAAGTATCCAATTCACATTAAATTAAAAAATATGAAACCAACATATTTTTTGAGCGTATGTATGTATTAAACACTAAAAATCACTCTTAGGAGGTAACATTTCTCACATGAAAAAATGGTTCAGTTCAAAACGTCTACTTATGGTCATGATGGCATTTACTTTGATTTTCTCGACCGTAGCAATTCCAGATAATGCAGATGCACGCCGTGGTGGCGGCGGTTTCAAATCCGGAACTAAATCTTATACAAATACACCTAATCGTTCGAATGATAGTAACAGCAATGTTTCAAATTCCACAACGAATCGTAATAACAATGCTACCAACTCTACAACGAACCAAAACCGCGGATTCTTTAGCGGCGGCTCACTTATGAAAGGTCTAATGATTGGTGGACTTGCAGGTATGCTCTTCGGCGGATTGTTCGGAGGTATGGGCTTCTTCGGAGAACTTCTTGGTCTTGCAATCAACCTTCTTGCTATCTTTGTATTAATCAGCCTGGGTGTAGGTATCTACAGAGCCATCAAGAGACGTCGTGAAGAGAAGGAAAAATCCCGCAACATCTATGACGGAAACGGACGATACTAAGCTCTATGGTTATCACAATGGATGAGATCGTTAATGCCATATGTCTTCATATCGCTGAACGTAAGCAAATCAAACCGACAGATGTCCAGGTGGAGCTTAGTTGGGATGAAGATACAGGCTACTCAGCCGAGGTTTGGGCTCAAGGCCGCAGTCAATTTCTCATTGAATCCAATATGATTGAAGCTATTCTACGATATGTACATCAAGAGTATAATGTCCGTGCCTACCGTGAGGATGTTACACTAGAGCTTGATGAAGAAATTACAGCCAGAATTCGTACGTAGTCGGTTAACGTTAACCGCCTCGAGCATAAGCTCGAGGCGGTTTTATTTTTACTTATTAGTTCACAGGCTTAAACTCTTCTCGAAGCTGCTCCGTTGAAGTTATAGGATCGCTGCAGGAGAAGTCCCGACTAATGTACACGGTTCCCTCTCCATTAATGGCGGGCTTGTCGACGAGACCAGGAATAAGTTCGGCTAAGACCTCATGATCTTGCTTGCCTTCATAATTAATGATAAGGGAAGCATCAGGTATATATGATTTTTGGATGATGGAGATCATCTCCTGCACCTTGATATCATTCGTTCTTCCACTGATTATAATTTGGCGCCCTCCTTGCCGTGCATAGGACACGCCAAGCAGATACATGGCCTGACTGTCAGCATGAGCATTCGCAGCTCCTGCCATAGTATAAAGCCATCGTTCTCCCTTCTGCTTCAGCTCACCATCCTGAGTTGTAGCTGCCCATTTGGTGATCAGCAAGGGGAGAACCCCAGCACTTGCAAGCCCTGCTCTTCCATCCATCCCATTATTGTCATTATATCGCTGCACTCGACTTACTCCAAACCGTTGGAAGTTGCCTTCTGCGGGGTCCCAATACAGTCTGAACAGTGCATCCTTAAGCTCCAGTACCTTAGCTAAATAGGCGGGCTGCCCTGTTGCTTCATATAATTCCATCAGTCCCCAAGCCAAATGGGCATAGTCGTCTACATTCGCTGCATGAGTCAGCTCTTCATCATGATAGACTGAATGCAAATTGCCCTCGTCATCACGCAGCTTGTTCCATATGAATTCAGCAGCCTGTGCTGCAGCATCAGCATATCTCGTCTGCTGCAATGCTTTAGCCCCCTTGGCCAAGGTTGCGATCATCAGTCCATTTGAAGCTGTTCCTATGCGGTTATCCTTGACTGGACGCACTCTCGTCTCGCGATATTGCAACAGCTTCTTCCGGTCTTCCTCGAGCAAATTACGCAGGGCGAGTGGATTTAATCCTCTCCGTTCTGCCTGCTCCTCGGGAGTCCCTTTCATCAGATTAGGAATGCTTTGTCCTGGAGTATCCCTCTCAGGTTCAATACTGTATACATTACAATATCGATGCATCTCCTCTACACCCAGTACGTCTTCAATCTCTTGCCGAGTAAATCCATAATACCCTTCCGTCTCCCCTTCCGAGTTGTCACCTTCTACAGCATAAAAAGCCCCTTCAGGCGACGTCATCTCGCTTAACACATATGAGAAGATGGATTCTGCGATTTCCGCATACAGCGGATGCTCTGTTAACTGATATGCTTCAAGGTAAGTCATTGCGAGCCAGGCATTGTCATTCAGCATTTTTTTAAAATGCGGAACAAAGCCCTTCTCATCTGCCGAATATGTGAAAAACGCATGACCCACGTGATCATAAATATTGCTTTTGTACATTTGATGAAGTGTATATTCCACCATCTCCAACGCTTTGGACTGATTATGTACCTTGGCATAGTTCATTAAGAACATAAGCTGAGCCGGAGAGAGAGGCGGGTACACCGTATCTGTTTCTGCGAGTTTGGAATCAAAATCATTTTTCAACTGACGGTAAGCCGCATGCAGAAGTTCTTCGTGAGCTGCAGCCGTGAGTTTTTGATTTTCTTGAGTGAGTTGATTTAAATGATGGCCTTCCGTTTCTCTAATCATAAGCTCCTCCATTTCTGCAATAATCCATTCTGTTTATGATAACTGCAAATACACTTATTCATACTTCAACAGAAACTCACAACATGAAGCATTAAATTCATATTAACCATCAATATATGTTGCCACAAAACATTCTTTATTCTTGTTTATATTTCAAAAAAATCGTTTAATAATAATTGAGTTCTTAGCAATAGGAAAGCCTTGATCCCCCCTAATTTTTCTTCTCGATAATTTGTCTATTCTGTTCTATCTGCTTTGTCATCATTCACTAACTTAGACCCTAATTAATTTAGCTATATGAGCTTTACATTTTTCTTATCTAATTAACTAACAATTTTCACGAATATATTGACCTTTGGTATACCTATATGTAAAATAAAGTAAATTCGTGAGACTGAGGAGAAGGTGAGTATGGTCGTAGAGCCTGATATACTTGTTAAAGCTAATCATCTGGATTCACTTATCAAAAGTATCGAAGTACGCTGCACACACGAGGACTGGGAGGAAGTCACTACTTTATCTCAAGCTTTGTTACATGCTGCTGAACGGGTACATTTTGATATTGTACATCGAAATTGTCCCACCAATGTATACGACAAGCATATCATCTACTATTTTGCCTATAGTCACTTAATGACCAGCATATCGTATCAAAAGCTAAAACAATACTCTGAGTCGATCAAATATATTTCTTTATATTCGGATTTGAGCTGGCTTAGGGATGGTACGAAGGCGGGAGAAGCCGTAATTGAAGAATTCAAATCATTCGCTGCAGTTCATTTGTTAACATTGGAAATATTACGCGGAAATATTAGCAAGCTGTCCGAGTATGAAACTTATCTTGATAATCATTCAGGTGATGCGGTGCTGATCGGTCTCTCTACATTGCTTGAATCTGCAATTGAGCATGGATACTGTATTGATCGACAGTTATTGCGTTTTAAGCAGAATATCAACAGCTACGATTATTATGCAGAACGCAAAATGGCTTCCCATTATTTATCGTATCAATATTTGCTTGCTCAGTATGAGCAGCTGAACGATCAGCATTCTGAGGCGCTGTGTACAGCAGTCTATACCTTATGGGCGGCTGACAGACTCAACAATGATAATTATTTCAAAAAGGCAATCCATTTATTTGAATCCTTGCGCAAAAATGCTTCCGTTTCTCAGCTAACCGCATGTTTTAATCAACCATTTTATTAAGCACATTGCTATTGACCATAGAACATATTAAAGATGACAGCGAATCGCTGTCATCTTTATTTTGATGCGAGTGCTATCGCTTTAAATACAAATCATCAGGTGCCATTTCTCTCAGCTTTTGTTCATCTAACAGGATGAGCTCCCCTCGCCTGCGCTCTAAGATGCCGATCTCCGAAAATTGTTTGACCACCCTATTCAGATGACGATAGCTTGTTCCGAGCAAGTCAGCAATTTCATTCAAGCTGTGGCTGGGTATTTTACTCAACACAACACCCTTCTCTGAGTCCAGCATCATGAAGGTCAGATATCCCGCAAATTTCTTATCTAACGGATATAGCAAATTAACACTGCTCGAACGATTCAGACTCGTCAGCTTGTAGCACATATGCTCCAGCAGGAAATGCAGAAATGCCGGCTGACTGATGTAATGCTGATTAAGAGCTGAATAGCTGATCCCAATCAAAATGGCAGGCCTTACACATTCCACTGTCGTACTTGCTTTATTCTTCGTCACCAGCTCCACGTCTCCAATCAGGCTGAGCGGATCATTGAACCTTAGAGCGAGAGACTTTCCATTTGACATGGTCGTATAGACCTTAAGCCTGCCCTGTACCAGGAAAAACAAATGGTCAATCTCGTCACCGCTCGAGCACACCCGATCTCCATGCATAAGCTCATACAGCTTCATATCGTTAATACTTACGGTGTTCAGCAGTATATCCAGCTCATACATTTGGATAAACTTCATTAGCAAATCTTCATTATACAAAAGTTTCAAAATCAAGAAGCTCCTTTCTTCAATATATGCAGCCTAACGATCACCCTACTTTGCTGGTTGGTCATGGCAGGGCAAACGCCCTTTCTTCGGCTAGAAGCCCAGGTACAAGGTACTTATGAACTCGTTCTCCCGTACATTATGCTAAAAATAAAATCGGGACGCATGAGTTGAACAGTACCCAAAGAGGTGAGAGATATGCCTATCAAGAACGGTAAACAGTACATTGAACGAATCGATCGCCAAAACATTAACTTATGGTATAAAGGTGAACGAGTTACGGGGCCATTATCTAAGCATCCCATTTTTAGTGGACTCATTCAGACGCAGGCCAAGTTGTATGACATGCAGTGTGATGACAAATATAAAGATCAAATGACTTATTTATCTCCAGACACAGGTGAGCCCGTGGGTCTATCGTATCTACCACCAAGCAGCTTGGAAGATTTACAGAAGCGAAGAAAGATGATAGAGCTATGGTCAAGAGAGCATCACGGTTTTCTTGGAAGATCACCCGATTACATGAATACGGCGATGATGTCCTTCTATACCGCCGCGTATACGCTGGAGGAGCATAACCCCGCATTCGCTCAAAACTTAAGAGATTACTATGCCTATTGCAGAGATCATGATATCACCCTATCCCATGCCTTTATTCAGCCTCCTGCTAGCAAATGGTCCGGTCAAATCGATCCTTTTGAGGATTCCATCGCTGCAAAAGTGGAGGAAATCACCGAGGAAGGATACATCGTCAGCGGAGCCTTCATGATGGCAACGCAAGGAGCAACCTGTGATGAGATGATTGTCTTCCCTACCCCTTCTCTCACACCTGATGAAGAAGTGAACCCCTATGCTTTTGCTTTTGCCGTTCCAAATGATCTTGAGGGAATGACCTTTATTTGCCGTGAAAGTCATGCATCAGAATCATCCTACGATCATCCCCTGAGCTCAAGATTTGAGGAGATGGACACCCTTGTTATTTTTGACAAGGTACTGGTACCTCATAACCGCATGTTCTATTATGGGGATGAGACTATGGGCTTCAAGCTCTTTCAAGAGGGACATTTTCATACCCATATCGGACATCAAATTATATCACGTTATATTGCCAAAACTGAATTTCTTCTCGGTTTATTTGAAGCATTGGCAGATGAACAAAATGTCGGGCTGGAGTCTCTTTCTATTGCCAATGTTGCAAAAATCATGACTATGCTGGAAAACTTTAAAGCGCTCAGACTCGCTTCTGAGACTTCTGCTGAGCTGGATGAACAAGGTATTCTGATCCCTTCAAGCAGTCCACTTCTCGCTGCAAGCATTCAGTTTCCGCCATTTTATCTTGAAGTAATCAATATGCTCCAATTGCTTGGATCCAGCGGCATCATCATGACACCTATGAATAATGATATTTCGTCTGAACTAAGTCCATATGTAAATCAATATTTAAAAGGCCTCACAACGGAGGCCAAGGATCGAATTGCTATATTCAGATTGGTATGGGAGCTGACTGCCGGACCCTTTGGAGGAAGACAAAGCCAATTTGAACGCTTCTTCTTCGGTAGCGCCCAAACGGTTCATATTCGGATGTACAACAGCTATGATAATCACGAAGATTATCGTCAGCTGGTGCAAAGCTTTCTAGCCCAGCAAGATAAATGATCTCTGAGCTGTTAGTTGACTTTGCTTGGAGCGTCGTATAGCGGGATATCCGACGCTCCAACTGTATCCAGGCATAGAGGGGTAACGAGCTTAACATAATCCAAGGCCTCATCATATCTGTGCTCATCTGGTATTAGAGTTATCTTACGCCGGTCCAGCAAACAATTGACTTCGATTCGTTCCGGAATACATCCAAAAGCATGGTAGCAGAATACAATCATCATGTTCTGGTATGCCCGAATGACCTCTTCATTATAATTGACGATATACTTTTGGATATATAACCCTTTGTGTACCATATGATCAGGCTGCCATGCCACCTGAAAAATAACAGACAGGTCCATATGTAAGTCTGATACATAAGCTTTGTGCTCTTCATACAGCAGGACAGGCTGTAACAGCTCGGTATGCTGTGTCAGCAACCGGATAAGCTCATCGGTTACTCCCCATTTCACATTCCAAAAGTGATCACTGGATTCAAAGCCTGTAGCGTGTTTAGGCCATCTTTTCTCTAACAAATACTGAATCGGTACTTCTCTGCGAACCTCCGGAGTCAGGGTGTAGTAATCGTTTATCGTATGACTGACAGCATACTGAACTCGATGTCTCCATTCCAGTCCCTGCTGCTTGCCCTTGGCTAAATTTCTTAGTCGGTTAAGGGACCTTTCAGACCAGAGCATTTCCTCCAGCTTATAATCCGTTAATATCCTCTTATGTGGTATCGCTTCAGAAGGTCTCTCCATTGATATCTCTCTCCTTCTCGCTTAAGCTCTTCTCCCATGTATGTCTCTGTCTAGGATACTTGTGCTAAAATTCCAGCAAAACGCTCACCCAGTGCTCTACAGTCCTTCTTCTCCTCGTCCAGCGGACTGTACTCTATTTTTAGTGAAGGCTCAGTGACAATGGCACCGCGCTCCTTCAGCTTGGCTTCAGCCGTATCTACAGCGCCGCAGAACAAGTCATATGACGTATCTCCACTTCCAAACAAGGCAACTTTATATCCACTTAGATCCACCTCATCCAGCTCATCATAAAAATCTAGGAACTCATCCGGCAGATCCCCGTCTCCCCAGGTGTACAGACCGATCATTGTGCCATCATACTTCAGCATTTCGTCAGCATTACAATTCTCCGCTGATTTCAGCACAGCTGTATGACCGGCATTCTGTACCCCTTCAGCAATAAGCTCGGCGATTTCTTCTGTATTCCCTGTTAAGCTTGCATATACGATTAAGATGTTTGCCATCGTTAATTATCCCTCATTTACTTTTGGTATGAAATCATCATATTTGATAATGATTCTCATTGTCAACAGTAAATGAACGACAGCCCGATCTGCTATCTTGCGACAATTAAATGACAATTGCAATTAACCCTGAATTTTCGACACAAAAATGAGCCGCCTTCTCTGAAGAGAAAACAGCTCAGCCTCTATTTACTATATTTTATATGAATCCAGCCTGGTCACAGCATTATACGCGTTCAGCGGTCATTTTTTGTTCTTTCGTCAGCAAAGGCTCAAATTCGTACACCCATGTTCCATTCTCTGCAACCTTGATCTTGACCAGCCCTTTTTTGCGCAAGCTGGCTATAATTTGTTCTGCTTCCTTACTGTGAAGGTCAGTGTAGAGCGATATTTCAGGTATCGTTAAGAGATACTCATGCTTCATGGCGAGTTTCATAAGCTCCTTCTCTAGGGTAAGCTCCCGTCTCTTCTTCATCGAAGAGAGCTCATACAGGCCGTAAGCCAGCGGTGCAGCACCGAATAGCACAAATCCAAGATCAAATCCGGATTGCATCGCAACAAATGAGTATGTATACAACACGATGGAGAATAAACCAAGGGCGACAAGAGTTACTGCGATCCAAGTTCTGCTATTGCTCATCATCAAACCTCCCTTCTTTTACTTTACCCCAAAATAGACGATTAGGCACATTTCCAATGAATTCAAATCCGCATGGATTCCAAGCTTAAGCTAATATAACGCAAAAAACGGGGAATACTGGCATGAAAACACGTAATTGTTGTACAATAGAACCTAATTGTAATTATAGCAATTCGTAAATATAAGATGAACTTGAAGGATGGATTATTACATGTACGCATCACAGCAATGGAAAGACTATGAACTTATAGATACAGGCGGCGGCGAGAAGCTCGAACGCTGGGGAGATATTATTCTCCGCAGACCTGATCCGCAGATTATTTGGCCGCTAGAGAAGGAAACTGGGGACTGGAGAAACGTCCATGGCCACTATCATCGCAGCTCCTCCGGCGGAGGCAATTGGGATATGAAAAAACCAATCCCTGAGCGCTGGACGATCTCATATGATGAGCTCAAATTCTACATTAAGCCAACCAATTTCAAGCATACAGGCTTATTCCCTGAACAAGCAGCGAACTGGAGCTGGATGATCGACAAGATTCAGAATGCCGGAAGGCCGATCTCAGTTCTGAATTTGTTCGCTTACACCGGTGGTGCCACTGTAGCTAGCGCCTACGCAGGTGCCAGCGTTGTACACGTTGATGCAGCAAAGGGTATGGTTCAATGGGCTAAAGAGAATGTACAGCTCTCAGGACTTGGCGACCGTCCTGTCCGTTATATAACAGACGATGTATTCAAATTCGTTCAACGCGAGCATCGCCGCGGTAATCGCTATGACGCAATTATTATGGATCCTCCATCGTATGGACGTGGACCGAACGGTGAGACGTGGAAGCTGGAGCAGAACCTTTATCCATTCCTAGAGTCATGTACAGGAATTCTGACAGATAACCCGCTGTTTGTTCTCATCAACTCCTATACAACAGGAATCTCACCTACCGTGCTGTCCAATATGTTAACGATGACGATGCAAAATAAATACGGCGGCAAAATTTCGTCTGGTGAGATCGGGCTCCCGATTACAGCATCCAATATGATGCTGCCTTGTGGAATCCTGGGTCGCTGGGAGTCTTAATCCGATGAGTGATTTACAGCCGCTATCTATATTATACGAGGACAACCACCTGCTTGGTGTCGAAAAAATGATCAATGTGCCAACACAGGCCGATGCATCTGGCGATATGGACATGCTGTCCATCCTCAAAGAGGATATCAAAGTTCGATTCTCTAAGCCGGGGAATGTATATCTCGGCCTCGTTCACCGTCTGGATCGCCCCGTCGGAGGAGCTATGATCTTTGCCAAAACTTCAAAAGCGGCTTCCAGGCTATCAGATGCGGTCAGAACCCGAAAGTTTGAGAAGACTTATATGGCTGTTGTTCATGGGACTCCTCCTGCCAAACAAGGCAGACTTACGCACACACTGCTGAAGAACGAGAAGACAAACATCGTATCTGTTGTGCCGGAAGGCACACCTGGCGGCAAAAATGCCATATTGGATTATTACGTGCTGGGACAGACAGACAAGCTGTCACTCGTTCAGGTCGTGCTGCATACAGGGAGATCCCACCAGATTCGAGTTCAATGTTTGGCTATGGGATGTCCTTTATATGGGGACCAAAAGTATGGAGTGGAATTAAACAAGCCAGGACAGCAGCTTGCGTTATGGTCCGTGTCCGTCGGTTTCCCTCATCCCGTGACGAAGGAACATGTGCAGTTGATATCCATTCCGCCCCGTGATTTTCCATGGAGTGAATGGCCTGAACCGTTGTATAAAAGTGCAGCGAATCAGCCTTTCGTATAAAAACGAATATATGTAAAAATCCCGATCTGCATCTTACGCAGATCGGGATTTTTATATTATTTGAATCCATGATTTAAGAAATGGATGTATCTAATTACTTGTTATCGCTAGTGCTGACTTCTGCCACTTTCATGGCTACGCCTTTTGCATCCTTCGGTACGGATCGCTTAATAAAGAAGGCGAGAACCAGTGCAACAACGGTAACCCCAGTAGCAATAATAAACGAGAAGTTAATACCGTTGATTTGCGCATCATTTGCTAATTGAAGCATTGCAGCTTGATCCTGTGGATTAATATCTGCCATATGCGTATCCACATAATGAGTCGTACGGTTACTGAATATGGTGATAAAAATAGCTGTTCCGATGGCTCCGAATACGGTACGCAGTGTGTTTAGCATAACCGTTCCGTGAGCATTCAGATTTTGAGGTATATCATTCAAGGCAGCGGTTTGAACCGGCATCATGAGAAGTGACATACCGAACATCCGAAGCGTATACACGATAATCAGCTGTGTATATGATGTATCCATCGTTAACGTGCTGAATTCCCATGTTGTAATAATCGTAATGACTAGACCGATAATACTCAGCCATTTTGCTCCAAATTTATCAAACAAGGAACCGGTGATCGGGGACATGATACCCATAACGATTGCACCTGGAAGCATCAGCAGCCCGGAATCAAGAGCACTGATTCCACGAATCGTTTGCAAATAAATGGGCAGGAGAATCATACCTGAGAACATGGCCATCGTTACGACGATCAGAACCGCTGTGTTCAGCGTGTACATAGAATTCTTGAACACTCTGAACTCGAGCAGTGGATCATCCATCTTGAATTGACGAAGGACAAACACCAATAAGGAGATCGCACCCACAACCAAGCAAGTGATAACGATCGGATCGTTCCAGCCGTTAGAGCCGGCATCACTGAAGCCATACAACAGTCCGCCAAAACCGATTGTTGATAAAATAACCGAAGTAATATCAAGCGTCGGATTGGATACTTCTGTAACATTTTTTACAAACTTCATTCCCACAAGCACGGCGATTACAGCAATTGGGAGAATAATGTAGAATAGCAATTTCCAGCTGTCAAAGGTTTGAACAACCCATCCAGATAATGTAGGGCCGATCGCTGGAGCCAGGATCATGGCAAGACCAATCATCCCCATCGCACGTCCACGCTGTTCAATTGGGAATATATTAAGGATAACAACGGATAACAACGGCATGATAACACCTGCACCTGCTGCCTGAACAATGCGCCCCGTCATAAGGATAGCAAAGGTAGGGCTTAATGCACACAGCAAAGTACCTATTGTAAATAAAGTCATTCCGGTAATGAAAATTTGTCTAGTCGTAAACTTCGCCATCAAATACGCAGTAATGGGGATCAGAACGCCATTGACGAGCATAAAGCCAGTGGATAACCATTGGACTGTTGTTGCACCTACGCTGAGATCCTCCATAATTTTAGGCAAAGCTACGTTAAGTAATGTTTGGTTCAAAAAGGCTACAAACGCACCTAGCAGCATCGCAAATAAGATTGGACCTTTTTTGAATTCGATCGTCTTTCCAGACTGATTTGCAGCAATACTACTCATATTAATCAATCATCTCTCTTTCTCCATCTTTTCAAGCATCAAGGAATGAATACGAAGCAAATTATCGATATCCTCCCTTGGTAAATCCATCATATGAGATACTTTAGACATCCATAGCTCATAGACTCTCTTCTGAACTTCTCTCCCTTTCTCCGTAACCTGAAGCTCCAATGACCTCCGATCATGAAGGCATCTGCCTCTCTCCACAAGCTCAGCCTTAACAAGACGGTCAACGACACCGCTCGTTGTACTGCTGCCCATGTGACAGAGCTCCGCTAATTCAGCCAATCCAATGTTAGGATGCTCAATTAGGATGGATAATACCAGCATTTGAATACGGGTAATCTCCTTCTCCTCTTCCTGCTTCCAGAATAGTCGATGAAAGCTCTGGTTCACTTGACGAAAGGACGAGAATATCTGGTACATCTCATCGTATTCCAGCATGATACTCACCTTTGCTACAAAATAATTATTTTACAAAATATTTCGTATACGAAATATAAGGAGTACAAAGTAATATTATAGACCGATTTTAAAAATAGTCAACACCTTCTATATGTAATTATTTTCTTATCATATATATTGCCCAAACAAAAAAGGAATACGCAGCACGTATCCCTTAGAAAGTTAAAACAGATTCATTTGTATCAAGAGGTTTGCTTCGTTGGAGAGCTTTGGGAAGTGATCTTGGTCAGCAGGTAGACAAGCAGCTGTTGATTGTGTGAAGATATCTTGCCAAGTGTCCCGCTGATAAAATCTTCACGGATAATCATTCCGCGCTGTGCCTCTTGTTTTCCTCTCTCTGTTAATGTGACCCACACAATTCGGCGATCGCGATCGTCTCTGCTGCGAAGGATAAGTTCATTCTTCTCCATACGATCGAGCAGCATCGTAATAGCTGCTGGTGTTGTAGACAGATAAGGAATGAATTCGGACGGCTTCATACGAGGCTGCTCGGACAACAGTTCAAGCACTGTCAGCTGAGCCTCAGTTAGTGCAGGAGCAAGGGCCTGATCCATATGGGCTTTGTAGTCCTTCGTCAGCCTTGCCCATAGTTTGGCGAATTCAGAAGAATGCATCTGTTCTTCTCCCCTCTCTTGTAGAAATTAAGTGCTTGCTTTGATCATTAATTATTTAGCTGATGAATCATTTCGCTCTTTTTAATGCAATTCCTTCCCCATTTTGGCGACTCGACCGGTATCGACGAAGGTTCTTAATCTTTGCAATGTAACGTCAAAAAAAGCCCCTGATGCCGTATTCTGGCGTATCAGAGGCTCTTATGACATATTTTAGGATGACGTATCATCCGCCCGATTATCTATGATCTGTACAATTGAGTCATTCTTCTCTACGCTGACCAGCGCTTTGCCAGTACTTCGCTTATCAGAGATCGGTGCCGATTCTGTAGAAAATCCAAGCATTTTGCCTTGATCTGTCAACGCGAGCAGCCGCAACGGTTCTTTGACATGGTATGCAGCGACGATTTGACTGCCATTCGGCTTAACACGTTTGCCTTCCTTGAACTCGAAGGTGGCAACACCTTTGCCGCCGCGGGATTGCAGCGGATAATCAAGCAGAAGGGATCTCTTTCCATAACCAAGATCCGTTATTGTGAAGATCTCTCCTTCATCCTCATCAACCCATACCGCAGTAACGAGCTCATCCTCGTCTTTTAATTGAATACCTTTCACCCCGCCGGATACACGGCCCATTGTGTTTACTTCATCCTCAAGGAATCTGACACTTTGGCCCAGCTTGGAGACTAGCAGAATGTGCCTTCCTCCCGTACTGAGATGGACACGGATAACCTCATCATTCGCTCCAACCTTGCATGCGGCAACTGCGGAGGAACGCTTGGTCACGTAGTCTTTTAGCGCGGTGCGCTTAATCTGCCCTCTCCGTGTTACAAAGACGAGACTTGCCTCTTCTTGTTCGAAGCTGCGTACCGGTATAATGGTGACGACCCGATCTTCCTTCGATAATGGAATGACGTTAACAATTGCTGTTCCCGGGTCCTTCCATTTGAATTCCGGCACCTGATGAACTGGTAGAAGGTAATATTGCCCCCGCTGTGTAAACACAAGCAAATTATCCAGCGTATTTACATCATAATAAGAAGAGATCACATCGCCTTCAATTACACCCGAGCTGCTCCGGTCTCCCCCTGAACGAGTAAAGGAGAGCTTACTTGTGCGCTTGATGTAACCTTCGTTGGACAATGTCACGAGCACATCCTCCGAATTGACGAGAACCTCAAGATTCACCTTCAGCTCCTCTACCTCTTCCTGAATAGAAGATCGGCGTTCTATTCCGTACTTCTCGCGGATTTCTTTGAGTTCCTTCCGAATGATACTGATGAGCTTCCGATCACTTTCGAGAATACTCCGCAGCTCGGCGACTTTCTTCTGGATCTCATCCAGCTCTTTTTGCAGTGTAGTGATCTCTAGGTTCGTTAGACGATACAGCTGCAACGTAAGAATAGAGTCTGCCTGGCGCTCCGTAAAGCCAAACATCCATTCCAGGTTGTTCTGGGCATCCTGCCGATTCTTGGACGCTTTAATGGCTGCAATAACTTCATCCAAAATGTTAAGGGCTTTAACAAGTCCTTCAAGGACATGCGCCCGGTCCTCGGCTTTTTCGAGATCGTATTGCGTCCGATGGGTCACAACCTCGCGCTGATGTGCAATGTAAGCTTCAAGTATCGGCTTAAGCCCAAGCTGATGGGGCGCTTTATTAACGATAGCCACCATATTGAAGTTATACGTGACCTGAAGATCTGTTTTTTTGAGCAAATAGTTAAGGATCCCTTGGGCATCCGCTTCTTTCTTGAGCTCAACGACAATACGCAAGCCTTCACGCCCGCTCTCGTCACGCACTTCAGCAATACCTTCGATCTTCTTCTCCAGGCGAATCGTTTCCATCGCGGTAACCAGCCGTGACTTAACAACCTGATAAGGAATTTCGGTGATGACAATCTGCTGCTTACCGCCCCGCAAATTTTCGATTTCGGTCTTGGAACGAATATAGATGCGGCCCTTGCCTGTACGATAGGCGTCCAGAATTCCACTTCCGCCCATAATGATACCGCCTGTTGGAAAGTCCGGTCCTTTGATGAAGGTCATAATTTCTTCAAGAGAGATGGAAGGCTTCTCCATAACAGCAATACATGCATCAATCACTTCTCTTAAATTATGTGTCGGAATCTCTGTAGCGAAGCCAGACGAGATCCCGCTTGCCCCATTCACAAGCAGATTCGGAAAACGGGATGGGAGAACAACGGGTTCTTTGGCCGTGTTATCGAAATTGTCTTTAAATAGAACTGTACGCTTCTCAATGTCGCGTAGAATTTCCATAGCAATTGGTGATAAACGTGCTTCGGTATAGCGCATTGCTGCCGCCGGATCATCATCCTGTGAGCCCCAGTTTCCATGTCCGTCGATAAGCACATGTCCCATCTTCCAAGGCTGCGCCATACGCACCATTCCCTCATAGATGGAGGAATCCCCGTGGGGATGATAATTACCCATGACATCACCGACAGTTTTCGCAGATTTGCGGTACGGTTTGTCAGGCGTATTGTTTGAATCGTACATGGCATACAAGATACGACGCTGAACTGGCTTGAGACCATCACGCACATCAGGTATCGCCCGATCCTGAATAATGTATTTAGAATAACGACCGAATCGATCGCCTACCACTTCTTCTAGAAATGCCGGTAAAAACTGTTCAGATAAACTCATTCAAAGCACCTTCTATTCTTCGTACTCTGTAAAATCTACGTTTTCAACGATCCAGCGCTTACGCGGATCAACCTTATCACCCATTAATGTGGTTACTCTTCTTTCGGCCTTGGCTGCATCTTCAATCTTCACCTGCAGTAAGGTACGAGTATCCGGATCCATCGTCGTCTCCCACAGCTGCTCCGGATTCATCTCTCCTAGACCTTTATAACGCTGTAACTCATAATTTTTGCCGAATTCCTTCAGGTAAATTTGCAGTTGATCGTCCGTAAATGCATAGCGCACCGTTTCAAGCTTGCCGGTCTTGCGGCTGATCTTATATAGAGGAGGCTGTGCAATATACACCTTGCCTGCATCAATAAGTGGCTTCATATAGCGATAAAAGAATGTTAGCAATAATACCTGAATATGCGCGCCGTCTGTATCCGCATCCGTCATAATAATGATCTTGGAGTAATTGCTGTCTTCTACAGCAAACTCAGTGCCGATTCCTGCACCGATGGCAGACATGATCGCCCGGTATTCTTCGTTCTTCATAATATCGGCCAGCTTCGCCTTCTCCGGATTCATCGGCTTGCCCTTGAGCGGTAAAATAGCCTGAATCTTGGAATCACGTCCTTGCTTCGCTGAGCCGCCGGCAGAATCACCTTCAACGATAAACAGCTCATTACGAGAGTAATCTTTGGACTGTGCCGGTGTCAGCTTACCGCCCAGATTAGAGCTTTCGCTCCGTTTCTTACCGGATCGCATATCGTCTCTCGCTTTACGGGCCGCTTCTCTCGCTCTGGAAGCCTGAACTGCCTTCTTAATCAACGTCTGTGCAACCTGCGGATTCTCTTCGAGAAAACGCTGCATGCTCTCGGTAACAACCTGGTCCACTGTACTGCGGGCTGACGCACTGCCGAGCTGGTCTTTGGTCTGGCCAACAAACTCTACTTCGGACATTTTCACACTGATGACAGCCATCATGCCTTCGCGGAGGTCGTTACCCTCCAAATTTTTGTCTTTTTCCTTAATCATGCTCGTACGCCGCGCATATTCATTCATGATTCGCGTATAGGCCGTCTTAAAGCCGGTTTCATGTGTTCCGCCGCCGCGTGTAGGTATAGAGTTAACGAACGATACAATCGTTTCGGTATATCCTGCGTTATACTGGATTGCAATTTCGACTTCGATATCCTCTTTTTCTGCATTGAAATGGATGACATCTGTCAGAAGATCCTTGCCTTCATTCAGATAGGCGACGAATTGACTTGCCCCACCTTCGTAGTAATACTCGTCTTGATTGCCGCTGCGCTCATCCTTAAGCACAATTCGCAGCCCTGAGTTCAGGAATGCGATCTCCTGCAGACGCTCAGCCAGTGTATCGTAGCTTAACGAGATACCAGATTTAAACACTTTGATGTCCGGCTTGAATCTTACCTTGGTACCGGTTTGCCGTGTGTTACCCATGACTTCAAGACCCGTAACCGGCTCCCCGACATGCTCCGTTCCCTTCTTATCTACCCAGTATTCAAAGCGCTGCCGGTGAATCTTACCCTCTCGATAAATTTCTACCTCCAGGAACTCGGATAAAGCGTTCGTTACCGAGGCGCCGACACCATGGAGACCACCGGATTTTTTGTAACCGCCTCCGCCAAACTTTCCGCCTGCGTGCAGTATCGTATACACGACCTGGGGCGTAGGAATTCCTGTCTTGTGCATCCCTGTCGGAATGCCTCGTCCATTATCCTGCACCGTAACAGATGCGTCTTTATGTAGCGTAATTTCAATCTTGTCACAGTATTTTGCTAAATGCTCATCGACAGCGTTGTCGACAATTTCCCAGACTAAATGATGTAAGCCAGAGCTACTTGTGCTGCCAATGTACATACCCGGTCTTTTTCGTACAGCGACAAGTCCCTCCAGCACTTGAATGTCGTCTGCTCCATAACCGGTATTCCTGGATACGTCAGCAGATAGATCCATCTCTTGGGTCATGAATGCTCCCCCTCTTATGCCTTCACTCTTCATGAATGATCACACTTTTAAAATTTATTTAGATAAATGAATCAATTTCATAATACCTTTAGCTGCTTCAATCAAGGGTATATATCGTTTCAAATTCACCTTTTTAATGATTTATGAAATTGATAGAGATAAAGAACGAATAAAGTTGTCTTCAAGCTATGCTGTTCTCAGCTTAAAAATGCAAACAGATGTTTCTTATCCTTGTCCATTTTAATTCAAGATATCCCGTTTCGTAAAGACAAGGAATGAAACAACCAGTGAACTTATCCCCCATACACTCAGTACACAGAGCGAAAATAGAAGCGTCATGCCTTCTATTGGCGGCAAATTCCCGGCTAAATAACCAGTCAGATTTAAATTTACCATGAATAAATATTTTGCGCTGTCCCAAGAGGAGGCCATATTCGTCAATATTGTGCCGGCGATCAGTGCGGCCATCATAATGACGATGCTTGCGGATGTGCTTTTTACAAGGGTAGATACCATAAAGGACAGCACTGCCACAATGATACTGACAAACCATATCAATCCGGACTGCATCAGCAGATACTCCCACTGCTCCACCGCATGCACTTTGCTCATATCCACATCAGAGCCATGAATCTGAAACCCGGTAAAGATGGGGAAGGTAAAGCCCTTAAATCCGAAAAACAGACCTGAAATAAGATAACAAATGACAAATACAGCAAGAACAATAAGCGATACAAACATCAGCAGTGTGATTAGTTTGCTCAGCAGAACCTTCCAACGCTTGACGGGTCTTGTAAGCAGCATCTTAATCGTCCCCGTCGTCCTCTCGCCGGATACGAGATCAGAAGCCATGGCAACCACAAGCAGAGGAATAAACAAATTGATGGAATTGTTCATGAACTCTCTCGTAAACGTGACTCCGCTCGGTTCATTCGGATTGATATCGTGATCTAAATAGTACTGAAGCTGTTGAATGTATATTCGCCGATATTGCTTCCACTCTTCCGGCACACGATCACTGCCTAGTGAATTCTGATTATCCGTGATTGCCTGCTGCATTTCAAGCCGCCAGTCATGCCCGAACTTTTCACGTTTTGTTTCAGCTTCTCTCATCTGCGCGTACGTAAACATCGGTGTTAATACGACTAATACCAGCAGAATGACATAAAACCTCTTTTTCTTGATCATTTTAATTACTTCATTTCGAACAAGAGGCAGCACACTATTCAAACAATTCACCTTCTGTCATCTTCAAAAATAATTGTTCGAGCGTAGGATTTACTTTTTGTACTCCTTCTACTTGAATTCCGGCACGCACCATAGTTCTTACCAGATCCGGAATCAGACCTTCGGGCATTTCCGTAATAATGGCGTTATTGCCCAGGCTTGCCGTCAAAGTATCATCCAGCATGCTCGTATCCGCAAGCTCTCTAACCTGCGGATGGCTGAGCAGCCAGCGGACCCCTTCTTCCCTGGGAGATAAATGCCAGATCGTAATATTGCTGTGATCCTCAATGAGCTCATCAACCTTGCCTACTGTAAGAATCTCTCCGTTACTTATAATCGCAACTCTATCACACATAAGCTGAATCTCGCTAAGCAAATGGCTGCTGACAAACACTGCAAGTCCTTCATCCGCAAGCTTGCGTATAAAAGCTCTGAGCTCCTTGATCCCCTTTGGATCAAGTCCATTGGTCGGCTCATCCAGAATTAACAGCTTCGGATCACCAAGAAGGGCTTGGGCAATGCCCAGTCTCTGTCTCATGCCAAGAGAATATGTACTGACTTTCTCGTGAATTCGCTGATCAAGACCCACAATATGGGCAACTTCATTAATGCGTTCTTCGGTAATACCTGGCTGCATTCTCGCAAAATGCTCTAAATTTTCATATCCGGTCAGGTAGGAGTACATTTCTGGATTCTCCACGATGGAGCCTACATACTTCAGCGCTTGCTCCGGTTGTCGATGCACAGAATATCCGCATACACTCACTACTCCCTTCGTGGGCTTGATCAAGTCCACCAGCATACGAATCGTCGTAGTCTTCCCTGCTCCATTGGGACCTAGGAAGCCGAATACTTCTCCAGCACGAACCTCAAATGAAACATCCTTGATAATCCACTTTTTCTTAATCTTCTTCTTTAAGTGCTCAACTGACAACACAATCTCACTCGTATTATTCGTCATCTGACTCCACCCTTTGACCATGTACATCATGAATTCCCAGCACTTCAATGATCCGTTCAGCGATTTCCTCATATCCCTGTGCATTGGGATGAAAATGATCGGAAGCCAGCAATTGCGGAACACTATGCTCAAATAGATCAAACGTTTCCGCCATCATCATCTGATCATCTGTATTAATAAGCTGCAGCGCCTGACTATTCCAAGCAGATACCACGGTATTACCCAGCAGCTTCATATCAGGCAAATCACTGAAGGGATTATATAAACCCACATATACGATCCAGGCTTCTGGATTAATATCCGCAATTTTTCGTAAAATTTCTTTGAGATTCGTTGTCGCAGCCGGCAAAGTATCATACAGCTCTTCAGCATCAGGCAGCTCAGCTGCTCCCTCTTCATACGCCTCAGCTGCCTTGAATAAGTCATTGCCTCCAATGGACAGCAGAATTAAATTAGATTGCTTTAATACGTACTGTACTCCCGTCTCATCCAGCTGCGGCAGCAGCCCTTCTGTAGTCAAACCATTAATGGCCAGATTGGCTGTAACTCGAACCTCATTCTCTTCATCCTGCAGCATTCCAACCACACGTCGAATAAAGCCTTTACCATCGTCATCTCCGGTTCCCTTCGCAAGAGAATCTCCAATGGCTGCTACTTTTATTTCTGCACTTTGCTCCAGCGGCGCTGCCAACGGTACTTCACGATCTGCCCCTTCATCTTCCATAAGTACGGTATTCCCCGATGGAGCGATAATATCCTGCACCGCCAAGACAAAACCGGTGACAAGAATAATGGTCACTATCATTGAAGCAGTACTTACAATTGCCCATATTTTTGTTGAAGATTTCACAAGGACCTTCCCTCCACAACAATTTATTCATCATATTCCTGATAAAAAGTACTTAATGAGGTTATATGCAAAAACCGGATTATTAGGATCGTCCAAATTCACTCTAAATTTACAACCCGAAAATGAATTATTTTCATATTGTAAAAGCGTTCTAATGATAAACATAAAACTTCAGGCCTCGATTTGCAAATAATCACCAAAAAAAAGAACCTCCGGTTACGGAGATCCCAAAACAACAGCATAATATGTTTGCACCTAAAAAATATGGCATTTTGCTTGAGATGACTTAAGGGTCATTTAAAGCCTTACTAACTGAATCAATTTCATATTACCTTGATAATGCGTTATGAAATTCATTTGACAAAAACTTATTTTCCGACAAATTCCTGAGCCCAGTAACCATTCACATACCCTACACCAATAAGTGTAAAGTTTTTGTTCATGATGTTGGCTTTGTGTCCAGGACTGTTCATCCATGCTTTAACTACTTCAGCAGGTGTTTTTTGCCCTTTGGCAATGTTCTCACCAGCATAGCTGTAGCTGATACCGAAAGTCTTCATCATATCGAATGGAGAACCGTAAGTTGGAGATGTGTGACTGAAGTAATTGTTGTCACTCATGTCCTTCGCTTTCGCTACGGCCATTTTTGTCAGATTCGTATGAATTGTAAGTGGTTTGAGACCACCTGCTGCACGTTCCTTGTTAACCAAGGCAACAACTTCCTTCGCATATGCGGAGACAACAGAGCTGGAGTCTGTAGAAGTGTTACCAGAGCCAGAATTGGAACCAGTGTTAGATCCCGTATTGGAACCAGTGTTAGATCCGGTGTTAGATCCGTTGCTAGATCCTGTTTCAGATCCAGTATTCGAGCCTGTGTTAGATCCTGTATCCGGTTTTTGAGTTGTGTTACCACCAACGGTAATGACTTTCCCGCCGATCGTAATCGTGTTACCATCAACCTTCACGTCATGACCATTTTCCTTAAGGAAATCTAAAATGGATTGCTGATAGCTTTCGAGCTTATCCTTAGCTGGAGAAGCGGAAGCTACACCAGCGCCTGGCAGAAGCATTCCTGCTGCAAGAACTGCACTCAAGCTACCAGCGATGACTGTTTTCTTAATAGACGATCTCTTCAAAAATATCAGCTCCTAGTTATGAAATATTACAATTTTGTAACTGGTATGTTTAGGATTATAACAGCACTTTTTCGATTTGTTAACCCATAAATTTTGGTAAAGGTTAAATTTACGTAACCAAAATGTAATAATTCCGACAGCTTGAACGATTCCATTCTGCTAGATTTACACTCTTCACTTCATAGTTTTGACCTGCGTAAAATGCGGAAACAAAAAAACCTAACGATCAGAGATCGTTAGGTTAAGTTAGCAGTGTCTTATTAGAGACCTGCCTGACATATAATATGATCTATTCGGATTACAGCTTCTTGCTGAACCGGTATCCATGTTTCGTAAAGCCAAGATGCTCATAAAAACTGTAAGACGGCTTATGCTGCTCTCGATTGCCCTCGATAATAAGCAGTTTCTGACTGCCGTGCTCGCTTGCCCAAGATTCCGCATATTCCAAAAGTCTACGGCCAATACCTTCTCCGCGATGCGCTTTGCATACAATCAAAGATGTAATTTGTGCCGCTTGTTCTGGATCTGAATGCGTTTGAACACACTGCAGACCTAGCATTCCTACAACCTCTCCATCCATTTCCGCCACCAGCATACAGGTATTATCATTCACCTGGGCAGATTCAATCCTCTCCCGCATAACTCCTGGCGTCGTTGGATAGCTGACCTCATGCATGAGATGTGTAACACACTCTGCATCCTGCTTCTCACATGAGCGAATGGTCAGAACTGGGGCTTCTACATTACTTAACATGGTTTACCTCCACTTTCAGCAAATTTGCGGCCTGTGTTGCCGTTTGGCGTGCTTCTTCTACACTGCTGGCTGCACTGAGTGCAACAGCCATTCTTCTTCCAACCTTCGTCTCAGGCTTGCCAAATATACGAACCTGGGTACGAGGCAGAGCGAGTGCTTCCGGAACACCTTGAATCATATAAGATGCTGTAATTTCATCTGCCTTCAGCGTTGCAGACGCTCCGGGTGTCAATAGTTCAACACCGGTCACCGGAAAACCGAGAACTGCTCTTACGTGAAGGGCAAATTCCGATAAATCTTGCGTAACCATCGTTACCATCCCTGTATCATGCGGCCGAGGAGAAACTTCACTGAATATGACTCCTTCTCTTGTCAAGAAGAGTTCTACGCCAAACAATCCATATCCACCAAGCTCGTCTGTAATACGCTTAGCGATTTGCTGTGCTTGGATCAGCTGTTCCTCGTTCATGAAATGGGGCTGCCAAGATTCTACATAATCTCCATCCTTCTGTATGTGTCCAATGGGAGGACAAAATACAGTACCAGATGAGGAACGAACCGTAAGCAGCGTGATCTCGCTCTCAAATTCAACAAAAGCTTCTACAATGACACGTGTTGCAATAGCCCTGGCTCCTTCTAGTGCAGCATTCCAGCTTGCTGACGCCTCCTCTGGAGCACGGCATACCGTTTGTCCCTTGCCAGAAGAGCTCATAAGTGGTTTGACAACACAAGGTGTACCGAGTTCTTGAACTGCCTTCTCTAGTTCTTCCAGACTATCTGCAAAACGATAGGCTGCCGTAGGCAAGCCCAGCTCTTCAGCTGCTAACCGGCGTATACCTTCACGATCCATTGTAAGTCTAGTTGCTCTTGCAGTAGGTACAACCCGAAATCCCTCTTGTTCAAGCTCTAGGAGTGCCTCTGTGGCGATCGCCTCGATCTCGGGAATGATAAAATCAGGCTGCTCCTTTCGAATCAAATCTTTGAGTGCTTCTGCATTCAGCATGTCAATACAGTAGGACCTATGGGCGACCTGCATTGCAGGAGCATGGTCGTAGCGATCAACTGCAATTGTCTCTACACCCAGTCTTTGTGCCTCTATAACGACTTCTTTGCCCAGTTCACCGCTGCCAAGCAGCAGCATTTTTTTGGTTTCTGCCGAAAAAGGAGCACCCCACATTTTCTCTCTAATCCCCCTACCTGAGAAATCTATATCTATTTCTCTATTTTCGGGGAACTTGAGACATAATGCAAGAGTGCTCGACTTATTTCTTGTGAATATTACATGGAAATTTTAAATTTCGCGAATAAAATTTACAAAAATCTGAATTGGGCTTCGATCAAGCCATTGTAAATCCCTTGTTTTTGGATAAGTTGTTCATGATTTCCTTGCTCCTTAATTTCACCATGATCAAGCACGATAATGTTATCTGCATTGCGAATGGTGGACAAGCGATGGGCTACCATGAACGATGTTCTTCCTTCAAGTAATACCTTCAGTGCATCTTGAATCTTAAGCTCGGTTTCGGTATCGATGCTCGCTGTCGCTTCATCGAGTATGAGTATCCGAGGATCCGCAAGGAGTGCCCTTGCGAAGGACAGCAGCTGTCTCTGTCCCATGGAGAGAACATTGCCTCGCTCCTCCACTTCCGTTTCGTAGCCTCCAGGCAGTTTCATGATGAATTCATGTGCATTGACGGCTTTGGCCGCTGCCTCGACTTCCTTGTCTGTCGCATCCAATCGTCCGAACCTGATATTATCACGGATCGTGCCTGAGAATATAAACGTGTCCTGCAGCACAATACCAATCTGACTCCGCAGGCTTCGGATTGTAATATCCCGGATATTGTACCCGTCAATCGTCAGCCTGCCATCTGTTACATCATAGAAACGGCTCAGCAGATTAATGATCGTACTCTTCCCTGATCCGGTATGACCAACAAGAGCGATCGACTGACCTGCCTCGACATCAAGATCAATTCCTTTGAGAGCCTGCCGTCCCTTCTCATATTCAAATATGACGTTCTCAAACTTGATATTGCCTTGGATCTTCGGAATCGGCTTCGCTCCTGGTTTGTCAGCGATGCCCGGCTCCTCATCCATGAATTCAAAAATACGCTCAGATGATGCCATCGCCACAAGAAGCTGATTGTACATTTGGCCCAAGCGGTTGATCGGATCCCAGAAGTTGCCGACGTAGTTGGCAAAGGCGACAAGAAGCCCGATGGTCAGCTCCCCTTCTTGAATCAAATAAGCACCAAACCAGAACAAAATGAGGGAACCCACTCCGCCCGTAATTTCAATCAGTGGACCAAACGCTTGGTTCATCGTCGAAGCGCGGTTCCAGGATTTACGGCTCGTCATGTTCATTTGATCAAAGAACTTCATGTTCTCTTCTTCTTGCGTGTAAGCTTGGGTTACGCGAATGCCTTGAATAGATTCATTCAAGTGCGAGTTGATACGCGAGTTCTTCATACGCACATCCTGCCATGCCCGCCGAATCTTCACCCGTAATTTCGTAGAAATAAAGAACATGAGCGGTACCGTCAGAACGACGGCCAGACCCAGCTTCCAGTTAATAAACATCAGAATGACTATAATTCCGACGAGCTGAACACAGTCAATCAGCAGGTTGACTACCCCGTTCGTAAACAGATCCTGAAGCGAGTTAATGTCGTTTGTAATCCGGACCATAACCGAGCCCGCCGGCCGTTTATCAAAAAACGAGAAGGAAAGCTTCTGAATATGCTTGAACAGATCCGATCTTAGATCGTAAATTACCCGCTGCCCAATAATATTCGTATATTTGATCCGGATTGTGGCTGCTCCCCATTGGATAATATAGAGAAGCAGGATTCCACCTGCGATCCAATACAGCAGCGTCAGACTCGGACTGCTTCCATCCGTGGGTGCGATCGCTCTGTCGATAGCCAGACTGGTAAGATAAGGAACGGTCAATTTTGTAACTGTTCCTAGCACCATCATGACAATAACGATCGGAAGCAGCTGTTTGGCGTAAGGTTTCATGTAGGAAAAGAGTCGTGAAAACTGACCCCAGTTAAATGGTTTTTCAATAACTTCATCGTCTTGATAAACAAAACGCTCCTGCGCTTTCTTCTCATTCACACCTGGAATGTTTTGTTTTTCGACAGCTGCATCGTTACTCATGTGTCACCTGCTTTCCAGGCGCCCGTTTAATGCGGGCAATATGATCTGCGTATTGAATATGATATACATCTTGATATTGTCCAGGAGAGCTGATGAGCTCTTCATGTGTGCCCCGCTGAACGACACGGCCTTCATTTAGCACAAGGATCTCATCCGCATGACGCAGCGAAGATATACGATGGGCGATAATAAAGGTCGTTCTTCCCCGCATCACTTCCTGGAATCCGGACTGAATTTCATGCTCTGTTTCCATATCCACCGCACTGGTTGCATCATCGAGGACAAGAATCTTCGGATTCAGCAGCAGCGCTCTTGCGATGGCGATCCGCTGTTTCTGTCCTCCGGACAGCCCCATTCCGCGTTCACCAACAACAGTATCGTAGCCTAACGGCATCTCCATGATGAAATCATGGGCTTTTGCCAGCTTGGATACACGAATAATTTCATCCATCGACACATCCTTCATGCCGTAGGAAATGTTATTACGGATACTGGACGAGAACAAGAAGGTTTCTTGAAAGACCGCCGCAATCTGACTACGCAAGCTTTTGATATTCATGTCGTTAATGTCTATTCCATCAATCTTAATCGTTCCACTCGAAATGTTGTAGGCACGCATAAGCAGCTGGATAATCGTCGATTTGCCTGATCCGGTGCCGCCTAGGAAGCCGACCACTGTCCCTGGAGGTGCATCCAGATTGATATCCACAACAGCAGGAATTTTGTTACCGTAGGCAAACGTAACATGATCGAAGGTGACATGCCCTTTGACATGCTCCGGCACCAGTGTGATAGGATCTTCTCCATCCTGTACGTCAATTGGCTGGTTTAGCAGCTCCAGCACCCGCTCACCAGATGCTTTGGACTGGGTATAGTTATTGATATGAAATCCGATGTTCCACATCGGTCCGATTATGTACCAAATTAAACTAAAGAAAGCAACAAGCTCACCTAGTGTCAGCTCCTGATGGATGACGAGTCTTCCTCCGATGACAAGCAGCAGAACTACGCTGAGGGATGCCAGCAGCTCCATAACTGGGAAGAACTTGGCCCACAGTGAGGAGGCGAAGATTTGATTCGATTTGTAGCGTTCGTTGCGAAGAGAGAACTTATCTACCTCGTAAGGCTCTCGGGCAAAGGATTTAACGGTACGTACTCCGGTAATGTTCTCTTGGACAGCGGTTGTCAAAGAGCTCATAGCCAGCCGCATTTCCTGAAATGCGGGGTGAATCTGGGTTTCAAATTTCAAGGCGACAATGACCAGCACAGGCATAAAAATAAGGGTAAGTAATGTCAGCTGCCAGTTGATGGAGATCATCATAATCGCACCAAAGACCACCATAAGCACCATATTGAGAATCTGGGCAAATCCAAATCCAATAAAGTTACGAATTGCCTCCAAGTCTCCGGTTAGGCGTGACATCAGGTCACCTGTCTTGGCGGTATCATAGTAACGGAAGGACAAGAATTGCAGCTTCTCATAGCATGCATTCCGAAGACGATACGCCAGGTAGTTCCCTAGTCTTGCACCAAAAAATCCGTGTAAAAATTGAAATGATGCTTTGATGATCACTACGCCTAGTACCGATAGGGCAAGCATGGGAACGTATTCATAATTCCCGGGGGTAATGACATCATCAATCAGCACGCGTAGAAGGTTCGGGTACACGAGCCCGAGTGCAGTGGCAATGGCCAAACAAAAAATAGACATAAACATCAAATTCCGTTTGGACCAGAAGAAGCCCTGCAGCTGCCTGAGAACATCCATGTTTCTCCTCCTCAAAAATCTTACTCATCTTGTATAAAATCTTATGAACATTAATGAAGTTTATCACCGGCTTAAAACCCCGGCAAAGCGAAAAAGACCTCATTTTCAGGCTTCTTTTGGTTTGAAAGGGCAATATCAGGAAATAATGGGCAACTCTCAATTAAATAGTCGGATATTCTCAGCTTAGCTAGGTGATGTCAACATAAAAGCATCCCTTTTCGGTTGCCCCGAAAGGAGGGATGCTTCTCAAGGTAATAAACGGTTTAAATTAAACTTTCCTGGGCTTCATTTAATCGTGTGACTAACTCTTCCAGTGTATGGATATCACTCGCGTATTCCAATGCACCGATCAGTCCAGCGATCTCCTCGGACCACTGCTCTTCCATTCGTTCTTTATGATCCATTAGAGAGGCCCGGGTTAAATCTTGAAAATACGTAATCAGATACGCTTCGTTGTGTTCAAGCTCCTGAAGAAGGAGTGCTTTTAATTCCGGCTCCAATGCAGCCTGAAGCTGTTTTCTCCCAGGTCCTTCGAAAAAGTGCTTTGGATTTTTGAAATATTTCCAAACGTTCTTCCAAGCAATCGGCTCTTTCACATCGGTTCTCTTAAGAGTAGGTGTCTCCCAATGGCCAGTAACTTCGGAATACACTTGGATGCCATCCGAAATTTCCGCAAGTCGTCTGCTTGTTCGTTCTGCTTCCTCTTGAGTGAGCCGCTGGCCCTTGCTCTCCATCCGCAGTGTTGTAGCCAGCAGCTCCTGCTCAATTTCGAGATACAGTATTCGCAGAAGTTCTCTTCCCGAGGCATGGAATATCCCTTTAAGATCGCCTTGGTCTTCTCTCAATACAGATGGATGAAAAGCTTCAGACATAAACTCAGACATCCGGTAGCTGATACGCTGTCCGACATGGAATAGCAGCTCTTTCATTTCCTGGGCAATTTCCGCATCCTTGTTAGATGAGCCATAAGCCGATAACAGCTCAAGTCCGTGCTGTTTGATATCCGTCAGCTTCTGCTTGCGGGCCAGGCGCTCGGCTTCTCCCTGTCGGGCATCACGAATCCATTGCTCCACACGCTGTCGAACATAACCGACTTCCTTACTGGCTGCATGGATCGCTAGATCAGGGAGCTCATCTCCGGCAAAATGACTAAACGCACGTTCAAATACAGTGAACCGAGATGCATCCAGCTTGGCTTCATCTCCTTGCTGTTTGGCTTGAAGTGCCAGCAGACTGGATACCGGATAGACCTTAGGAACACGCACCCCATTGTGCTGCAGCTGGTTTGTTACATGCTCCTTAACTAATTCCAGCTCTTCCTCCGAGGATGCCAAGTCTGCTGCATTGATGACAAAAAACATATTATCCAGTGATTTGGCATCCTTGACTCTTCCAAGCTGATTTAGAAACTGCCTGTCACCTTGTGAGAAAGCATGATTGTAGTAAGTGACAAATACGAGAGCATCCGCATTTTTCATATAATTAAAGGTTACACCCGTATGTCTCGCGTTGATGGAATCCGCCCCAGGCGTATCGACTAAAATAATTCCCTGCGAGGTCAATTCACAGTTATAGTACAGATCAATTGAATCCACGAAACAGGACTTCTGCTCCTCTGCCACATAGGCACGGTATTCGTCCATGCTGGCAATCCACGCACTTCCAAGCTTAGGCTCTGCTTCATCGTATCCAGCAGCTGCTGCCTTGAGGAAGCTGTAGTGAGGTCTTCCTGCCGGGTGTACCTGCTGGGGAGTCAGCGCAGCAACCTTTTCTCTCCAGGAATGCTCTTCGGCCTTCCCGAGTCCAAGCAGATCAAAAGAGAAGGTCAGGTCCTGCCATAAGGCATCGCGGGTCTTCATCGCAACCCGCGCCGTCCGGTGTGCCGCCCCTTCGGCTGGCGCCATAATCCGGTTGATCGCCGCGGTCGTTGGATGCGGCGATACCGGCAGCACCGCTTCGCCCAGCAAGGCGTTGGCGAAGGAGGACTTCCCGGCGCTGAAGGCACCAAACAGCGCCAGGGTAAAGGTACCGCCCGCAAGCGACGCCGCGCGGGCGGTGAGCCCCCGTACCGCCGATTTCATGGCGGTATACGGGGCTACAAGGGCAGCCGCCTGCGTAAGGCCGGCTGCCGCAGCGGCTAGCCGCTCGTGCCTGCGAGCGGCCAGCGGCGCATGCGCGAGCCTCGTGCGGGGCTCGCGTGCTGCGGCCGGAATATCAGCCGATGTGGACATGGCTGATATTCCGGCGGAGGCTGTGCCGAGCTGCTCAGGCACAGCAGGGGCCGTGACCGCAGGCAGCGCACCTGCGGTCAGCTGGTCTTTTGCCGGCAGCAGAGCCTGCACGGCAGCGGACATCGCGGCGATCTCCTGCTCGATCGCCGTTAACGCCTCGGCTGCAGCAGATTGTTTGCGGAGCTCTTCAAGCTCCCTTAACAGCTCTCCATGTTTATCTGCAGCCGCAGACTTTAATCCCTCCAGCAGCTGTTCGGCAAGCTCCAGGGCAGACTTGCGGTACCTTGCAATGAGCTCGGCTCGAAGCTCTTTACAATAATTCAGCACATACTCACCCGTTACGGTTCCGTCTGGAGTGCTTTTCGAGGTGATTAGCCCTTCATCGATACTGTACAGCTGTTCATCCAGCTTCTGATCCCACTCCTCATTCCACAGCTCGTGCGTATGGCCCAATTGGCGGAGCAAGGTTCTCAAATGAAATGCTGCCTGGCCTTCTGCCTGCTTGCTGAACAAGGACCAGAATTGATTGAAGCGTTCCTGCTTCTCCTGTTCCGTCTTGCCCGCCGAAAAGAGAAACCCCACCTTAAAGCCAGGGCGCCGGCTCTCGATGTACTTCCCAGCTGCCTCTCTGACATCGGCAGGCGTCAAATTAGCGTTCTGAAGCAGACGATCCACTTCATCTCGAATCCGGTTGAGTTCAAGCTGCGGGAGCTCTGTGACTGCCTGAATTTCTTGTTCAATCGCTTGCTTTCGGGCAGCAAGCCTCGCGGCGCCTTCTTCTCCACCGAGCTCTGTCAGGAGCCCTCCTTTGCGTTCCTCTCTTCCATCCTCATATCTCATAAGAAATTGCTTCGAAATATGAATCGCCGAGGATGCCAGGCTGTGATTCAACAGATCAGTTCGAATGGACAACAGCTTCTCTATTACGTCCGGAAGGACATTCAGCTGGTTATATGGATGTTCAGGCTTCCGCAGAGTTGTAAACAACAGCCCAGCGTAAGAGACTTCCCAAGCGTTAAACGCAGCTTCTACCGCAGCCCGGTACTCAGCAAAAGACAGCTCCTCATCTCGATGCTTGTCAATTTGAGTTACAATTAAATAGAGCGGCTTGCCCCAATCTGACAGACTTTTCGCAAAAGTGAGATTATTCTCGGATTGGACATGGTTATAATCCATCACATAGAACACCGCATCCGCCAAATGCAGTGCTGAATCGGTCGCTTGCTTGTGAGCGCCATCCGTTGAATCCACTCCAGGCGTATCCAGCAGAACTGCTCGTTCCTGGAGAAGTCCGACCTGCTCCCACACTTCAATATAAGCATACTGCTCTCCGTTCTTGCAGTACTCGTCCAGCTCATCGGGTGACACGGTAATGGGATACAGGCTCGCAGCATTCACGGCATCTATCTCATGGTTAGGTTGATCCGAAAGCTCTCCTTGATTCGAAATGGGTGCAGTTCGATGAATCTTCGCTTGTCTCGGACCATTCCGGATGGCTACGACATTCGCACTTGTCGGCACTGGACTCGAAGGCAGTACTTTTTTGCCGCATAAGCGGTTAATGAGACTCGATTTTCCTGCCGAAAAATGTCCGCAAAACGCCAGGGTCAGTTCACCTGCCTCTGCCTTTCCTTGAAGATCGGCAATTGACGCTGCAGCCTTCGAATCATCATGGTCTAGGAAGAGCTTCTGCAAATCTTGTAAACGCATACGTAAATCGTCGTTCTGTCT
This sequence comes from Paenibacillus urinalis, assembly GCF_028747985.1. Classification (NCBI taxonomy): domain Bacteria; kingdom Bacillati; phylum Bacillota; class Bacilli; order Caryophanales; family Paenibacillaceae; genus Paenibacillus; species Paenibacillus urinalis. The sequence goes on from NZ_CP118108.1 coordinate 3,609,621, forward strand.
CTTTACACTCGTCAGCATGTCCTCTAAAGACTCCTTCTCTTCATCTCGTTAAATATGTATATTTTATCACTGACCTTGATAGAAATGAACCACCGCGGCTCAAAATGTTCTTCATACCAAATAACCGGGTACCTAATGAAAGGTGCCCGGTCAAAGTATGATCTATTGCCTATAGCGGCTCAGCTGTTAAATCGCTTAAGCTGAAAACGCTTCGTTAAACTGCATTTTCCATCGCAGGAAGCAGGATTTCGAACACTTGTCCATGCTGAAGAATGGTAATATTTCTGCTCTTGTCCTTCATTACAACCACTTCAGGCTTCTGAGACATGCGCTCCAAATAATGCTCGGGTACATCTCCGGAATGGCTCACTGTGATGCCCTCGATTTCTTTTTCTTCATTTTCGCTCATTTCAGTTGAAACGATCTCTTCAAAAATATCAGAAAAAGCTTCAAATTGGTCAGTATACACGGAAATACATTTCATGGTTAACTCATCCTCTACTATTCATTTGCAATTTTTTTAGGTAAAGCAGATGAACTACGTTCCTTATCTTTCCTGATTTGGGACGTTTTCATACGCTTCTTGCCCTCACGGCATACATCGAGAAGCGGGCACACCTGGCATTTGGGAGCCTGCGCTTTGCAGTGGTATCGACCAAAGAAGATTAATCGATGATGCGTAAGGGTCCATTCATCCATAGGAACTCTCTTCATCAGCTTCTTCTCGACCTCAAGCACAGAATCCTTCCAATTCACCAATCCCAGCCGTTTCGATACACGCTCAACGTGAGTATCTACCGCTATGGCTGGGACTCCGAATGCGTTTGAAACGACCACATTCGCCGTCTTACGGCCCACTCCCGGGAGCAGAACCAGCTCATCATGCCTGCTAGGAACTTCTCCTCTGTACTGTTCAATTAATATCCGGCACAAATTTTGTATATGCTTTGCCTTGTTCCTGTACAATCCGATTCTCCGAATATCCTGCTCGAGCTCTTCGAGCGGCACGGAGACATAATCCTCCGGTGTTTTGTACTTCTGGAATAGATCGGCTGTCACTTTATTCACAGTCTCATCCGTACATTGTGCAGATAACAATACAGCAATGGTGAGTTCAAACGCGTTGCTGTGGTTCAATTCACAATGAGCGTCTGGAAACATATTTGCGATCGTATCAAGAATGTGACGTACTGTCGCTGCATTCATGAAGAGCTTACCTCCCACAAAAAAAACGTCTTGATACGTTTGGTCCGTATCAAGACGGTCATTCTTTCGCTTGCCGTTTAAAGAAATGACTACTGTTTAGAAATCTCGATAACTACGTTATTGAGCAGATACACTACAATATTATCATTATCTTTGAGAGATTGCACGCTTAAAGTCGTGTCTCCTTCATGAATGTAAACATTTGGTGACAAATTAAAGCGATAGTTATTGTCTGTCATGGATGCACGCTTGACCTGCAATTCATTTGCTGCAACATTGTACTTCCAGAACGTTTTGCTAAGCGGTGTCAGCACCTGGAATACAGGTGTTCCATCAGCATCCTTAGTCACAATTACATGATCTCCTTCAATCAGTGTACTCATGCTGCTTGAAGTCGTTCCGTTCTTCACAACCTTCACTTTACTTCCTGCATTTATCGTCTCATTTGATCCGGTTGTCGTCTTATAGGTGACAACTCCACCGTTAATGGAACTAATTTCGCCCCATGTTTGCTTGACGACCGATACAGCCGTTGGGGAAGAACCATCAAAAGCTACGTTAATCAGCATCCCCTTCTGAAGATCCGAAGGCTTGATGACTGCTCCGTTATCATTCGTAATCGGTAGACTATCCACATAAATAGAGCTCGTTACTCCATCTTTTTTCACTTCTGCCCGATAATTTGAGGTATTCAGAGATACGACCTCAAACTGAGCAGCCGATTTGACATACAACTTGCTTAAGTTGTCCTGATTACTGCTAAGCATTGCCGTTACTTGATCTCCGATACTGATATCAGATAAGGATGCCGAAGCCTTGCCATATAGTTCAACCGTCGGTGCTGATTGATACGGGATGCTGATGCTTTGCCCATTAGATTGAATCAGCTTCACTGTCTTGGAGGAGGTATTAATCTCCGACACCGTACCTTCGTATTTGTACACAATACTAATGGAAAGTGCACGCGTGCCAATCGTCGTTAAGTTCACTTTTCTTCCATCCGTCAAATAAGGCTCGATCCCAGATAGCGTCGGCTTGGTGCTGTTGTAATCTACTTTTGTTGCATCATTCAGTGTAAACACATGCGGCTTCTGGTTAGAATCAAGCACCGTCAGTAATTTGGTCTTGCTGTTATAGGATACGACCGTAACCATATTCAGCGGTTCCATTTGACGATTAAGCACTTCTATCTTGGTTACTTGATCCTCTGCATTCAGCGTAAGCTCAACTTCATCACCAGAGGTTTTGTCTGCAAGCAGATCCGTCAGCTTGGGATTGTCCATACCACTAATGATAATTTGCGGATCTGGTGCAAGCAGCTTCACTTCAAGTGACCCATTCCGATCATAAGTAATGGTTGATAGATTTGAGCCCAGCTCATACAGGGTTCCTCGTACCGTACGTTCAACACCCGCTGTAACTTCAATGGATTGGGTAATACTATCTTTTATCGAATATTTAATCACAGTGCCTGTTTTGAGCTCAGATAAAGCTACGATCTCGTTATGGTAACGAATGACTGTCGTTCCTTCCTGAATCTTTAACACATCCGTTGTACCTGTGGTGCTCACCACCGTTACAGTGCCGGCTACTGGATCAATGGATTGAATGGTGCCTTCTGCCGATTTGTTAACCATCCCGGATTTGACTTGAACAACAACCGGATTTTTGGCTGAGGTAAAGGTTTCACGCTGTAGTTCAACGATGCTGCCGGCAGTCATGTTCTCCGGCTTGATCACTTGCCCATTCTGATCATAGAAAACCGTACGATCCGTATATGCAAACTCTTGATACGTATCTCCGGTGAACATCCATAATTTGTTGCCTGACAGACGTTCAAAGCTGCCTTCAATGGCTTCAACCTGAGGAGTATCACTTGTGCTCTCTACATAGGCTGCATTGAAATTTGTACCTGATACAACCATTTCTGTGTACAGTTTAATATCGGATGGCGCGATTTTGGATGAAGATGAACGATTATAAAACGCTGTAGCTGGATTAATAGTAAAGCTTACATATTCGCTTCCCGTGTACAAAGTTAATTTGCTGTCTGTTCGTTCGGTTATGTATCCTTTGTACTGATTCTCATATTTATAATCGGTGTATTCACTGCCGCGATTGAAGAATGCTGTTATCTCAGCTCGAGTTACAGTGCCTTGCGGATTAAATTTATTGCCTGTTGTTCCTTGTGCAATTTCAAGCTCTGCCGCCAGGTTGACATAAGGCTTATTGGCTACTGTAATTTGGCTGTCATCAACGAAGCTGGAATTGGCACTTCCTGCTGCGTTTGCTTCCGCTTCTTTACCAATGGCTCTAATGACAAGCTTCGCGATCCATTCTCTCGAAGCTGCCTGCTGCCCCCAAATCGCCTTCTCTGAAATCCCCTTAGCTTCTTCTGCTTCCTCTAGCAGACCCAGATCAAAAGCAAGAGATACATAGGATTTGGCATACTCACTCGTGCTAATGCCATCAGGTAATTTTATACTGCTGCCAGCAGGCAGGTTGGATTTCTGGTTCATAAATCGAATGGCTATGGTCACAGCTTCCTGCTTGGTCACTGCATCTCCCGGTCTAAACAGCCCTCTGTCTCCCACCAAGATGTCTAGAGATGCAAGTTTGTATATATGCTTTTCTGCCCAGTATCCGCTCTTTACATCGCTGAATGCGCCTTGAGCCGCCGTCGTGACAGCAGCGGGAGCTGTATCAGCTCCCGCCACTCCCGCACCGGCACTCAGCGCCATCAGACTGGCGAGCATGGCAGATACCATTTTTTTGGAATGCTTGGCATTGATATCGCTAGGTTTGAAAGTCAAGATTACTTCTCCTCTCTATATGTGCACATCAATTTGTATACCATGATCGTCAGCAAGATATTGCTGTATAGTTGGAATCCATTCCATAAAAGTATAAAGTTTATGAAATGGATTCACCTATATCTATTCTCTTGTCATGGGATGTTCTAATTCAACATGTCCCATCAAACTTTCTTTCTGCTCACCATCAACAAGCAGCTCAAGTGACTCTACTTCTTCGAATTGGAAGAAGGTCTGCTTCAGGGCATCAATAGCAAAGGATTCTCCGCTCGATCCCAGATTTGCGGTTGCTGGAATTTTCAGATCAAGTGTAATATTTCCTCCATCGACTTCCAGCTTATTAATGGTTATTTCTTCAGACCACAATGGAACCAGCTCTTCGCTGTCACTGTGCTGAAGTGCCTTAAAGGCAGCTTCATACTTACTCCAATCCGCTTTGTAAGAGATCGTTTGCGTCGCAGACTTCACCTCAAGCAGCTCCGGATCGGTGTAATAGACCTGAATGTCAGCTTCCTTGGTCTCTACATCCTCAGCTTGCTCACTAGAGCTTCCATTCGTGCCGCCGGTGCTTGTCCCTCCATTTCCAGTAGTGTTGCTCTCTTCGGGAGGCGTTTGAGGTTCAGCCGGCTCCGTTTCTCCTTGTGTATCATCCGTTTGCGGATCCGTTTCACTGCCTGTTTGCTGTTCCGAATCGGAATTCGGTGGAGAGGCGGTTGGATTGTTTCCGCAGGCTGCAAGTGTAGTCAGTGATACAGCCAATAATGCGACCATCCACCATTTTTTTCTCATCATCTCTATCACCCTTTTTTGTCAGCTATTAAATCGTTCGAACGAAGAATGTACTGTCTGCTAATTGTAGAGACGTTTAAGGATTGTCATTTCTTTCATTCACAAGCTCTTGCTGCTTCATCCATTTGGATTCTACAATCCCAAGTATTCCTTGATGCCCTTCACTACGCCTTCTGCTACACGATTCTGGAAGGTTGTATTAAAGAGTGCTGCTTCATCGTTCTTGTTGCTGAGGAATCCAACCTCGAGCAATATTGCAGGCATTGTCGTATCTCTTATAACGGCAAAATTACCTGTTTTGACCCCACGGTCTCTAAGACCTGCAGCCTGTACCATGTACTTGTGCACTGTGTTCGCCAGTGACTTGCTGTTGGAACGGTTATAGTAAGTTTCTGAACCTGTTGCCGATGCCGGTCCGGCATTCGCATGAATCGATAGAAATACATCTGCCTTTGCATTGTTTGCGATTTTAACTCGTTCGGACAGTTCAAGGAATGTATCATCATCACGAGTCGTAATAACGTTAATGCCCGGCTCCTTTTTAAGGAGCTGTTCGATCTTGAGTGCCATCGTCAAGGTAAAGTTCTTCTCATATTTGCCTGTTACTCCGATTGCGCCTGGATCCTGATCTCCATGCCCTGCATCAATAACAACCGTTTTCTTCTTCGTCGCCGGCGGTGTCGTTGTACCACTATCCGTATCCAATGTAACGGTAATCAAGCCTGCATTCGAGGAAGTCATCTTATAATTCATCGCATAGCTCAGATCAATAACCACTCGTACTGTGGAAGGATCATTGCTGAAGAGCGCATATCTTACTTTCTCTACACCTTCATAACCATCGACGACAATTTGCCCGGCTATGCTCTTGGTGATGTCAAGCGCTTGTGTATCTGCGAACAAGCTGCTGAATTCGGCATTCGGAATGTCTACAACAACTCGGTCTGGGGCAGACATTTTGAATGCCGTCGGCGCCGCTCCTCCGCTTGTTGCAATCATAAGCTTGCTGTCCGTAAAGCTGATTCCATTCACTTGAATCAAATTCGAATCACTGCCGTTACCGCCAGCAGGAGGAATTTCACTTCCGCCTGAGCCGCTGTTTGAATTGAGGTACACCGTCTTGCTTTGATTGTTCCAGCTCACCTGCAATCCCATGGTCTCACCTACGAAGCGGATGGGTACAAGCGTTGTTCCATTTTTGATGATTGGCGCAGCGTCAAGATTGACGGTAGAACCATTGACGGTCGCGGTCTTCTTGCCAGCTACCATCTTAATTACTGTTTGATCTTGTTTTATAGTAACCGTCTTCGTCTTCTGCTCCCAACCGACACTGTAACCTAACTTCTCTGAGACGACACGAATGGGTATCATAACTTTGCTGTTGATATTCTCTGCCTTTACGCCAGAGGGAAGACTCAACTGACTGCCATCGAGAACGATCTTGATGTCTGTCGCTGCTTGTCCGAGACCAGGGAAGATCCACATGAAGCATAGCAATGCGACTAAAACTTTTAACTTTTTCATCCGTCACCCTTCCAATTCTGCTTTTTTTTGAACATAGCTCGTTTTCTATTAAATTACAGAAAGAATCCAGCTATTAACAAAATATTAGACGACAGAAATGGATAAAAGTTGCGGATCTATCTCATCATATCAAAAAAGTATCCACTGTGGTGCTACGAATTTGTCATATTTTAGCATGCCAGCTATCAACTATGTTACTTTCATATTACATTCACGAGAAATATAGCTCTTTGTGTATAAAAAATAAGTCCGGATATCTCTTATCCGGACCTGCTTACTGATATGTTTATTCTCTTAAGTCTATTGAATGGATTGTATTATGCAAATAATTTAGCAGCATGCTTCTGCTCGTAAGCAGTAATGGCATCCTCATGCTGAAGCGTTAAGCCGATATCATCAAGCCCTTGCAGCAAGAATTGTCTGCGGTGCTCATCCAGATCAAATGAGATCGACAAGCCTTGCTGATCTGTAATCGTCTTGTTCTCCAAGTCTACATTCAGCTCATAACCCGGGTTCGCATTCGTACGCTGGAATAAATCCTCTACTTGCTCCTCAGACAGCTTGATTGGAAGGATGCCGTTCTTGAAGCAGTTATTATAGAAGATATCCGCGAACGAAGGAGCGATAACACAGCGGAATCCGTAGTCCAGAATTGCCCATGGAGCATGCTCACGAGACGATCCGCAGCCAAAGTTAGCTCTGGATATGAGAACAGATGCCCCCTTATATTGATCTTGGTTTAAGGAGAAGGTAGGAATCTCGTTACCCTGTTCATCAAATCTCCATTCATAGAACAAAAACTGTCCGAATCCCGTACGCTCAATTCTTTTTAGGAATTGCTTCGGAATGATCGCATCCGTGTCCACATTCACTCGGTCTACAGGTGCAACAAGACCTGTTAATTTCGTAAAAGCCTCCATGCTTGTATTCTCCTCTCGATTCAAAAGATAACCCAACTTTATCTGCTGACCCTAGCTCATTACTTCTTCTTTGATCTTCCAGTCACGAACATCTACAAACCGTCCCTCGACAGCTGCAGCGGCAGCCATTGCCGGAGATACCAGATGTGTTCTTCCACCGCGTCCTTGACGGCCTTCAAAGTTCCGGTTGGAGGTGGATGCACAGCGCTGACCCGGTTGAAGCACATCCGGATTCATTGCAAGACACATGCTGCATCCCGCTTCCCGCCACTCAAAACCGGCTTCCTTAAATATGACATCAAGCCCTTCTTTCTCCGCTTGAAGCTTCACTCGTCCGGAGCCTGGTACGACGATTGCCGTTACCCGCTCGGATACTTTGTAGCCGCGTGCGACTTCAGCTGCAGCTCGTAAATCCTCGATCCGTCCATTCGTGCATGATCCAATAAATACATAGTCGATTTCGATTTCGGACATCGGCGTGCCTGGGACAAGCCCCATGTATTCGATTGCTTTTTCCGCTGCTTTGCGTTCATTCTCTGTCGGAAGCTCTGCTGGAACAGGCACACGGGAAGTAATATCCGTACCCATACCTGGACTGGTTCCCCAAGTTACCTGAGGGATAAGGGATTCAACATCAAACTCTACCACTACATCAAATTCAGCGCCTTCGTCTGTCGTCAGAGCGTCCCATCTTTGTTTCGCTTCTTCGAAGCTGTCACCTTGAGGGACATACTGCTTGCCTTGAAGATAAGTGTAGGTTGTTTCATCAGGAGCGATCATCCCTGCTCTTGCACCGCCTTCAATAGACATGTTGCAGACGGTCATTCTTTCTTCCATGCTGAGGCTCCGAATCGCTTCTCCTGTATATTCAATGACATAACCTGTAGCAAAGTCTGTACCATATTTCGCAATAACGCCCAGAATCATATCTTTAGCCGTTACTCCAGGCTTGCGGTTACCTACAAAGCGTACTTCCATCGTTTTGGCTTTGGCCTGTTGAAGGCACTGTGTTGCCAGTACATGCTCAACCTCACTAGTACCGATACCGAATGCAAGTGCTCCAAAAGCACCGTGTGTAGATGTATGACTGTCACCGCACACGATGGTCTTACCCGGATGAGTAAGTCCGAGCTCCGGTCCCATTACGTGTACTACCCCTTGATCAATCGTATCAAGGTCAAACAGCTTGACACCAAAATCGTGGCAGTTCTTAGACAAGGTATCGATCTGCTGCTTAGAGATTGGGTCCTTGATATTGAATCGGTCTTGTGTTGGCACGTTATGATCCATCGTTGCAAAAGTGAGCTCTGGGCGGCGAACCTTGCGACCGCTGAGACGAAGACCTTCAAACGCCTGCGGGGACGTTACTTCATGTACAAGGTGCAAATCAATATAGAGGATGCTTGGTTTTCCTTCCTCCTGCGTAATGACGTGATTATCCCAGATTTTCTCGAACATCGTCTTTTTGCTCATTATTCTCACCTCAAAGTTATTATTCGATCTATTGTGACGGCAAGGTCATGCCGTGCTTTATTAGACCCAATATAACATGAGCAAGACATATTGTTCCAAGATATAAAAACTATAGATCTGATAGGATTGCCCTATAGACAAATTCCAGTCCATGTACTAATTCCGTATCCTTTTCTTATTCGCTGAATAACACATCAATCAGCTCATTGCTGCGTGAATTAAATTTTACGATAACCGTAACTGGAAACTCAGAACCGTCCTTTTTCACGATTAAGCGAAATCTCTCTTCTGCTATTTGGTTTGTCAGCACCCTGCGTCCCAAATGCTGATAATCGGTGATCACCGCATTATAATGCTTCTTTGCCTCCTGCACGGCGATGTTACCCCACTGTGCATACTCAGGCTGCGCCGCTGCTGCAGCTGTTGGATTGGTCATAAGGGCCGTATAAACAATAATCACACTTGTCATCAACACAGCTGTTACCAGACGGTAAACGATCCTATTCATAAGATATACTCCTTAGTCAGCTTCATTTGATCCTCTAGAAAGGAAATCATCTATTTATTGTTCTGTAAGAATCAAGATATTATCCCTTATTAATTATCATGATTAGCTAATTATCGCTTTAGAGGAATTTCCTATATAATAGATAAACATGGTACTCAACATTCGGAAATCTTCTTAAGGACGTGACCTTCCCATGGAACTTCGACAATTACAATACGCCTTACAAATCGCATCCGAAAAAAACTTCTCAAGAGCGGCCGAGAAGCTGCATATCGCACAGCCATCACTCAGTCAGCAGCTGTCTAAGCTGGAGAAGGAGCTTGGCGTTCTCTTGTTTCAGCGCAATACAAGCTCGGTAGAGCTGACACATGCGGGAGCTTCCTTCGTATCCAAGGCAAGCGACATTTTAGATGCTGTGGAGCTGCTGAAGCAAGAGATGGCCGATATTTCCCAAGTGCGAAAGGGTAAAGTTATTTTTGGCAGTATGCCGATTACAGGCTCTCATTTATTGCCTTATGTTCTCCCGGCTTTTCGTGACCATTATCCTGATATTGAAATTACGCTGCTTGAGGACTCTTCTATGAATCTGGAGAAGTTAACAGCCATCGGAAAGACGGATCTAAGCCTGCTCTCACTTCCGCTTCAGGAGTCCTCCCTCTCTTATGTAGAAATTGCAGAAGAGCAAATTGATCTTGCTGTTCCGAAGGAGCATCCGCTTGCATGTAAATGGGAGGAGTATCCTGACTTGACGGTCGACATCGCAGAGCTCGTGGATGAATCATTCATTGTTCTTAAGAAGGGACAAGGCTTTCGCAAGCTGACCTTTGATCTGTGTCAGCAAGCGGGCTTCGAGCCCAAAGTCGTGTTTGAGAGCAACAATATGGAAACGGTCAAATCACTGGTTGCAACCGGAATGGGCATTACGCTCGTCCCCCGTTTTATTGCAAGAGCTCCCCGCAGTGAATTTGTCCCGGTTTATCTTCCTTTAACTGCACCTGCTCCTAGCCGTACACTCGTTATTGCTTATCGGCAGGGACGGTATCTCTCCGGTGCAGCAGAAGCGTTCATTCAAACCTTTAAGGACACGATGCAGACCCTGTTAGACTAACGTGCCGAGCTATGTAATTATGTAATAAAAAATACGAACCATACACAGAACAGGCGGCCCGGGATACATTCCCGGACCGCCTGTCTATTTCATTACAGTAATCTTACTTTCTAAGGACAAAGTGTCAATCTTCATTGGTAGGTTTGAAATCTTTTACCGGAATCCAATCGGTTTGATTGATTTGTATCCGGCGGTTCAAAGTACTCACGGGGGTGATAAATCTCCCTCACGGCTCTCTAAGAAAGGCCTGTGCCTATCATCTCTTACGAATTTGTGAACCTGTCGCCTGAGTTTGTCTTACAGATGGTTAGCCTTGCGGTAATCCATGGTGATCATCCTCCTTTGGTGACGGGATACTATATATTAACCTGTCCCAAGGAAACGAAACATCACCATTCCATTTTTTATTTATTTTTTTAGATAGATTTCTGGTCTTCTGTCCTCAAATACCGGAATCCGCTCTCTCACTGCATCTACCATAGCAGGATCTATGCTTCCCACCAGAATCTCTTCATTCTCTTTACCTTCAGCGACAATTTCGCCCCACGGGTCAATAATCATCGAATGACCAAAGAAGGAAGTGCTTCCGCTTGTTCCCACCCGGTTACAGGAGATAACATACATCTGATTTTCAATCGCTCGAGCCATCAGCAGAGTCCGCCAGTGGTGAAGTCTAGGCTGCGGCCATTCTGCCGGTACAAACAGCATTTTTGCCCCCTTAAGAGCGAGCGATCTAATAAGCTCGGGGAATCGAATATCGTAACAGATCGACGCTCCGCAGCACCATTTGTCATCTAAGGTAAAGGTAACGGGTTCATCTCCTGCCGTGAGATACTTTTCCTCATCCATTAATCGAAACAAATGCAGCTTTGCGTAACGTGCCACCTGTTCTCCATACATGTCAAACACATACATGCTGTTATATATTTTCCCATTCTTTTTCTCTGCAATGGAGCCAGCCACAATATTTACCTTGTAGTGTTTAGCATACTCGCTGATCCACTCTCGTTCGACCCTTCCCTCATCATCGACAAGCTCATGAATTTCGGTCAAGGCATAACCGGTGTTCCACATTTCCGGCAGAAGAATCACCTTCACATCAGGGTGCTTCTGTATTGTTTCATGAATCAATTGCTGTATCCGTTCCCGATTAGCTGCTGTATCACCAATCTTAATATCGCACTGCAGTAATGCCAGCTTCATATTGTCATGCTGCTGTACGGTTTCGGTATCCATACTCTGTATGTTCATCCTGCACCCCTTTCCGATCCCTGATCACTCTTCAGCACTTTAAACCATCTATACAGCTTGGAATAAGCATGCTAGATTAATAATAATTTATTTAACAAACTGAACCGGAGTGATGAAATGAAATCTGCTCGAGAATCCTTCACTGCCTCCGCATTTCATATCGAACCTGCAGAGGTCATGAAGAGCTTACCTACTCAATTTTTTGCTGCACTCGTTCAAAAAGTCAACCAAGAAATTTCTGCAGGACATGATGTCATTAATCTTGGACAAGGAAATCCGGATACAAAAACACCGGACCACATTGTAGAATCTCTTCAATCGGCCTCAGCCAATCCTTTGTATCATAAATATTCGCCATTTCGCGGATATTCCTTTTTGAAGGAAGCGATCGTTCATCGGTATAAGGAGGATTACGGAGTTGAGCTCGACACGGAGAAGGAAGTAGCCATCTTGTTCGGGGGGAAGTCCGGGCTGGTCGAGCTTCCTCAAGTACTGCTTAATCCAGGGGATGTTTGTCTTGTGCCTGATCCAGGCTATCCTGATTATTGGTCAGGTATTGCGCTGGCCAGAGCAGAAATGGTAGGCATGCCCCTTCTTGAATCAAACAACTTTTTACCTGATTATAATGAAATCCCCAGCCCCCAGGTTCAAAAAGCAAAGCTTATGTTTCTAAATTATCCGAATAACCCGACAGCAGTCACGGCTCCTTTGTCATTTTATCAAGACACCGTTGAATTTGCAGCACAGCACAATATCGTCGTAGCAAGCGATTTTGCCTATGGAGCCATCGGATTTGACGGAAAACGGCCTGTAAGCTTTCTTCAAACACCGGGCGCTAAAGAGGTCGGAATCGAATTCTACACGCTATCCAAGTCTTACAACATGGCAGGCTGGCGTGTCGGATTTGCACTTGGTAACAGAGAGGTCATTAGCCTCATCAATTTACTGCAGGATCATATGTATGTCAGCTTATTCGGCGGGATCCAGGCCGCGGCCGCAACTGCGCTGACTTCATCACAGGATAGTGTAAATAAGCTTGTTCACCGCTATGAATCTCGTCGGAATGCGCTCTTCAGTGAACTGGATCAGATCGGATGGAAGGCCAATCGACCCAGCGGTTCTTTCTTCAGCTGGCTGCCCGTTCCTGCCGGATATTCCTCAGACTCCTTTGCTGACTTGTTGCTTAGAGAGGCGAAGGTTGCCGTCGCACCTGGGATTGGTTTTGGCAGGCATGGGGAAGGCTATGTCAGAGTCGGCCTCCTCAGTGATGAGGAACGATTGCGTGAAGCGGTTCAACGAATAGGCAGACTAAATTTGTTTTAACATCTTTTATCAGATTCTTTTTGCATCATGTAAGGTTCCATGGTATTCTATCATTAATTTAAATTGCGAAAACGTGCTGACAGGGACCAGTAAGAAATTGAATTCCGTGCTTGCAGAGAGTAAATTCCAGTAGGCTGAGAGAATTTACCGCGGATTTTTCTGAAACCTACCCCTTGAGCGGCCTGTTCATACAGGACGTTGCCTTAACGTTATAAGGCTTAAGAGTCGGATGATACCCTCATCAATAAAGGTGGTACCGCGGAAGAATAAACTTTCGTCCTTTGCTAAGCAGCCAAGGATGAAAGTTTTTATTTTTTTATCACAAGAAAGGATGTTGATGCTTCTTGTCATCTAGAATTGTTGTCAAGATCGGCAGCAGCTCGCTCACTACGGATTCCGGATCACTGAATCACGACGCCGTGTCGTTTTACGCCTCCGAAATTGCGGCTCTCCATCAAGCCGGGCATGAAGTCCTGCTGGTCACTTCAGGGGCTGTAGCTGCAGGATTTGGACATATCGGCTACGAGACCAGGCCTAAGCTGCTTCATGAGAAGCAAGCCGCAGCTGCTGTAGGTCAAGCACTGCTTATGCAGGCATATCAACAGGCTTTTGCACATCACCACATCAAAACAGCGCAGATCTTGCTTACACGTACAGATTTTACGAATCGGAAGCGAATGGGTAATGCCGGAATGACGATCGATGAGCTTCTTAAACAGAACGTAATTCCGGTTATTAATGAAAATGATACTGTATCTGTCGACGAGCTCAAATTCGGGGATAATGACATGCTGTCTGCCCTGGTTGCCGGCTTGACCAAAGCCAAGAAACTGATCATATTAACCGATACGGACGGATTATACACAGCAGATCCAAGATATCATGCGGATGCGAAGCGCTATGAACGCATTGATGAAATAACGGCTGAAATATACGAAATGGCCGGAGGAAGCGGCTCTGCGGTAGGCACTGGAGGGATGCGTTCCAAAGTAGATGCAGCCAAAGTCGCTACCCGGGGCGGAGTCCCTGTATTCGTAGGACGTGTAAGCGAGCCCGGAGATCTTCTTAACGCTACAACAGGCCATGGCAAGGGTACTTATTTTGACACACGATTGAATTCACTATCTCGAAAAAAACAATGGCTTGGGTTCATCTCCTCACCGTTAGGCTCCATTCAAGTTGACTCAGGTGCTGAAGAAGCGCTCATCTATGGTGGACACAGCCTGCTTCCAGTTGGCGTCAGACGGGTTGAAGGACAATTTCATACAGGTGATGTAATCGAGGTGGTTAATCTTCAGGGTTCTCTGATTGGACGCGGCATCGTTAATTATGATGCAGAACAGCTGCGGAGCATTATTGGGCTGCCGAGTCCTGATGTGCTTAAGAAGCTGGAGGGATCACTTCACAGGCTTGAGGTCGTTCATCGCGATGAATGGATTACTTTAAAGTGATTTTATTGCTAGTGTACTGATATGTGCAACCCGATGATATTCATTTAATACAGATAGGAGTGTAAATATGATGAGTGAAGTTAATGATAAAGCAAGACTTGCCAAAGAAGCCTCCCTGGTACTGGGCCGCTTGAGCTCAGAGAAGAAGAACGCAGCACTGTCGGTAATGGCTGATGCTTTGATTGCTGAGAAGGCATCCATTATCCATGCGAATGCAGAAGATCTTGAACGGGGAAGACAGAACGGAACCGCTCTACCTATGCTGGATAGACTCTCCCTGACGGATGAGCGAATCGAAGAGATTGCCTCAGGACTGCGTCAAATCATCGATTTGCCAGATCCGATTGGCGATATTCTGGAAGTCATCAAACGGCCTAACGGGCTTCGCATTGAGAAGGAACGTGTTCCTCTCGGTCTGATCGGCATCATTTATGAAGCTCGTCCCAACGTGACGGTTGACGCTGTCGGCTTGTCGCTGAAGACGGGTAATGCCGTTCTGCTGCGAGGCGGCTCTTCTGCCTTGTCATCCAACAAGCAAATCATCCATGTGTTGAAGCAAGCGCTAGCGAAAACAGACCTGCCTGCCGATGCAATACAGCTGGTGGAGGATGCGGATCGCTCCAGCGTGGATGAGATGCTGAGATGTAATGAATATCTTGATGTCATCATTCCAAGAGGTGGAGCGTCCTTAATTCAAAATGTCGTACAAAATTCGACGGTTCCTGTTATTGAAACTGGAGCCGGTATTTGTCACACCTATATCGACGCTGCGGCTGATCCGGAAATGGCACTGCAAATTGCGCTTAACGCGAAGGTTCAACGCCCCTCTGTGTGCAATGCGATGGAGACACTCCTAATTCACAGTGATTACGGTGCTGATGCAATCTTGGAGCTTGCGGAGCAATTCAGAAATTCCGCTGTCGAGCTCCGAGGCTGCGAATCTTTCCTTAAGCTGGTGCCTTGGGCGACAGCTGCAACTGAGGAAAACTATGCTACGGAATATAACGACTATATCCTGAACGTTCGAATGGTTGATCATATAGAAGAAGCGATAGATCATATCCGAAAATATGGAACCATGCACTCTGAATGCATTGTGACTAGAAATCCTGAGACTGCCGCCAAGTTTATGGAGCAAGTAGATGCCGCTGCCGTGTATCATAATGCTTCTACTCGCTTTACAGATGGGTTCGAATTTGGCTTTGGTGCAGAAATCGGCATCAGTACTCAGAAGCTGCATGCACGTGGTCCAATGGGGCTTCCAGCGCTGACATCTACAAAGTATCGAATCTACGGTTCTGGACAAATCAAACACTAGACATTGCTGGGGGAATTAATATGAGTGGAAATCAATTTCTAATCAATCGTAAGATTACTTTCTTTGGTGCCGGGGCTATGGCTGAAGCCATTGCTAAAGGTCTCATCGCACGTAAAGTAGTCTCTTCCGAAAAAATAACGATGTTCAATCGCAGCAACCAAGACCGGCTAACGGAGCTGCAGCGCAAATACAACGTGACGACTGCTGCAGATGCGGCTAGCAAAGAAGCTGCGCTTACACAAGCTGATCTGATCATCTTGTCTATGAAGCCGAAGGATGCGGCTGAATCGCTTCGATATTTGGGACCTCTGCTATCCAAACGACAAGTTGTCGTTTCTGTCATTGCCGGGCTTACCATAGAAACGATTCAAAGCCTGCTTGGACGTACTGCAGCTGTCGTTCGCACGATGCCCAATACATCCAGTTCCATCGGACTCGGTGCGACAGGAATTGCCTTCTCGCCTGAAGTGACGGACGAGGATCGCCAGATTGTAAACACCGTCTTTGAAGCGATTGGAACAATTACTTTGATCGAAGAAGAGCAGTTTGAGACCTTGACCGGAATTTCAGGAAGCGGCCCGGCCTATATCTACTATATGATGGAGGCAATGGTGGAAGCAGGCGTAAGAGGCGGTCTTACAGCCGAACAAGCGCATGATCTGACCGTCCAGACTGTCCTGGGAGCAGCACGTATGGTGCAGCTCACAGGTGAGGCCCCTGCTACACTTCGGAAGAACGTTACATCACCTAATGGCTCAACCCAGGCTGCCATTGAGGTTATGGCTAAAGGCCATTTTAATGAGACGGTTATTGCAGCAGTCCAGCGGTGTGCCGAACGATCTCGTGAGATGGGCGAAGAATTAAAGGAAGCCGCCAGGTAAGGATAGAATAAGCAGATCATCTATTTGGATCATCCTATGTATGATGCGGCTATGCAGGCTAGTTATAATAGAGAACCGGAGGAAAGATCACCTGTTAAACGGTGATGCTTCCTCCGGTCTTTTTTCTGAACCACTCTTATTTGCGTTCGTCGGAAAATGGCGAGCCTTCGAAATCACGTTCCAAATCTCTAAGAAGCTGCTCCCCATCATATTCTCTTCTACTCGGCTTAAATAACAATTTGATGCCTCCGCCAATGAGCAGCAAAGATACAATGATCGTATTCATGTGCGACTGGATGCGATAGATGTAAGCTCCAAACGGATCTCCAAACTCAGGAACAACAAGCCGGACTAGTATATAGTAAACACCCAGGAACAACAGGGCAATCCCAATCCATTTCTGATATCGGGTCCAGCTCTCAATGACCGGTTTATCATATAGGCGCTCTCTTCCATACTTACTCGACTGCTGTAATCCATCAAAAAAGCTATAAAACCAAATAATCGGAATGAGAAAAAGAAACAAGGACAAACCAAGTAAATCTAGAACATAAATGCTTCCTAGGAAGATCAGCATTAGCTGCAATCCTCTTTTTTGCAGTCCAAGATACATATGTCCTGCTCCTGGAAATGCTGCCAGCAGGGTTGCAATGACTTTGCTCTTCTTGCCTGTGCTTGTGCCATGTTCAAGCTGCTCGAATAACGTCTTGTCCTCCAGAATCTCACCGGCTTGCTTCCGGTTCACATGCTGCACCGCATCAAACATACAGTACAGCCACATGATCGGCAGCAGCAGCAGGAAGAGAAGAAAGATTTCCTGTCCTGTAATGGCAGTGACAAAAACCAGCATAATACCGAGTCCAAAGAACCCGATGAGAAAGGATAATCCCCGCTGCAGCAGTCCAAGATGCAAATGGCCTAAGCCGGGAACAAAGGATAAGAGAATGGTATAGAACCGTTCACTTTCCTTGCCGCGTCCCCTTCCCTGATCTGGATAAACATATCCTTCGTGCGGCGGAAATCCGTATGAAGGAGGAACTCCCGGATCCTCCGGATTATGAAAGGGAATATCGGGTTCACCTTGTATTCCTTCATGTCCGTAGTACATTTTCTCATGCGGAATGTGATTCGGGTACCCTGGATAATGTGGATATGCCTGCGGATCCGGCTCTCGGATGAGCTTGATGACGAGATCAAACATACTGATTAACCATATAATTCCTGCAGCAAAAATACAGAGTAAGGTCACTTCCTCCCCTCCACCAATAAGCGAAAGAAAACCGATCCCTAACAGCCCAAAAAATATAAATCCATAAATAAATCCCTTCACGCGGCTTCTATAGTAGTAATGCCCCAAACCAGGCACCATGTTAAGCAGAAAAGCCAGCAGCTTGCTGCGATCTTGCTGCACATTCTTCATTCCTTTCACCTTTTAATTATAGTTTCAAATTCACCTTTTTATTGATTGATGAAATTGATTCGGCTCAGGCTTAATTTCATCAAGCCAATGGGTTGCTTTCCTCACCATTTGTTCGCTATAGGGCTGTTTATCTCCTGAATCCACGTTTAACTGCCCGGGTAACATTCGGTCAAATACGCCTGTAGATAAGAATAGCAGCGTTATGGAGGCGGCAAGGGTATAATGGACCAGCTTATTATTCGACCATTTTCTGAACTGGATGTTTCTACGACTGGAGCTTGATTGTAGTTGCTTGTACTCACGCTCGATCTGGCTCATGACTTGCTGCTCAAAGGCTTCTGCATCCCTTAATCCTGTGTCTGAGAAGTGTTCAAGTACGGCCAGATAAGTCTCAAGTGCTTCATGATCCTCTAGCAGACGTTGATCCATCGCTTCACGCTCGTGCGCCGGCAGTTCGCCTTGAATATATCGTTTCCAGTCTTGCTGTTCTTGTTTATTCACGCCAAGATCCCTCCTTCCAATGCGCTCTAATCCACTGACGTGCCCGATATAGTCTGGATTCTACAGTTTTTATGGCAATTTGTGATTCTTCTGCAATTTGTTCATAATTTTTTTCTTTCAGATAAAAATCAACAATAATATCGCGATGCTGAGCCGGAAGTGAAGATATTTTGTGAAGCAGCGTCTCTTTTCTCTCCTTCTTTAACAGCTGATGTATGATATCAGCCTGGTGATCGGCCATTTGTACAACCTCATCCTCACGGCCAACCACCTCTGCCTCCCTGCGATTTAATTTTCTTTTTAAGTCAATTGCCTTATGTAGAGCAATTCGGGTGATCCATGTCTTGAATCCTTCAGATCGGTACTGGGGGAGAGATTTAAAGACTTGAATAAACGCTTCCTGTGCTGCGTCCTCCGCATCCTGTGCCTGGTGAAGCACGGAGTAAGTTACCTGATACACATGCCTTCCATAGCGATCAATAATTTCGCGAAACTTGGCATGGTCACCCTTTAATATTTGATCGATCAAACTTGCTTCATCAATGGCTTCTCTCCTCCTTCCCCACTTAAATAGACGACCGCGATTTGAATAACCCTGCATTATTATCAAAAAAAATTCGTGTGAATCAATTTCATAAATCTATAGGTGTTTTTGAAATAGATTTCTATGGTTGTTATTCTGAAGTATTGCAACAAAAATAGACACCCCTCAAATTAAGGAATGTCTATCTCGAATAAATAACAGATATTTATTTAACGACCTCCATTGCGAAAACGAGCTGCATAAGCTTTAACATCCTGTGGTGTTCTAACCCGGTTGCGGCTCCATTCAAGCAATATACGGTCGATATACGTAAAGTGCACTTTGCCGGCAAATACCGCTTCTTTTAGCGCCAGCAGAATTAACTCATCAGGATATCGATCTTGATCCAGCCAGCTGGAAATCCGCTCCAGCTCCATTGGAGATAAGGGTCTGCCGAATTCCTTCTCAAAAATACGGAAGATGTTCTTCTCCTCTTGCTCCTCAGCAGGCGGATTCATGGCATTCTCCAAGGAACGGCTGCGGACAGATGACTTCGACAGAGAAGTGGCTCGGTCCTCTGACAAGCACTGAGCCAATATGGTATACAACCCGATCAGATTATATCGTTCATACTGAATGCCTTGCACAGCATCCATGTCCTCTTCTATCCGAATAAACCCTTCCTTCATAAGCCGCTGAAGCCGTTTGGCTATCTCATCAGGCATGATTCCCATTCGATCTGCCAGCTCCTGAAGCGTCGGAAATTCATTTCCCTCCACCTGCTGAAATCCAAGCAAATGCTCTATAAGCAGTACTTCTCCTTCTGATAATCCCAGCCGGGCATGATAACGAAGCAGTGCATAGGGAAGCTGGATGCTTCCCGTTGCCATGCCGTAAGCGACACCGTCCGCCCAAGTTCCTACGCTAGGTTCGCTCATTCATATTCCTCCTGGACTTATGGATATAGACGATACAGCATCCGTGGGAACGGAATCGTCTCACGAACATGGTCAAGTCCGCAAATCCAAGCTACTGTCCGCTCAAGTCCAAGTCCGAATCCGGAGTGAGGTACTGAGCCGTACGTACGAAGATCCAAATACCACTGATAAGCTTCACGTGAGAGATTATGCTCCTCAAAGCGTTCTTCCATCAGCTTCGGATCATCAATACGCTGGGAGCCCCCAATAATTTCTCCATAGCCTTCAGGAGCGATCATATCAGCACATAGAACGACCTCAGGACGATTCGGATCTGGCTTCATGTAGAATGCTTTGATTCCGGCTGGATAATGGGTAATAAATACAGGCTTGTCATATTTCTCTGCAATTGCCGTTTCATGCGGCGCACCAAAATCTTCACCCCAAGGAATATCAAAGCCTTCGCCTTGGAGGAATTGGATCGCATCGTCATAAGTGATCCGCGGGAATGGAGCTGTAACATTCTCCAGCTTGGAAACATCACGTCCGATACTTTCAAGCTCTGTACGGCAGTTCTTCACTACTGACTGTACAACATGAGCGATGAATTGCTCCTGGATACGCAGACTCTCTTCATGATCTACGAAGGCCATCTCCGGCTCAATCATCCAGAATTCGATCAAATGACGGCGTGTCTTGGATTTCTCTGCACGGAACGTCGGTCCGAAGGAATACACTTTACCAAGCGCCATTGCAGCAGCTTCCATGTACAGCTGACCGCTCTGCGTCAAATATGCATCCTCATCGAAATATTTGATATGGAATAAATTCGTTGTTCCTTCTGCAGAAGAAGGAGTCAAAATCGGTGGATCCACGATCGTAAATCCGTTCGTATCAAAGTACTCCTGAACCGCACGAATGATCTCGGCACGGATAATCATAATCGCACGCTGCTTGGATGAACGCAGCCACAGATGGCGATGATCCATTAGGAAGTCGACCCCATGCTCTTTAGGAGTAATCGGATAATTCTCTGTTAAGTGAATGATTTCGATATCCGTCACGGTCATTTCATATCCGGATTGACTGCGTGGCTCCTCTCGAATCACACCTGTTACATATAGTGAGCTTTCCTGAGTCAAGCTCTTCGCATTATTCCAGATTTCCTCAGAAACCTCGCTTTTTACAACAACCCCTTGGATATAGCCCGTACCATCTCGAAGCTGCAAAAACTGTATTTTGCCGCTGGAGCGCTTATTGTTAATCCAAGCACCAATCGTTACCGTTTCTCCAACGTGCTGACTGACATGGCGAATGTCGCTCTTTGTGCTCATGTCTCATCTCTCCCCGTTCTATTAAAATTCAAATTCAAATGTTACTTTGACTCTTCTACAATGCGATTCGTGTCGCGAGCAATAACAAGCTCTTCATTCGTTGGAATGATCAATACTTCGACTTTGGAATTCGCAGTAGAAATACGGCGAGGCTCGCCAGAACGAATCTTGTTCAGCTCCTCGTCAAGCTCTACTCCGAGATAAGTCAACTGCTCCAGTACTCTTTGACGAAGGACTACAGAGTTCTCTCCGACCCCAGCAGTGAAGACAATGACGTCTACTCCGTTCATCGCCGCAGCATAGGAACCGATGTACTTGCGAAGACGATATTCGTACATGTTGAATGCGAGTGTAGAATTCGGATCTCCGTTCTCCATACCCTCTGTAATTTCACGCATATCACTGCTGATTCCAGAGATGGCAAGAAGTCCACTGTGCTTGTTAAGCATAGAGTTCACTTCATTCAGCGTTAAGTCCTCTTTGTTCATGACATATGGAACAATCGCAGGATCAAGATCTCCGCTGCGCGTTCCCATCATAAGTCCTTCCAGAGGCGTCATTCCCATGGATGTATCGACAGACACGCCATTTTGAATCGCTGTAAGACTTCCCCCGTTACCTACATGGCACGTTATGATCTTCAGGTCCTCAATCGGACGCTCCAAGAATTCAGCAGCGATCTGGCTTACATAGTAATGGGATGTACCATGGGCTCCATAACGACGAACCTTGTACTTGTTATACAGTACACGTGGAATTGCGTATAGATAAGCAGACTCCGGCATCGTTTGATGGAATGCGGTATCAAATACAACCACTTGCGGTACTCCAGGCATATTGGCTTCAGCGGCATTAATACCCATAATCGCAGCTGGATTATGAAGCGGTGCAAGGTCGATCAATTGACGAATCTTCGCTTTGACTTCATCTGTAACCAATGCAGATCCGTTAAAGAATTCACCGCCGTGAACAACACGGTGTCCGACAGCTTGAATCTCTTCGATTGAAGACAGTACGCCGTGCTCAGCATGTACGAGCTTGTCCAATACTTTACGGATCGCTGTCGTATGTTCCAGAATCTCGCTTACTTCGGTCACTTCTTCTTTGCCTGTCGGCTTATGTGTAAGAATGGAAGAATCCATTCCGATCCGCTCAACCAAGCCTTTAGCCAGAACAGACTCGTCAGTCATGTCATACACTTGATACTTCAGGGAAGAACTTCCCGCATTAATTACTAATACTTTCATATCCGGTCACCATCCTTGTCATACTTGAAGAAGCCTTCGCCCGTCTTCACACCTAATTGCCCTGCGCGAACCATTTTCTTAAGTATAGTGGAAGGTCTGTATTTCAATTCGCCGAACTCACGGAACATACCGTCAAGTGCAGCATGAACGGAATCGAGGCCAAAACGATCTGCCATTTCAAATGGGCCATGCTGGAATTTGTATCCAATCCGAACCGCTTGATCGATATCCTCGGCAGATGCAACGCCCTCTTCAAGCAGATGAAGGGCTTCATTGATATGCAGACAAATAAGCCGGGAAGTTACGAATCCAGGAGACTCATAGACCATGACGCCTTTTTTCTCCAATACTTCCTCAGCAAACTTCTTCGTGAACTCAAATGTATCATCTGATGTTTTAAGACCACGAATGATTTCGACAACATCGATACTTGATACCGGATAAATCCAGTGCAGGCCGATCACACGCTCAGGATGATTTGTAGAACTTGCAAGTTCAGTCAAGCTCAGTGTTGAAGTATTACTTGTTAGAATGATATCTTCAGACACAATCTCCTCAAGCTGTTTGAACAATTTGATCTTTGCTTCCAGGTCTTCAGTAATGGTCTCTATAATCAAGTCGCAAGCAGACAGATCACTAAGATTCGCTCTATGAATTCTAGATAAGATCAATTTTTTCTCTGCTTGGGTAATTGCCCACTTCTCCAATTTTTTATCTAACCCTGTCTCGATCATTCCGATGGAATAATCAAGCTTATTCGGGGAAAGCTCTACCAGCATAACGTCGAGGCCTTTAGCTGCCAGCATTTCAGCAATACTTTGACCCATCGTACCTCCGCCGATAACTCCTATCTTTTTAAACAACATGGTTACTGCTCCATCCCTTCCTGGTCTCTTCTGAATAGTTTGTATTCTTCTTTGTCGAAAAATACATTTTTATGACCCAACATATAATAATATCTTAGCATGAATCAAAAGTAAAAAAAAATAACCAGCATAAATAATTATGCTGGCAAAAGTGCATTTTTCTTAAATAATTCACGGAATTGACCACCGGACAACACTTCTTCCTTCATGAGAATGTCCAGCGACTCATCAAAGATGGCTGCGTGCTCATGGAGCAGCTCTTTTGTACGGGCAAACAGCTCATTCAAGATGTAGTTATTCTCACGCATCATGTCTTCCTGGGATACCATGTCAAGATTAACAATGCCGAGCGAGGTCAGTCCAGAGCTGATCATGGTTTTGACAATATCGAGCGATTGCTCAAAGTCATTTCTGGAACCGGTGCTCCGCCCTCCATAATAAATTTCCTCGGCAGCAGCACCACCGAGTGCAATCATAATCTGAGCTTCAAGAAAATCCTTCGTATATAAGTACTGCTCTTCCTGCGGATTATGTCGAACATAACCGAGTGCCTGTCCCCGCGGACTGAGTGCTACCTGGCCCACACTGTTCGGTCGAACTGCTTCTGCTGCAATCGCATGTCCGAGCTCATGAATGGCAACCCGCTTCTTCTCGTCTGCATTGGATTCACGGTCTGTCTTCTCACCCATCATCACTTTATCTATAGCCATAGACAGGTTCCGCTGCGTAATAAATTCCAGACTATCCCGCATTGCATAGATTGCAGCCTCATTCATCAAGCTCTCGAGCTGCGCCCCGGAGAAGCCATACGATTCTTCAGCTATTTTGTCCAAGCTTACATCCTCAGCAAGCGGTTTATTTTTGGCATGCAGCTCCAGAATATGCTTGCGCCCTTTCTTATCCGGAAGCTCCACTTGGATATGGCGGTCAAAACGACCCGGACGAAGAAGTGCGCTGTCGAGCATTTCTTTGCGGTTCGTCGCTGCGATAATCAGAATGCGGGGTGCATCAGAGTTGTATATACCGTCCATCTCCGTAAGCAGCTGGTTCAGAGTCTGATCATATTCACGCTGCTGGCCGCCCTCTCTTTTGCCGCCGATGACATCGATCTCATCAATAAAAATAATGGCGTTTTCTTTGTTTTCCTTGGCAGCCCGAGCTCTGGCATCTTTAAATAATTCACGGATACGTCCTGCCCCGACACCAACATACATTTCAACAAACTCACTGCCGGCAGCTGCAATAAATACAGAATTGGTGTAATGTGCAGCCGCCTTCGCCATCAGTGTCTTCCCCGTACCCGGAGGGCCTGTCAGCAAAATACCCTTTAGTGGGCGAATGCCAAACTTCTGAATTTCTTCATGTCTAACCAAAAAGTCCAGCGCTTCACGGAGCTCCTGCTTGGCGCTGTCCTGTCCTCCAATTTCCTCGAAGGTAAGCTTGGCGGGACCAGCCTTCTTGCGCTTCTTCTCACTGCTGGCACCGACCGCGAGTCCGCCGCGTGTCTGCATCAGGAACACCACGCCCCCTGCAAGCAGGGCAATAAGCAGTACTGGAATAATATTAACTCCTATAAAGACCAGAAAAAGAAGTACGACCGGAACGACCCCGATTAAAATCTCCTTCAACCAATTAGGCATTAGGCCACACTCCCATCGTAGCCGGCTGTCTCGGCAGAATAATATACTTGCTTGCTTCTCCATCTGACAGGCTTACATATACGTTCTCATTATCAATATCATAGTCAACCTGGATGCTGCCTTCGCTCATTTCCTTCAGCTTCTCAGGAATTTGCGTGTATTGTCTAGTCTCCATCGCTTCAGCGACGGTAAATAAAGCGCTGGACCAGAAATCATCAAGCGTTTCCGTCGAATGATCCTTAACCTCCAGCTGCATCGTTCTACCGTTCAGAAGCTCCTTGCCATCTGTGCGGATATAATCAACAAGACCTCTTATATTGGTATTCGGTTCGAGATCGAGATTCAAAACAACTTGATTCTGGTTAATATCTAATTGAACATCGTTTACGCCGTCATACTCGGCAACCAACTTTTCGATTGGCTTCTCAAGGGCCACCTGACGGTACACAAACCATCCTCCAAACAGCAGCGTAGCCGTAACCATAACTGTAATTGCTATCCGAATAGGACGTAATTTCAAGTGACAACCTCCTCATCTATTTTACCCACTCTATTCCTATCAAAATGGGATATAGATATAGCATACCATATACAGCGGTCCAAATCTAAACTATGAATTATTTTTCAAAGTTTCCAATCCAAATAACCCCGAAATGGCCAATGGAGACCACTTCAGGGTATTTTTTGAGTGCATTATTCTTTGACCGGAAGCTGAAATCCTTCCTCTAGCTCGGTTCCATCACTGAAACGATAGAAGCGATAGTAGTAACGATCATTCTCTTTATAAAATAACTGCCAGACATACGTCTCATCATAAACTGCCGGCTGCAGTCTGACGATTTCAATTCCAGGCAGCTGTGAGCTGATCTTGGAGCGCATTTCTTCCTCAGACGTTCCTTCTTCAATCTTCTCGCTGTGTACACTCTTTTCATCTGTCTTTGGCTTCTTGTCAGTACCGTACTGTACCCATACCATAATGGGCTCATTATCCGCATTTACACCTTCAATTGTCCAATAAATGGCATCCTCAGACCAGACCGATTTTTGCGTCTTCGTTACTGTAACCAGGTCTTCTTTTTCTTTCGCAATAGCGATTGCAGCTTCTTCTTCTACCCATGTATCCTTCATTACATATTCATAAAATATATAAATGCCTAAGAGCACGAGTATAAAAGCCACAATACTTATGAGGATCCACTTTCTTTTTTTTCTCAAGGCTGAACTCCCTTCTTGCCCCCAGCATCAATCAGCGGGACGTCAGTCCTTCGAAAGCAGCTTGTGCTTCGCGTTTAATCCGTTCTTCATCCAACGTGAGCATCTCACCGTTCTTAACTAATTGCTTACCATCCACCCAGACATGTTGAACATCCTTGCTGCTCGCAGAATAGATGACATGTGATATCAAATCGGTGTAAGGCAGGAAATGAGCTTGATCCAGGTCTATTGCAATGAAATCCGCTTTTTTGCCTGGCGCCAGCACTCCTGTGTCCTTGACGTAGATGGATTTCGCTCCATATTCTGTTCCCATACGAAGTGCTTCAGTAGCAGGTACGGCGGTTGGATCACCGCTGACTCCTTTGTGAATCAATGCAGCTAGACGCATTTCCTCAAACATATCCAAATTATTGTTGCTTGCTGCACCGTCTGTGGCAAGGGACACAACAACCCCTGCTTTTAACAGCTCAGGTACTCGCGCAACACCGCTCGCCAGCTTCAGATTGCTTCCAGGATTATGAGCCACTGCCACATTGTATTTGGCAAGCACCTCTATTTCTTCATCCGTCAAATGCACGGCATGAGCCACGAGAGAAGGTCTAGAGAAGAAGCCGAGCTTCTCCAGATGCGCTACTGGACGCAGTCCATACTCTTTTACATTCTGTTCTACTTCAGCGGCCGTTTCAGACATATGTGTATGCAGCGGCAAGTCCAGCTCATGTGCCGCTTCTACAAACTTCTCAATAAACTCTGGTCCGCAAGTATATGGCGAATGTGGTGACAGCATCGTCGTGATGCGTCCGTCAGCCTGATTATGCCATTCCCGGGCAAAGGTCATTGCTTCCTTCAGCTTGAAAGCACGCAGCTCATCTGAGCCGAAGCCAATCGCTCCCCGCATCAGACTTGCGCGAATGCCCGACTCCTCTGCTACTTTTGCCACCTGATTCATCTGGTCATACATATCAAGAAAGGCGGTAGTGCCGCCTCTCAGCATTTCCAGCACAGATAGCGAGGTTCCCCAGTAGACATCCTCAGCTGTGAACTTTTCCTCCATTGGCCACATTTTTTCTTGAAGCCAGACCTGAAGGGCAAGATCATCGCCATAGCCGCGTAGTAGGGACATTGCGGCATGACCATGCGTATTAATAAGGCCAGGAATAAACAGCTGATGCTTGCCGTCATGAACTGGAATGCCCTCTGTTCCTTCGGGCAGATCTTCGCCTATATATGAAATGCGGTCATCCTCAATCAGCATATAACCGCTGACGATTCGCCATTCAGGATCGCTTACCGCAAATTTGCCGTTCTTGATGAGCCACTTATGACTTGACATCCTCTTCCTCCTCTTTCCCTGCTTCGTTCTCTAGATAATAAGCCAGACTAAGCAGATCTGTAGTGAAGTCCGCTGTATGAATCCGGATATGAGCAGGCGCCTTGATAATAATCGGGGCAAAATTAAGGATCGCTTCGACTCCCGCCTCCACCAGATAGTCCGCCACACGCTGAGCTTCCGAATCCGGAACCGTTATAATGCCGATTCTAATGCTCAGATCTTTCACTGTCTTCACCAGCTCTTCCATAGGCAGAACCGTCAGTGTATTAATCTTGGAGCCAATCTTCGAGGGCTGGGAATCAAATACAGCGACAATCTTCATATTGTCTTTTACATATCGATTATAGTTCGACAAGGCATGACCCAGATTACCGGCACCGACAAGTGCCACATTGATCTGTTGATCCAGCTTCAATATTTGTCTGATCTTATCGATGAGATATGCCACATCATAGCCGATACCCTTGCGTCCAAAATCCCCGAAATAAGCGAGGTCCTTACGAATTTGCGCTGGATTCAAATCCAGTCTGAGACCAAGCTCCTGTGACGATACTGTGGTCACTTCTCTTTTGTACAGCTCTTGTAAATAACGCAGATATACAGGCAGTCTTCTTACAACAGCCTCTGAAATTTTGTCCGACTTCAATTATAATTCCCCCTCACACCTGCAAGCAGTGTCCGTGCTTAATATTACTTCTCTTCATTCGTTATATGTTCCTCTAACCACTCGCTTATACGCGGAACCATCTTGTCCGTTGTCATATGCTCCATTTTAGGACCTGGCAGGGAATATAAAAAGTACTTGCCATAATACGATTCAATCACTCTTGTATCATACACGATAACGATGCCTCGGTCCTTAGCGGTCCGCACCAGTCTTCCAAAACCTTGCTTAAACCGTATAACCGCCTGCGGTACGGAGAGCTTCATAAACGGATTCTTCTTCTCCGCCTGCAGCAGCTCGCTCTTGGCTTCGACAACTGGATGGTTAGGCGGCTGGAAGGGCAAACGTACAATAGCCAAACAGGATAAAGCTTCTCCTGGAATATCGACACCTTCCCAGAAGCTGCTCGTTCCAAGCAGTACAGAAGCTTTGGCCTCCTGGAATCTTCTCGTCAGCTTCGTCCTGCTTCCACTGTCCACCCCTTGTCCAAACACAGAAATATCACTTGAAGCCAAAGCTTCCTTCAGCGGCTCATGTACCTGTCTCAGCATCTTGTAAGAGGTAAACAGGACAAGCATTCTGCCCTTAGTCGCCTGCGCGGCCTCTGACAGAGACTTGACGAGCATACTGACAAAGTGATCATCACCCACACTGCCCTTCACACTTGGAAAATCACGCGGAACTACAAGAAGGGCTTGTTCCCGGTAATTAAAAGGAGATGGAAGCTGTGATGTGAGCAACCTCTGCTGCTCCTGTGCTTCGGTCAATCCGAGCTGATCTATCATAAACTGGAACGATTTATCTACCGATAAAGTAGCAGAGGTTAAAATAACGCTTCGCTTCTTATCAAAGAACATTTCCTTCAGCTGAGGACTTACATCTACAGGAACGGCATACAGCTGAAGCGACTTGCTCTTGAATTGTCCGCTGGCTTCCAGCCAATATACGGTCCCTGCATCATCAAGGCGCATGAAATGTCTTAATTGGTCTTTGAAGCCAGCTAGATCCTTAACAAGCCCTGTTACGTCAGTGATAAGGCTGTCGGCCGTATAGTCATCGAGATCTTCCCTTACTTCACTAAGGACCTTATCTGCCTTCCGAACCAATTCGGATACGGTCACATAGAACTGATTCTCAACCGCAGCGAGCTTATCCCATTTCTTTGGTTTGTTCTGCGGCTTCAGTCTTAGTGTAAACTGTCCTGCTTCTCCAGGGGCAGCATCACTTCGTTCTGGCAGTAAGCTGAACAGCATCTCACTGAGCTGGTCCCAGGCTTCCTTCGCTTCCAGAGCGGATGGGAACAGCTGATCAATGGCAGAGGTCCACTCCACCATTTGCTCATGACTGGACTGCGCTATTTTTTGACGCAGAGCTGGGAATTGACCGTTCCGACTATCTTTAAATAATCGGGTAAGCGCATGAACCACCGTGAAATATTTCATATGCATTCCAAGATGCTTACCGGCGACCTCCTCGAATTGATGCGCCTCATCTATGACGAGATGCTCATAAGCAGGAAGCAATTGGTGACTAGCCTTAACGTCCGTAAACAGCTTGGAATGATTGGTGATGACTACATCAGCAATGCCCGCCTCATGTCTTGCACGATGATAGAAGCATTTCTTAAACCAAGGGCAGCTTCGTCCCAGGCAGGAATCCGAATCGCTTTGTACAGTCTCCCAAAAATCGCCGCCGCGATGACTCAGATTGAGCTCCTCATCATCTCCGGTTTCGGTTTGCGTGAGCCATACAAGCATCTGCGCAGCAGTAAATACGTCCTCCTTCGGAGTTACAAACTCCTTGTTGTTCAGCTTTTGCTCAAATTTACGCAGACACAGGTAATGTCCTCTGCCTTTAAACACAGCTGCTTTGAACGGAAAAGGAACCACCTCCGTGAGGAGCGGAATATCCCGCTCACGAAGCTGCTCCTGAAGATTGATCGTATGTGTGCTTACTGTTACCTTCGTCTCCTGTCTGACACTATGATAAATCGAAGGCAGCAAATAACCGAGTGACTTACCCGTGCCTGTCCCGGCTTCAATTAGTAAATGCTTGTCCTCTTCCATCGCCTTCGTCACTTCTGCGAACATCATATTCTGGGACTCGCGTTCCTCATAATGAGGCAGTGTTTGCTTCAGACGCAGCTGAACCTCATCCATAAATTCCTGAAAAGTTAATTTTTCTAATGGATTGGGTTCATGTTCATCCCTGGGCGGAGCAATCTGTGACCAATCGTCGATCTTTAGAGCGAGCTGCCTATAATAGGTCTGATTGTCCAGATCGTGAATAGGCTCCATTTCTTTTTCTGTAAGAATCCCATCAAAAAACCAGCCCAAATCACTATCTTCCGCAGCAAATAGATCGGTAAGCCGCTGCAAAGTGATCAATGGCAGGCTCTTAAGCTCCTCAAGACTCTTCAAGAAAATATGCGCTGTTGCCATCGCATCACTATCCGCCTGATGAGGACGGTCATGGGTGAATCCAAATTCGCTTGCTACATATCCCAGCTGATAGGAGGATAAGGAAGGAAAGCAAATTCTGAGGAAATCCATGGTATCCAAAATCCGGCCTGTAAATGGCAAGTACCCGCATCTGTCAAGCGCATTTTGTAAAAAGTGAAAATCAAAGCTTACATTATGTCCTACGAGTACGACATCATCCAGCAATGGAACGAGCTCCATCATCATTTCCTCAAGCTCAGGAGCATCCTTCACATCATCGTCCGTAATTCCCGTCAACCCCGTTATAAAAGGAGGAATGGGAACGCCGGGATTCACATAGGAGCTGAATGTGTCTTTAATTGTATAATCATGATCTATGATGGCAAGTCCAACCTGGATAATTTCACCAAGCGACTGAGTACCTGTTGTTTCAAAATCAAGCACAGCAAATTTCATGATGAGTAAACGTTCCCTTCTACAGTCTCTTTAGTAGCATAGCAAAAAAAAAGACTTTTGAACATGAAACAGACAAAAAGACGATGTCTTGTCAGGACATCGCCTTTTGCGATTGCGCTGTTTCAGTAGTACCTAGGAGAGGGCAAGCAGCTGTGTTCCGTACTGGAGCACGGCATTTTTGGAACGGCATGCTTCCAGATTGTAGAGCGGCTCCGGCAGGGAGGGATCATGTTCCAAAGCAAGGGCAAAGCAGGACTGGGCCTGCTTGAGCTCCATTTGCTTGGCATGAACACAACCAAGTGCATTGTATGCCATGGCCTTCATTCTAGGCTGTTCACAGCTTAGAATGATCCGATTCAGCTCCGCAGATGCGGTATGCATTTGTTCCAGGTGGAGATAGCACATAGCCAGGTACAGCCTCGACAACAGGCTATCCGGATATACTTCCACCACTTTGCCAAACTCCTCGGCAGCATGCTGATACATAAGCAGTTTAAAATAACCAAGTCCTTTAACAAAGGCATGAAGTTCCAGCTCCGGAATGGAAGTGAAAGGATCCGTACCTCGGAAAATCCCACTTTCGCGAATTTTGGCCATTTTCTCTTCAAATGACATCCATTCGTCGATAATGCCGTCGCTCATTTTCTTAAGCAGGTTCCATCGCTGGAGCATTTCCTGTTTCTTCTCGACGGGTGCGGCGGTGTAGTAAGTGGCAATCTCATCAAGCGATTGATTCATTTCCGCAAATAGATGTTGAAACATGGCATGCATCCCACCCTTAGCAAAATGGATTAGTGCAGTAACCTAATCACATTTTTTGCGCTTTGGGCACTTTTCATTCTTCATTCCATGGATTACAAAATCGTTGCGTGAACTTCCTCATGCATGGTTTGAACCGGCTTATTCTCCCCGTCCACAAATACAACCGTCGGCTTATGCTGAACCGCTTCTTCATTCGTCATCAACGCATAAGCAATAATAATTACCGTATCTCCAGGCTGAACCAGCCGTGCAGCAGCGCCATTGAGACAAATTGTACCTGTTCCGCGCGGCCCAGGAATGACATAAGTCTCAAGTCTGGCTCCATTGTTGTTATTCACAATTTGAACCTTTTCATTCTCCAGAATATCTGCAGCTTCCATCAAGTTACGATCAATGGTAATGCTGCCTACGTAATTCAAGTTGGCTTCCGTTACCGTTGCACGGTGAATTTTAGATTTCATCAATGTTCTAAACACGGGAGAGCACCTCCGTTTTCTGCAGCCGATGATTATCGATCAGCCTTGTTTTTCCGAATTTAACAGCCAGCGCAATAATTACATCATCCGGCTCTGTAATCTGCACACGATCTTCAATCGGCTCAAGTCCTGGGAAAGTTAAAATGTCCACATAATCAATAACAGCCGTTTCGGACGTGTTGATCTCATCTATAATAAGCTTGCGAATCTGACCCACAGTCGCATCTTCCTGCTGCTCCGTCTTCCATTGAGCCAGCTTGAGTGAACGGGACAAAGCAAGTGCTTCCTTGCGCTCCTTAGAGCTCAGATACACGTTACGTGAGCTGAGGGCAAGCCCATCTGCTTCGCGGACAATCGGGCAAGGCACAATATTGATCGGCATATTCAGGTCTAATACCATCTGCGACAGAACAGCCACTTGCTGTGCATCCTTCATTCCAAAATATGCGTTGTCCGGCTGAACCATATTGAACAGCTTCGCGACCACGGTCGTTACACCATCAAAGTGACCAGGGCGCGATGCGCCGCACAGGCGGTCTGTAATATCAGCCACTCTAATCTTGGTCTTGGTCGGATGAGGATACATGACTTCTACAGTCGGAATAAATACGATGTCTATTCCTTCTTTGTCAGCAATCCCCAGATCCCGCTGTTCATCCCGTGGATACGTTTCAAAGTCTTCATTCGGACCAAACTGAATAGGATTCACGAAGATGCTCAGAACAACGATGTCATTGTTCTTTCTGGCTTCACGCATCAAGCTTGCATGTCCTTCATGCAGGAATCCCATTGTTGGTACGAGTCCAACTGCCGGTTCTTTTCCAAGAACATTCTTTTTCATGGAGGCTATTTGTGCTCGCAGTTCTTCAATATTCCGAACTGTTATCATGATCTGTTCTCCACCTTTGCTTTACTGCTTCCATATAAGGAGTCAACTACGCCATCTTCAGCAGTGAATACATGCTCCTCAGCAGGAAAAGATTTATTTTTGACATCCTGTACATAATTACCGATGCTATCACGAATAATGGTACCTACATCTGCATAAGTCTTCACGAATCTTTTAGGCATATATGGAGATGCATATTGAAGAACATCGTGGAAGACGAGCACTTGACCATCCGTACCACGTCCAGCTCCAATTCCAATCGTTGGAATCGACAGTTCATTGGAAATGGCTTCGGCCACCGCCTCGGTAACCAGCTCCAGTACGATGGCAAATGCCCCGGCTTCTTCAAGTGCCTTTGCATCCTCAAGCAGTCGTTTGGCATCTGCAGCATCCTTCCCCTGCACTCGGAAACCGCCAATTTGATTCACGGACTGAGGTGTCAGTCCAATGTGTCCAAGCACAGGTACGCCCGCCTTCACAACAGCCCTCACCGTGTCTGCTATTTCAGCACCGCCTTCAAGCTTCACCGCATGGGCATGGCCTTCCTGCATGATGCGGCGCACACCTTTCAGGCTCTCATCTATACCGCCGTGATACGTCATAAATGGCATATCGGTTACGATAAACGTGCTCTGTGCACCTCTTGCAACGGCACGGGAGTGATATACCATATCATCAATCGTAACCGGGATGGTGGAATTATATCCGAGTACTGCATTTCCAAGAGAATCCCCTACCAGGATAATATCTACGCCAGCTTCTTCAGCCAGCACAGCAGAAGGATAATCATATGCAGTGAGCATCGTAATCGGATCTTTATTTTCTTTCATTTTCTTCATTTTCACAATATTAAGCGGTTTTTTAGTTGCTGCCATACAAGTGGCTCCCTTCTGTTCTGAAAATACCGTAAGTTTTGATGCCATGTCTAAAAATCTGTGATCCTACGGATGTGCTTCAGCCGATCTAACGGGGATGGCGTCTACTCCAGACGCACAAAAAAACCTTTTAGTATCAAACTAAAAAGGTCCCATAAGTCAAAAAAGAGTCACTTGCGATCGTCCCTTCTGTCTCGGTCCTCTTCGGCTCAGAGCAGAATCCAACAACTTGGCATACGATTTAATTGTTTAAAACTCAGGATAACTAACTAACGAGTGCAGTTCGATGATTGATCAATACCGCCTCACCAAGAAAGTATACCAAAAATAAAGTAATTGTCTACTTATAAAAAGTTAAAAAATTGGTTCTCTCTAATTGAATAACCCGAATCGTGCTTTAGCTAATCCATCTCAAAAAGGACACAGCAGCAAGCTAAACGCTTACTGCTGTTTAATAATTTCAACCTCACCGGAATATACTACTCTCTCCTCACCGCTGGGTGCAGCAATAACCAGTCCTCCGCTCGGATCAAGCCGTTTCGCGACTCCTTGTATGGTCTCCGTCAAAGTCTCAGTCCGCACCGCTTGACCGATCGATACAGAATGCTCTTCCCATTCCACTTGAATAGGGTTGAACCCTTCATTGGTATAACGATCGTAGAGAAGCTCCATTTCATTCAGAATTTCTGCAATGAGCAGCGCTCGGTTTATAGTATGTCCTGTTTCCAGCTTGAGCGATGTGGCAATCTCCGTTAATTCCTCTGGATAATCTTCTGCGGAGAGATTGACGTCGATCCCAATTCCCGCAATACAGTATTTTACTTTGTTATCCTCAGTCGCCGATTCCAGTAGA
Source organism: Paenibacillus urinalis (assembly GCF_028747985.1). Taxonomy (NCBI): domain Bacteria; kingdom Bacillati; phylum Bacillota; class Bacilli; order Caryophanales; family Paenibacillaceae; genus Paenibacillus; species Paenibacillus urinalis. The sequence continues at coordinate 3,644,598 of NZ_CP118108.1, forward strand.
ATCCCGCATACCTTCTTCCCGTGAATCAAAATATCGTTAGGCCACTTGATCGCTGCTTCCGCTCCTGTCACGCGGCGAATAGCCTTGCAGACAGCAACTCCAGTCAGAAGTGTAAGCTGAGGCATATATCGGATAGGAAGCTCCGGCCGAAGCACGAGACTCATCCAGATACCTTTGCCTGAAGGAGAGAACCACTTTCTACCGAGCCTGCCTCGTCCGGAAGTCTGCTGCTCAGCAATGAACAGGGACCCTTCCTCCGTTCCGTTCTCCGCTTGGGTCATGGCATCCACTTGTGTCGAAGCGGTGGAATCCATAATATGGATCTTCCTGCCTAATATTTTGGTGTTTAGATTCACGTCAATATCAGCCTCTATATAAAAATCCGGAATAAATGTCATTCGATACCCCTTCCGAGATACCGCCTCAAATTCATAGCCCATGTCTCTCAATTGGTTGATCTGTTTCCAGACCGCTGTTCTGCTGATTTTCAGTCTTTTGCTAATTTCCTCACCCGAAATAAAGGTTTGGGAGGAATGTATAAATAAATCAAGCAGCAACTTATTTTTCATCCGATATCACCTTCTTTGTTGCCTCAAGCAATATGTCATGTTTGTTGACGAGTTGTCCAGTCACCACCTGCCGCAGCAGCCAATTCATCGTTTCACCCAGCCAAGGACCACCCTTGCGGCCAGTGACACGAAGCAGATCAGAGCCTGACAGCTCAAGCTCCTTCAAGCTGTATATCCCCATCTCCATTCGCCATTCTGCTGCATGCTCCATCAGTTCGTCCAGCAGCAGATATTCCTCATTGGACATGTCATAGAATGACTGAGGCAGCAGAGAATTAAGGGCATGCCAGTCTTCACTTGCCGTAACACCGTGCTGAAGAACGGATCGTTTCCATTCTTCTTCTAAATATCGACTACGAAGTTCCATCTGAGCTTCCTTCACTATCTTTGAAATAAGGTTCAGAACAGCTTCATGAAGATCAAGAAGTTCCGTCATTCTATCCTTCACTTTACCCGAGTAAGTCCAGGCTCTGAGCTTCTGATCCGCATCATTGGAATTTGCACCCAGCAGCAGCAACAGAAGTCCCAATCTGAATTCTGTTGCCTGTGGCAGCTTATCTAACAGACTGAGAGCCGTACGATCCAGCCCGGATAATTTGACTGGCGCCTTTACATAATGGAGCAGTTCACTATCCATAAGCAGACGGACACCTCTTGCAGGATATGGTCCTGCCAACATTTTGTCCATTTCGGTCCGTACTCTTTCCATTGCGATGTGAGGGAGCTTGTCTCGTTCCGCCAAGAGTCCATCCCAGGTTAAGGAGTCAATGTCAAAATCAAAAATGGAAGCAAAACGAACGCCCCTTAGCATCCGAAGAGCGTCTTCTCTAAATCGTTCCTCTGCAAGCCCGACAGCGCGAACAATCCGCCGTTCAATGTCTGTTACACCATTAAAGGGATCAATGATCTGCCCAGCATAATCTTGTGCAATGGCATTCATGGTGAAGTCTCTGCGCTTGAGATCCTCTTCCACCTGATCAACAAATTGAACCTCCGATGGTCTTCGGTAATCTTCATAACCGCTTTCCGTACGAAAAGTCGTCACCTCAAAATGAAAACCGTTCATCCGAACGGTCACGGTTCCATGCTGCAGCCCTGTCGGAATGGAGCCCTCAAACAGCGCCATCACTTCTTCTGGCTTGGCCGAGGTCGTTATGTCCATATCCGTTACGGGCCTATTCATGATCTCATCTCGAACACAGCCACCTACGAAATAGGCTTGATGGCCATGATCATTAAGCCTTCTAAGCACTTCTTCGCCTTGAATTGCCATGGCAGGATCGACATGCTTCCAATTGTTCATTTCCTAAACTCCTTTATGAATCTCCCGATCAATGCTCCAGTCCAACCCCCACATTTTGCTGTGTAAGTACGCGGCTGTATATTTGCTCATACTGAGCTGTAATTTTATCAATATCAAAATGATCGCTCGCTCTGTCCAGGCATGCCTGCTTGTAGCTCTTCATCATTTCTTCATTACGCAGCAGCATTAATACATATTCTGCCATTTGCTGCGTATCTCCAATACCTGCAAGAAGTCCTGTGCTTCCATGCGTGACCAGCTCAGGTATTCCCCCAGCCGTTGAGCCGATGGTAGGAACCCCGCAAGCCATAGCTTCAAGGGCTACAAGGCCAAAGCTCTCTTTTTCCGAGGGGAGGAGCAGCAGATCAGCCATGGAGATGACCTGAGCAACATCATCTTGCTTACCTAACAAGTGTACTCGATCTGTTAGTCCCAGCTCCTGAATTTTACACTGAATCTTGGGCAGATCAGGTCCTTCCCCGACCAAAATAAGCTTTGTCGGAAGTTCTCTGTTCACCCGGGCAAAGATATCGACGACATCCAGCGTTCGTTTAACGGGACGGAAGTTCGAGATATGCATCAGCACCTTCTCATCCTTGGAAGCATACTCCGCCCGAAGTGATGTGCTGTTACGCGGATAATATATTTTGTTATCAATAAAATTGTAGGTCAAATCAATCTTCTGTTTAACATCAAGCAGCTCATGCGTTTCACGGATGAGATCCTGCGATACCGCGGTCACCGCGTCACTCTTATTAATGGCTAGCTCAATCAAGTCCTTCAGCGACTCATCCTGAGCCAGCACGGTAATATCCGTACCATGCAGTGTGGTTACGACCTTCAGATCATCAGGCAGCATTTGCTTAGCCAGGTAAGCACACACGGCATGAGGAACTGCATAATGAACGTGAAGCAAATCCAGCTGCTGGGCTTTGGCAACCTGCGCCATCTTGGTAGCTAGTGATAAATCATAAGGTGGATAACGAAACACGTAATAATCATTTACTTCCACCTCGTGGTAAAAGATATTGCGATGGAATTTGCCCAGTCTGAAAGGGATGCTGTTCGCAATAAAATGAACTTGATGCCCTTTTTCGGCGAGTCGCTTACCAAGTTCTGTTGCTACGACTCCCGAACCGCCCAGAGACGGATAACAGGTGATCCCGATTTTTAGATGTCTGCCCGCTTGATTCAAAGGGAAGGGCCTCCTTTATGATGATGTCTATATATAATGCGGATCTAATAATAAATGAGAAGAGCTGTATGGACCTATACTTCCATATCTGATCCTGGCTTATATTTATGTACAAGCTCGCGCCAGCCAAAATCACCACGCTCCAAAGCCTTAACAAGGATTTCAGCCGTCGCTACATTGGTAGCCAGCGGTATTCCCTGCACATCACATAGTCTTAACAGCGCATTAATATCCGGTTCATGCGGCTGTGCCATAAGCGGATCACGTAGGAAGATAATTAGATCCATCTCGTTTTTGGCCACAAGCGCACCAATCTGCTGATCGCCGCCCAGAGGTCCGGACATAAAGCGATGAATCTTTAAATTCGTTCCTTCCATGATACGTTGACCGGTTGTTCCTGTAGAAAACAAGTTATTGCCTTCAAAAGCTTTTTCATAAGCCGTTACAAAGTTAACCATTTCATCCTTCTTACGATCATGAGCAATAAAAGCGATATTAAGCATCTATGTTCTCTCCCTTTTGATATCTATATAATTAGATTTAACAGCAATATGAAAACGATTCTATTTAGTCAATAAAATGGTCAAAACCGTAAATCATGCCGGTATATTCCATGACCTTCTGGACCCCTATCTTAACACCTGGCATATATCCTGCCCGTTCATAAGAATCATGTCTAATCTTCAGGGTTTGTCCGAAATCACCAAAAATGACTTCCTGCTGTGCAAATACGCCTGGCAGCCTGACACTATGAATCCGGAATCCGTTGTAGTACCCGCCTCTTGCTCCTTCAATCGTTTCCTCTTCATTCGGGTTACCTTGGCGGAGCTCCTCTCGGTTCTCTGCAATCATTTCGGCAGTTTTGATCGCCGTTCCTGATGGTGCATCCAGCTTCTGATCGCCATGGTACTCAATGATTTCGAGATTAGGCATATATTTGGCAGCCTGCGCTGCAAACTTCATCATCAGAATAGCCCCGATTGAGAAATTGGGTGCAATCAGCCCGCCAATTCCTTTATCTTGGCATTGCTTGTCCAAATCTTGAATTTGCTCTGGAGTAAATCCCGTTGTCCCCATTACTGGTCTTACACCGTATGAAATGGCGAGGGAGGTATGCTCATAAGCATACTGGGGTGTAGTAAAATCAACCATAACGTCCGCATTCGAGTCTCTGAGCGCATCCTCTAACTGATCTGTAACCAGTACACTGCAAGGTTCCAGACCAACCAGTCTTCCTGCATCCTCGCCTGCTCTGGAACGATTGACAGCTGCAGCCAGTTCAAGTTCTTCATCCTGCAGAACTAGCTTGACGACTTCACGTCCCATACGCCCTCCCGCGCCTACAACAATAACCTTCAATTTCTCTGCCACTTTAGAAACACTCCTTATATTCTAGCTTGATGATTTATTCTTATTAGACTTCATTCGATTGTGAAAATCCTGCAACAGCTGTGTTAATTGTTCATTCTGCGGCTCCAGCGATATCGCTTCTTTGAGCACCGCGATCGCTAGAATGTACTCATCCATTTCGGCATAGGCAATGGCTAGCCATACGTAAGCATCCGTATAGAGCGGATCAAGCTCAATCGACTTCTTCAGCTGTGCGAGTATATCCTCTCTGGCCTTAGACAAATCAGACGCCGATGCTTCAATGAGCTGTCTTGCACCTGCAGTCAGCTTCTTCGCCTCAAGGCTTCCTAGGTGCATAATATACTCACCATGGTCTGGCGCAAGTTCTGCTGCTTTTTGAGCATGAAGCAAAGCCTGCTCCAGCTTCCCATTACGTGCATAGGTAATCGAGCAGCGATAATGAATTTCGGCATTGTTTGGTTCCTTCTCTATTGCCGTTTCGAACCAGTACACCGCAAGCTCGTAATCACCATGCAGAATAGCTTTATATGCTTCTTGGATATAAGGATAAGATTTCATGCGTGCTGTCCCTCCCGAATATGGGTTAGTACAGCATATGTAAGGATGGATTATTCGGTGTCCTTTTTGGTCCAGCGATTCGCATCTCTTGTATTAAATTTATGCATTACTTTGTTATGAGCCTCCGTCAGATCAATGCCGAGTGAGTTCGCAAAACAAAGGGTAATAAATAAAATGTCCCCAAGTTCAAGCTCAATGGAGTTGTCAGCCTCCGTAGATTTCTTGGGTTTCTCCCCGAATTCGTGATTAACCTCACGGGCAAGCTCCCCTACTTCCTCTGTCATTCTCGCAAGCATTGTCATCGGGCTGAAGTACCCTTCCTTGAACTGTGAAATGTAACGGTCCACTTCCCGTTGGATTTCAGCAAGACTTTTCTCCATACCAGTTGTAGCTCCTTACCGATAAATTTGCTTTATTCCAATGTTAACGTATTGAGATAGTGAAAACAAATCATTTTTTTAATACGAGGAGGAAACAGGCATACTACGTTTGTACACCCTTCAGACCATTTCTAGCGAGTAAAATTATGGTTATAAAGTGCATGGAAAGAACAAACAGCTCAGTGAGGTATATTGATAATGAAAAATAAATGGATGGACCAATTAAAAATCATCCTTCCCATTATGCTCGGCACTGCCGTTTTTGCATTTGGACTGCTGTACTTTATTATTCCGAATCAGCTGATGGAAGGTGGAGTAACGGGAATAACCGTCCTGCTCAATTATGCGTTTGGTATATCTCCCTCTTTATCAACCCTGGTCATCAATATCCCGCTATTCATCCTGGGATGGAAGGTACTCGGCGGAAGACAAATTCTCTACACAGGCATCGGGATTGTTCTGCTCACTTTCTTCCTTGGCCTGTTCGAGAGACTTATTGAAGCAGACTATATTGTTCCGTTTAAGACAGAACATGATTATCTGCTCGCCGCTCTATACGCAGGGGTAACGATTGGGACAGGACTTGGAATTGTCTTTCGCGCCGGAGGCACTACCGGTGGATCAGATATCATTGCAAGAATTTTATCCCGCAGATCAGGAATCAGTATCGGTAAAGTGATGCTCGGCATCGATATTATCATTATTGGTTCTTCGCTTTTTTTCATTCCTTTGGATAAGATCTTATATACGCTGGTGTCCGTCTTTATCAGCTCTAAGGTAATTGATTTTATTCAGGAAGGCGCCTATTCCCTTAAATCCTTTACTATTATAAGTGATCAGGCGGATCAGATTGCACAGAAAATTACGATTGAAATGGATAGAGGAGTGACATTGGTGCCCGCGGTCGGAGCTTATTCTAAACAAGCAAAGCATGTGGCTTATTGTGTGGTTGCCAGACAAGAGATCAGACAGCTGCAGGAAATTATTAAATTAGCAGATGCCAAAGCCTTTGTTATTATTTCGGAGGTGCAAGATGTATATGGCGAGGGATTTAAAGAGGAATAGCCCGGATCACCGGGCTTTTTAATGATACGGAATGACATGAGACTATTACATCGATTTCCAATAAATATCGTCGATTCACAATCTTCAATAGCCTATCTTCTTGTGAATGGAGCTGTTTCTGTGCCTTGAAATTTACGATATCCGACATAAGCCAATACCGCCATAATGGTGGAGCCTATGAACAGCTCGGCAGCCCAAGGCTCAGGACCACTCGCAAACGGAGTAAAGGCCGTTTCATCCTTTTCCTTGCCGAACAGAGCATTTACAAATTCATCTCCCTGCTGCAAGGCTTCAGCAACCGCTTCATAGTTCGGCTCTGAACGCATGGTCAGCCCCTTTAAATAGGACATCCACGAGTCAAAACGTTCAATTTCATATGGCTGCTTCTTGATAATTGCCGCTGGACGAATGGTTTCGTAATGCTGCTCAAACTCTCCATATGTAACCATGAGTAGATCAGCTCGTTGGTTTAGTGCCCCTTCTTGAACCGCTGCAATATCCTCTTTCAATATTTTATAATATTGCAGCCACAGCGGTTTCTCAGGATGTGCGAGGGTATCCACAGCCAGTCTTAATTTAGCAGAAGCATGCTGCAGCGAATCGGCAGCTGCATCCGTACTCGCGGATGCCTCTTTGACTTCAACGATCGTTTCAGTCAATGCATGCATCCCTTCCACACTCGTTACCCCATCATAGGACAATCGCCCAACCTGGGTAGTTATCAACTGAACATCCTCCCGAACACCGACTAGATTGTTCTCGAGGGATTTCCGGTACAATGAAGTCGCTGTATCGTTCAGCCGCTTCATGAGCTCTGAATCAGCTTGTGTCTCCTGAGCACTTGCAGCAGACACACTGGAAACAATCGCACCACTGAGCAGCGTGCAGCAGAGCATAGCTGTAATCACACAGGAAGATCGTTTTATAAGCGAAAACATGGACATCCCCTCCTACCTTATCGTATGAGGGGATGTGAGAGCCTAGTACTATAATCGTTTGGTTTGTCTGAGCGCGATGAAGCCGGTAAGAATGGAAGCCAGTGAGAGAACTACTGTGAAATTACGAACTCGGTTTATGTAGACGTCAACAGCATTCGGAAGACCTGGATAGATGCCTTTCGTATAATCCAGCGTATCATTAAGTAATGTCCATGTACCAGCAAACACAAGACTGCCCAGTCTAAAACCGAAGAATCGAGCATACAGCAGCACTTCAACAGCCATGGCCAGGTGAGAAGCAATCAACATAAAATCCGACCAGATCATATCCACTCCAAGAGACCAGCCTGCTACGATCATGACAACTGCCCATATACCATATTTAAATGAAGTGACAAAAGCCAAAGCTTGAATGACATGTCCTGTTTTCTTCAGCCAAGACGATGAAGCAGGATACAATAAGAATAGAAGTGATATGGTAAAAAACAGACTTGCTGTCGGGCTGTCAGGAACGAATACAATCAGCCATGCAGGATAATGGTCCAGCGTGGACTGCAGCTGCGCTCCGTACCATATATAACCATATACCGTTCCCAGTAGGTTACACAAAAATAACAACCAAAGAAAGCCTCGATGCATGAGAAAGGCCCGGCTCCATAAGAAAGAAATCGAAAACACCTGTATCCCCCTCTGACAAATTGCAATATGAAGTATCATATGTACATTATTTCTACATTCCGAAAAAAACCTGACTGCGGCTGCAGTCAGGCTTTCAGCTATAACCTATATTTTACTGTTCTGCTTTCTGAAGTGCAAGCCACTCTGCTAAGGTGTTAATATCTTCGTCTGTGAGTCCTTGCGCAATATTACCATCATATTGTGCCGGCATTCCACCTACACCTTCTTTGATGATCGTGAGAATTTCTTCCTGGCTGTGCTTGTCACCGATTCCGAGCAGCGCCGGAGCACCCTGTCCTTTCAAGTCCACGGCATGACAGCTTACACAGGTCGCTTTCTTATAGATCTCAGCTCCCGCAGCATCAGGCTCGACAATCGCGATCTCATCCTCCTCCTGAGACGGAGCAAATGATGTGGATTCGCCTGCCGCATGCCTCTCCTCCGCTTCCTTCTCCCGCTGAATATGCTCCGGCTCCTGTCCCGTAGCTTCAAGCTCATGCTTGTAGTGAGTCCAGGCAACATTCGTCAAGTAGATCACCGAAACAATCGACAACAGCATAAGCGAGGAGGCAATCGGTCTTCTATAGAAGCGGCGTTCCTTACCCGTATCAAGAAAAGGGGCCAGGAGCAGTGCACCGAACGCAACTCCAGAAACACCCAGGGTACCGAGAACGACGTAATCGCCAGAAGCGTATGGATATTTCAAATATTGGTATAAGAATAAGAAGTACCAGTCCGGCATCGGAATGACGTTAGCACTTGGATCAGCCGGATATCCGAGTGGAGCAGGCTCCGAAATGGTCAGTACTAAAAAACCAACCAGAACGACGACACCTACCATCCATTCTTTCAATAGGAAGTTAGGAATGAACGCTTCGGACTTACCCGGATATGACGTATAGTCGGGTGGAGTAATAAAGCCCTCTCCCTTGCGAACCCGAGAATCACCAACAAATACAACCTTCTCATCCGATTTCTTCCCGTGTGCCATAGGCTTATCCTCCCTTCGATTATAGTGGTCCGGAAATTCCTTGTCTGCGAATCATAATAAAATGTCCAACAAGCAGAATGAGCAGAACAGCCGGAAGGAAGAATACATGCAGAGCAAAGAATCTGGTCAAGGTCTCCGCTCCGACAATGGACCCGCCCTGTAGAAGTTCTTTGATAACCGGGCCAAGCACAGGTACCGTATTCGCAATCTCTAGTGTAACCTTCGTTGCGAAGTACGCTTTGTTATCCCAAGGCAGCAGGTATCCCGTTAATCCCAAGCCAAGCATAACAAAGAAGATCAGCATCCCGACTACCCAGTTCATCTCGCGAGGTGCTTTGTATGAACCTGTAAAGAACACCCGCATCGTATGTAGAAACATCATAACTATTACCAAACTAGCTCCCCAGTGGTGCATGCCCCGTACAATTTGACCGAATGCAACCTGGGTCTGTAAGAACTCTACGCTCGCATAAGCGTTAATGATATCCGGTACGTAATACATCGTGAGGAACATCCCGGACAGAATCTGTATTACCGTAATGAAAAACGTAAGTCCGCCGAAACAATAAACAAAAGCCGAGAAGTGATGAGCGGGATTCACGTGTTCAGGAACTTCATGGTCAGCAACGTCACGCCAAATCGGGGTAATGTCCAGACGTTCGTCGACCCAGTTGTAAATATTCTTAAACATCTACTCACGCCCTCCCTATTGGACTCTAGTATTTGGAACAATGCTTCCGAGATACACCCAGCCTTCCTCTTCCTTGACGGTGTATTCATCAAGCGGCGCTGAAGCAACCTCCAGCTGCTTGCCTTCCTTCGTATAATGCGCACCATGACACGGACAGAAATATTCGTCTGGATATGTCGGGTTGTTATTGTAACGCACGGTACAACCCAGATGCTTGCAGATCGGTGATAAGGCGTATATGACTCCATCCTCACCTCTCCTGATCCAGGCAACCAAGGACGAATTGCTAAGATACCAGCCATCTTGCTGTTTAAGCTCAAAAGTCACTTCCTGAGGCTCTTCCGTGACCTTACTCACTTCAATGACTTTCACAAAATCGCCTTCATCGTCCTTCTGCAGTATCGGGTCTACAGCAAAACGGATCATCGGCAGAGCTGCACCCGCAGCCATGTAAGCCGTCGCACCGCCCAAAGTGTAAGTTAGAAACTGTCTGCGTGACATCTCTTTACGACCGGGTGGTTTAGGCAGTTGGTGCTCTTTGTCTTTGTGATTGCTCATCCTCTTCCAACCCCCTTTTTCATCCAAATATTTCATTGTTCTTTTAAAATATTCCACAAATTACTAGGACATACATTATCATATATTAGCCTCCATTGACCGTCAAGAATTTGTCACACATTTTAAAATAAAGAATGGAAGCGTTATATTGAAAATGTTGGTATTTTGTCACAATTTATTTCAAGCTATTGTAATCCCCATAGTCGATACACGTCACGATGTATTTTTTGTGACAATTGATTGATTTTTTCAGCTGACTCCTCCTTGCTCTTGCTCACTGAAATTTCACATTTAGGGAAAGTAAATATCAAATCTGAAGCAGTAACCACGGAGGGATTAATCTCTTGACCTATGCTCATGATGATGACAAACTTAAACCCGCTTGATTTCAATTGTCTGCATACATCATTCAAGGACTCCTGATGCTCCTTCGCTGTATAATGGAATGCCGGATAGGTGACTACCCGTCCTTTGAATGGAATTTCTACGATATCAAGCAAATCTCTCAAATCTTCTAAAGCGCTTACAGCTTCAAGAGGCGATTCCTGTCCTGTCAGGCCTGTATATGGGATAATACATGTATCCAAGTATGGCTTCCATTCCATCCATTCGTCTTGACTGATCTCGCTGAATTTCAAGGCCAGTATTCCTCCCTATCGTTTGTGTTATTTTCCCTCTATTATAAAGCTAGTCTTCACCCGTTGGGAAGAGCTTCAATTCATTGAATGATTTATTATAAAAAGCAAAAAAACCCACTTATTATATGGGTAGACTCCAGCCATATAGTAAGTAGGGTTGACTAAATCAGTTGTGAAATTGATTTAGGTTATAGGCAAAATATGACTTGCTTGCGTTTGTTAGTTAATTAATCTCAGTTCATCCGTCAGGTTACGAAAAGCCACTTCATCCCCCGATGCCAGTGCTTTATCAATTTCATCCAAGAGCTTTTCACTTCGATGTTTCTTTAACGCCTCGTCCCACACCATCTCAGCAGCCAGTCCTAACATGACCTCGTAAGTAACTTTCATTTTATCCATAGGATGCACCTCCAACCAATTGTTTGTTTAATCAAATTTCTGTTCCGATCATTAAAGAAGGATAATATGGGAGCTGGATACTTTACTCCCCCAGGCCGTTATTTGTATAACCTGCCCTTCCTGCTCGGTATCTCCGCATCGGATCATCCCCAAATGCAAGAGCATCTGTAATATGCGCTGCGTAAAAACGACTTCCTTGGAATCATAGTAGAACGGATGTACCAAATCCCCTATGCTCTCCAATAGCGATGATACTGTGACCCACCTCTCAGCACACCTGCCAATCCAATAAACGACGGATGCTACATTAGGTATAGCCCCTTTATACTGTCTTAACCAAAAGCGGAATAGCTGTATCATCTCTTCTTCCCGCGCTGTCTCCATCGATGCTCTGCCCTCTGTAGTCAGTTCAAGCAGCCCATTATGTTCAGTTACATATCGACGATGATACGCGTAGTCGTACAGCAGAGCTAATCGGTCTGGGTATTCTTTGTAAGTACGGCCATATCCAAAGCGCCAGCCGCCCTTTCCGAGAAGAGGTTCCTGAATGTTCAGAAATTCCATCAGCTGTTGTTGAGTTCGCCTGTACATAAATCCTTCCTGATTCAAAGGGATCTCATATTGATCAACGAACTTTAGCATCTGTCTGAGATCCTCGGCAAGCAAGTGGTGTTCATCTCGATATGCAGAGGGTTCATTTATGTTTACCATCATCTGTTTAAATCTTTCCTGCAATATGCGAAGAAATTTAAGTTTTAGATCATTAGGTACTTGATACAAATACCGGGTCTGATGAGTCGAGCCATTAAATAACCATCCGGACTTGGTGAAATGGACAATAATATCTCTAAAATAAGAGCCGGGTTGTCCACCCTTCGGATCAATGGCTTGTCTAGCCAGCGCAGTGAGCTCTTCCATACTGAACCTGGCTCTTGTGTCGAACAACAACGCATTCAAAAAACAAAGATGTCCGATCGGAAGCTTCTCCACCTGTTCTTCAACAAAGGATTTGCTGCCTAACGTAATTAAGATGCTCTGAATCAATTCATGTTTTGAATTGGTCTTGCTTGAGCATTCATAATGGTTCGCAATGCGGTTCAGCTGACCGATATCGGCATATGTGAGAAGATCCGCTAAATTCATTGTTCCATCGCCTCGCCGTTTTACTACCATTATGGGAATTATTACAACATTTATTCCAAAATCGCAAAAAAAATAACCCGAATATTATCGGGTTACCGCTTAAACCTATTTCTTGTTAACAGAATCTGCTGCTAGTAAATGCTTCGTGCAATTATACAATAGCGGGTTCCAATCCGACTCCGACTTCTCCAGAATCGTTAGTGATAAATTGCCGATCCGCTCAGAATATTGATCTTCATACAGAGCTCTGTACAACTGAGCAAGCAGTGCACCGTGGGATATCACAAGAATATGATGATCAGGGTATTGCTCTGCTAAGTCATGCATGAAGGATAGGATTCTTGCCTGCATTGCGGGTTCTTTCTCTTGACCCAGATCCTGCAGGTTCCAGTCGGTCCCCCATTTCGCTTCACGTTCCAGAGCAGTAAGTCCTTCAGCCTGGCCAAAGGATCTTTCTTTGAGGCGCTCATCTGGCGGAAGCATAGGTGTACTCAAAATACCAGAAATGATCTCACCTGTCTCCTGCGCACGTGACAATCCGCTGGTAATGATATAATCCCACTTGTAAGGTTCCTCAAGAAGTCTGTTACCCAGCAGTCTTGCTTGCTGCCTGCCTTCCTCGTTCAGCGGAATATCACTTTGACCTTGTATACGACCTAGTACATTCCAGTCAGTCAATCCATGACGAATAAGACCTATTCTCATTGCTTGCTCCCTTCTCGAGAAGTGATCGCCCGTCCATGATGTATGCGGCGAAGAGAGAATAACGCCACTCCCAGAGCAATTAAAGACAGTATCATCCAATGCTCAGGATAAGCCTTCATTCCAACAACCAATGGTTCCATTATACCGCTTGTTCTACTTTCATCATGATGCCAGATAGATAACGATGTGGAAGTACTCGCTACAGCCGTCGGAACGATACCCGATTGCTGCTTCGCAGCTTCTCCCATGTCAGAGCCCAGACTTGAAGTCATAAAGACAACACTGCACAAGAACAAAGCCAGACATGCAGATATCCAAATAGATAACCGATGATTCACCGTCTGTGGCAACAATGGATAGGTTCTCACATCGCTCTTCTGAATATTCGGATTATCCTTATAGATCCGTTCCATAACTTTGGCGTGCATGGATTGGATCTTCTTCTCAGGTATTTGTTCAGCAGTCATAGGGATCAGCTCATACAACTCAGTCCATTCCTCATACTCTGTCCTGCATGCTTTACATCCCTGAATATGCTGCGTAAATTCTAGCTTTATTGGGTGATGTGCAGGCAGATCCCAAATCATTGCCATATGCTCTCGGGCATCGCTGCAATTCATTGATTCTTCATCCCCTCGTATTCCTCGTAAATCGGTTCAAAGAAATAAGACTGCAATTGATTCTTGACACTCATTCGAGCACGAAACAACAAGGATTTAACAGAACTTACGGTCTGTCCTAAAATATTTGATATTTCTTGATAGTCTAGTTGGTCATACTCTCTTAAAATGATTGCAGTACGCTGCTTGTCAGGCAAATTGTTGATCGCTTCACGCACCTTCACAACGCGTTCACTCGTAAGCATCGCCTGTTCAGGCGCAGTGTCTGCAGAAGCGATTGGCATGAAGCCGCTCTCTTCCAGTGGAATATTTGCAGTTCGTTGTTTGCGAAGCTCGCTAAGAACCGTATTTCTAGCAATAGTATACACCCATGTAGAGAAGGATGCATCAATTTCACGGAAAGAATGCAAGCTCCGGTAAGCTTTGTAAAAAGTTTCAGATACTAGATCTTCAGCTAAATGTTCAAGCCCTGAACTTCTCAACATGTGATATACAAATGCATACATTTTACGCTCATAACGCTTCATCAATTCTGAATATAAATCAATATTCCCCTCTTTAATCTCCTTGATCAGCTCTGAATCATCCATTAGGCCTATGCTCCTCCTTGCCTATCCTTAGCCTGCTCCCATGTAAGGCATCTAAGAACAACTTATAAGTAAATTGGGATCACGCATTTCTATAATTACATCTAACAATTCGTTATGAAGATAGACCGTATGAAACGGTATGACATATTGTGTTTGAAAGGAATTTCACACCTTAATCTAAATTGAAAAATTATAAATAAATGACAGAAATGTAATGGTCGTTAGGAGCCGCAGCATGTTCTTGCTGTATATTTCCATCCCATATGTAGTAACACTTTCCTAAACATGACTTTATGACCAAGGAACATTATACCATACAACCGACCATAGTTTCCCAATAAAATAGTTAAATTTTTGTAAACTTCAGTTACAACATTACTTTCAGCCTAGGTCAGCCTCTTTTTCATATCCCATCTTTTGAAATCCCACTAAATTAGTGACGGAATTGAACTGGAAATAGTTGCAGGTAAATTGGAATTTAATTTTTCTGATGAAGCGATATCACGATTTTTAGTGGGGTTGTGAACTGGATCGCACAGAAGAAATATATAATATACAAAAAAAGCCGCTCTTTATGAGCGACTCTTCAATATTGAATAATTTAGACGATGTAACGAAAGGTTCACTGAAGCGATTGACGCATGATACTGATTCATTTTTGCTGGGATAAAATTTCCACACTTCTAACAAAAAAAAGAGGCCGTGAACCGAGTTCACGACCCGTTGCCCATTTTCAGAGCAACTCAGTTATTGGATAGGAGTGGAGAGAAACCATACTGTACTTTTATTATATGTATACGTTTTCATTTTGTCAACCATTATTATACATTAATTTATTTTCTTGTTCATTTGCTCAGTTAAAGCGATTTTATTAGGTTTAAAAACCATGTAGAAGGCAATATAAAAAGCCAGAAAGCCGCTTGCACGCTTCCTAGCTTCTAACGGTGTAATTCTGGGAGATCAGCAGCTGTGCCGCACGCTCCATGTCCTCTTCCTGCCTGAATGACAGCCTTAAGATCCCCGGCACGTCCTCCCGGCTCTCGATAATTTGCATGTTGCTCAAATTGATAGCCGCTGTACCTAGCTCTGTTGCAATCCTGCCAATAATACCTGGCGTATCCGGTACATCAATATAAATATCAAACAATGAGGTAATAACACCTTTTCTTCTCTCTGGCAGCTGATTACGAAACGCACCTGCAGACCGGAATGCTTCTTCAATCGCTTCCCCATTTTGATGCTCTATTATATCCGTAAACCGCTGAATCTGCATATTCCAATCCTTGAACAATCGCAGAAGCACTTCCCGATTACTTAACAATATATCTCTCCATACAAGAGGATCACTGGATGCAATCCGGGTTATATCCCTGAAGCCTCCGGCAGCAAGCAGCTGATACAGCGGCTCTGCCTCGTTATACCCGCTGACCTGATTGACCAGAGCTACAGCGATAATATGCGGCAAATGACTGATGGCTCCGACGATATCATCATGATGCTTCGGATCAACTCGAATGACCTGTGCCTTCGTATGGGTAAGCAGCTCCTTGAGCGAATTGTACACATGCTCAGGAATTCCTTCTAAAGGAGTTAATACATAATATGCATTCTCAAACAGCAAAGCCGAAGCCGCTTCAACACCCGATCTTTCAGAGCCAGCCATGGGATGCCCGCCAATAAAATAGGCATCCTGAAAATCAAGCGATTTTGCGGCTGAGGTAATCGAAGCTTTGGTGCTTCCCACATCTGTAATGATGCAGCCTTTCTTAAGTGGAAGCTTGCTAAGTAGTTCAAGATAGTAATTCAGCATGCCCACCGGTACGCTTAAAAATATATAATCCGCATCCATAGCCGCTTCTTCAATTGACAACGTTACTTCATCCAATACTCCACTCTGCATGTATCGCTCCTGGAGTGCAGGCTCGTGAGCATATCCTACGACGGTAATTCCGGGTTTTCCTCTGAAACACAAGGCAAGGGACCCACCAATGAGTCCCACCCCGAAAATGGCTATTTTTTGTGTATGATTGTCTGATTCATTCATAAGCAGCCGTTACACTCCAGTAGTTTCAGCCTTCAGCACATATTCCAGCGCCTTGATGAAAGCCTCGTTCTGCTCTTTGGTACCAATAGAAACTCGGATATAGGCAGGATAGACTTGAAAACCAGGACGAACAATAATCCCTTGTCTCAGCAACGCATCAAACATCTCACCTGCTGGTCTGCCTGCATCAACCATTATAAAGTTGCCATGTGTTGCATAGTAGTGGAGTCCCAGACGCTCGAATTCGCCCTGTAAATACGTTACTCCTTCACGGTTCAAGTCACGGCATTGCGTAACAAAGGCCTGATCACTCAGGGCTGCACGGGCTGCGGACTGTCCTAATCGATTCGTATTAAACGGTTCTCTAACCTTATTGATGAGCGAGATTATCTCAGGCTGTGCGACACCGTAGCCAATGCGAAGCGCAGCAAGTCCATATATTTTAGAGAAAGTGCGCAGCACCACAAGATTAGCGTATTTAGCGAGAAGAGGAATCGTTTGCGGATACGCTGCATCCGTGACGTACTCATAATATGCTTCATCAAGAACGACCATTACATCCTGCGGCACCCGGTCCAGGAAAGATACGAGCTCAGCTTCAGATACAATCGTTCCCGTTGGATTGTTCGGATTACATACCCAGATGATCTTCGTCTTTGAGGTTACTTTCTCCAGCATTCCTTCAAGATCATGTTTGCCTTCAACCAGCGGAACCTCTATGCTTACCGCACCTTCAATATCAGCATTGCTCTTATAAACGGAGAATGTCTGGTCGGCCATAATTGTCTCATCCCCGCTCACAAGGAACGCTCTAGTAATGAGGGCAATGACTTCATCCGAGCCTGCACCGAAAATAATCTGCTCTCTGCCTACGTTAAGATGTTCAGCCAGATCAGCAGTCAAATCTCCAGCGCTTCCATCAGGATAAATACTCAAATTCATCAGCTCAGCCTGTATTGCTTCTCTTGCTTTTGGTGAGCTGCCATAAGGGTTCTCATTGGAGGCCAGCTTGATCACTTCGCTTAACCCTAGTTCACGTTTGACTTCTTCAATGGGCTTCCCTGGTTTATAGACGGGTATGTTAACGATCTGTGATTTAGGTTTCAATGTTAAAGCCCCTCCTCTGTATGCTTAATAAGAATAGCTGCAGCATTCGCTACAGCTTTAATTGTGCCACAAAATTCCGGATTTGCAAAAGCCCCTCTTGCTTGGTTGCAGGATCTGACAGTAATGGAATGCTCGTCTCAATTTGTCTAACGATCGCACTCCCTACGACAACACCGTCACATAGCTTCGAGAATCGCTCCACCTGCTCACGGCTTGAAATACCAAAGCCAACGGCGACAGGAAGAGTAGTGTACGATTTAACCGTGTCAATAAACTCTTCAACTTCAAGGTGGAACGAGGATCTTTCTCCTGTCACACCGAGCGATGAAACACAGTAGATGAATCCTCTTGCTTTTTTGACAATGTTCTCAATTCTAGTCTTTGAGGTTGGTGCCACCAGGGGTATAAGGTGAATATTAGCCTTGTCTGCATAAACTCTGATTTCTTCCGACTCCTCAATTGGCAGATCAGGTATAATGATGCCACTGATATCGTGATCCTTCAGCAGTTCAAAGAAAGTCTCAAGTCCGGTTTGAAGCACAGGATTATAATAAGTAAACAGCACAAACGGCAGCTTCGCCCCTGCTTCTCTGGCTCGTTTTGCTGCCTCCATGCAGGTGCGAATCGTAATATGCTGCTTCAAGGCACGCTCAGAAGCCCGCTGGATCACAGGCCCGTCTGCAAGAGGGTCCGAGTAGGGAACACCCAGCTCGATGACGTCAGCTCCTGCTGCTTCCAGCTCGAGTATTATTTCGATACTTGTCTCAATGTCAGGATCACCAATCGTAAGAAAAGGAATCAGTGCTGTTTTGTTCTCAGACTTGAGTCTCTCAAACGTAAGATCCATTAAATTCAACTGTATGCTCATGAGAGTTGACCTCCCGTGTACTTCATGATGGATTCAACATCCTTGTCTCCCCGGCCAGATAAACAGATAACCACAATCTGGTCCTTGTCCATGGATGGAGCAATCTTGGCCACCTCTGCCACTGCGTGAGCGGATTCGAGCGCAGGAATAATTCCCTCTGTGCGGCTGAGCAATTGAAGTGCATCCAGCGCTTCCTTGTCAGTAATCGGCACATACTGAGCACGCTTGATCTCTTTGAGATAAGAATGCTCGGGTCCTACCCCTGGATAATCCAATCCTGCTGAAATCGAGTGTGCTTCCTGAACTTGTCCGTATTTATCCTGCAGCAAGAGACTCATGGAGCCTTGGAATACGCCATGTGTTCCCTTGCTCATCGTGGCCGCATGATATTCCGTATCGACGCCTTTGCCTGCAGCTTCGCAGCCAATAAGCTCTACGGAGTCGTCATTTATAAAAGGGTAGAACATGCCGATTGCATTTGAGCCTCCACCGACAGCTGCTACAATCTTATCAGGCAGTCTTCCTTCTGCTTCAATAATCTGTCTTCTCGTTTCGTCTCCGATGACGCGCTGAAAATTACGAACCATCAGTGGATATGGATGGGGGCCGACTGCTGAACCGAGAATATAGAAGGTATCCTCTACATTACTGACCCAGTACCTAAGAGCCTCATTCCCTGCATCCTTGAGCGTCCGGGTACCTGATGTGACGGGAACGACCTCGGCTCCCAGCATGTTCATCCGAAATACATTAAGCTGCTGACGCTTCGTATCCTCTTCTCCCATGAACACCTTGCATTCCAAGCCCAGCAGCGCAGCAACCGTTGCCGTTGCCACCCCATGCTGTCCTGCTCCTGTTTCAGCGATGACCTTTTTCTTACCCATGCGCTTAGCAAGCAGGCCTTGCCCCAGTGCATTGTTAATTTTATGAGCGCCGGTATGGTTTAGATCCTCACGCTTCAAATATATTTTGGCCCCGCCAAGCTGCTGGGTTAAATGTTCTGCATAATAAAGAGGAGTCTCCCTGCCCGAATACTGCTTCAGCAAATAGTTCAATTCCTCATTAAACTCAGGATCCTCTGAAAAACGCTTATACTCCTGCTCTAATTCGATCAGGGCATTCATTAACGTTTCCGGCACATACCGCCCTCCAAAAGGACCAAAACGACCATATTCATCCGGTAATTGCGTCATGCCTTCTTCACCCTCTCCACAAAAGCTGTCATTTTAACGATGTCTTTATGTCCATCTGTCTCAACGCCGCTTGAAACATCTACTCCGTCCGGAGCATAACGACGCACAAGCCCGGTTACGTTCTCCGCATCAAGTCCGCCGGCTACAAACAGCGGAATTCCCGTACGATCAGCCCACTGCTGATAGGGCAGGCTCTTCTCCCAAGCAAAGGTCTTACCGGATCCTCCGCCATATACTCCATCGTAAGTATCGAGCAGAATGGCATCTACTTTACCTTTATACGGGTTCAGCTGATCATGGGCACTCATGCCTGGAGTCTGATTCTCGTGAATGGAGAAAGCTTTAAACACCTGTACCCCAAGCACTTCTCTGACCTTCTGACAAAAATCCGGGGATTCCTGTCCATGCAGCTGAATCACGTCTAGCGGAGCTTGATCTAGTATTGCTGTAAGCTCTTCCCAGTCAGGATTAACAAAAACCCCTGCTGATCTGGGAGAAGGTACGGCTTCCCATTCATTCAGCACGTTACAGAGCTGTGCTGCATGTTCCGCAGATACTTGGCGCCTCGACTTCGCGAATACAAAACCAATAAAATCGACAGTTAAGTGCTTCATTGATTTTAGCACTTCAACGTCCTGAAGTCCACATATTTTTAGAAGCGGTTTAGCCTGCTGTACCGTCATTTTCTCACCTGTTCCCCTGCACCCATAAGCTCAAGAACAGCCTGACTCACATTATCCTGGCGCATAAACTGCTCGCCGACAAGGATGCCTTTTGCACCTGCCTGCTTCACATACTCCACATCTTGCGGTGTGCGAATACCGCTCTCGCTGATTAAGGTGACATGCTCAGGCACAAGCTCTGCCAGTTCAGCCGTCGTCTCAAGGCGAGTTTCAAAAGTGCGAAGATTTCGGTTGTTGATCCCGATTAGAGAGGCACTGCCAATATCCAGAACACTTAGCAACTCCTCCTTATCATGGACTTCGACAAGTGCATCCAGACCCAAATCCCGGGCATAGCTTATATATCTGGACAGCTGAGCTGAATCCAGTATGCTTGCAATCAGCAGAACTGCATCTGCACCTATGATCCGGGCTTCCGCAATTTGTTTCTCATCAATTATAAAATCTTTGCGCAGCAGCGGAACGTTTACCTGCTGACGGATTGCTGTCAAATATTCGGGCTTCCCTTGAAAGTAATGGATATCCGTCAGCACCGACATACAATCTGCACCTGCGGCCTCATAGGCTTTTGCGATGTCGACAGGATCAAAATTACTTCGGATTAATCCCTTTGATGGAGAAGCTTTCTTTACTTCAGCGATCAGCCCCATGCCTCTCACATGTTCCTTGGACAATGCTCTTTCGAAGCCTCTTGCAGCAGGTAGTGCTGCGATTCTTTTTTCCGCTTCATTTATATCGAATACGCTGGATAATGCTGCAACCTCTTCCTTCTTCGTTGCTACAATGCGATCAAGATACATAATCATACTCTCCCGTCTTCTGAATAAGCTGTGTCAATTTATCAGATGCTTTGCCGGAATCAATTGCATTTTTGGCCAAGTGGACCCCTTCTGCGATACTTCCCGCAAGTCCTGCTACATAAATGGAAGCCCCTGCGTTCGCTAGAACGATATCCCGATATCCTCCCTGTTCGCCGGAGAGCACACGTTTAATAATGTCTGCATTCTCGGTAGCTGTTCCTCCAAGTACCTGCTGCAAAGGATACGTCTTGAGTCCCAAATCATCGGGATGAATATCGTAGGTTTGAACAGCTCCATCCTTTAATTCCGATATCTTCGTCCGGTCTGAAATACTGATCTCATCAAGTCCGTCATAGCTTGCAACGACGAGCGCCCGTTTCAGTCCAAGTCTGCCAAGCGATTCTGCAATGGCTTCTGTTCTGGTTACGTCATACACTCCGAGTACTTGGCGGTCTGCTCCAGCTGGATTGGTAAGTGGCCCAAGCAGATTAAAGATCGTCCTTACCCCCAATTCCTTTCGCGGTGCAGCTGCGTACTTCATGGAAGGATGATATACCTGAGCAAATAAAAAACAAATATTGATCGCATCCAGGCAGTCTCTCGCCTGCTCTTGATTCAGATGGATGTTAACTCCTAGTGCTTCGAGCACATCCGCACTTCCCGCTCTTCCGCTTGCAGAACGATTCCCATGCTTCGCAACCCGCACAGATAAAGAGGAGGCGATGATTGCGGAAGCCGTTGAAATATTGAATTTGCTGATCCCTGATCCCCCAGTTCCACAGGTATCCAGCAGATTGTTCTGCTCTGTGAGTACTCTGGCACAGGATTCACGCATCGCTTCTGCAAATCCGGTGATTTCGTCGACCGTTTCTCCTTTTAGGCGCAGAGCCGTCAGCAGTCCCCCGATTTGTGCTGCAGTCGCTTCTCCGCTCATAATATGGCTCATGACATTCCTCGCTTCAATCTGCGTCAGATCTCTGCCTTCCATGATGTTCATGAGGCTTTGCTGAACGGCATTTCCAGTGATGATGGTGCTCATCGTGATCTCCTCCTTATCAATTAGGTGTATAAATATAATCTTGATTCGCGTAGCTCAGGGGCACAGCTGCTTTTGGAAACATTTGTTCAGCATAACGGATTGCAGTTAAGAGTGCCTTCGCTTTGTTTACTGTCTCTTCATATTCCATCTCGGGAACCGAATCCCAGACGATGCCAGCCCCTGCCTGAACATAGGCCTTGCCTTCCTTGAATATAATCGTGCGAATCGTGATACAGGAGTCCATATTCCCGCTGAAGCCCAAGTATCCGATCGCTCCGGCATAGGCACCGCGTGCTTCACGCTCCAGCTCCGCAATGATCTGCATGGCTCTCAGCTTCGGTGCACCGGATACGGTACCCGCCGGAAGACAGGATAGAAAAGCATCAAAGAAATCCTTATCCTCCCTTATCGTGCCAGATACATTCGTCACCATGTGCATGACGTGCGAGTATTTCTCAATCTCCATAAAAGAGTCGCACTTTACGGTACCAAACTGACTGACCTTTCCGATATCATTACGGCCGAGATCAACGAGCATCAGGTGCTCTGCACGTTCCTTCTCGTCCTGAAGCAGGTCTTGTGCTAGACGCTCATCTTCCGCAGCCGTTTCTCCTCTCGGTCTCGTGCCAGCGATTGGCCTAGTCTGTACCCTTCCTCCATCGACCTTGACAAGCGCTTCTGGCGAAGTGCCTACGATCACTTCCTCACCCAGCTTTAAATAATACATATATGGTGATGGATTCAGTGTTCTGAGCACCCGGTATACCTGAAGCGGAGATACCTCGGTCTCAATATGGAAGCGCTGGGACAGCACCACTTGAAAAATATCCCCTGCACGGATATATTCCTTAGCCTGTTCTACATTGGAAATAAATTGATCTTTTGTCAGGTTGGACTTCACATCACCGAGTTCAACTCCACTTGGCATAGCATGACGATTGGCATTCTCCTTCGGTCCTTCATCTGCCAAGATCCTTGCGAGCTTCTCCAGCTTCTCATCCACTAGCTGATAATTACGCAGGATATCCTCATCGCGATCCCCTGGTGCAACATGTACGTTGCCTATTAACAGTAGCTGCTGCTTCACATGGTCAAATACGATGACCTGATCACAGAACATAAACTGAATATCATCCATCTGAAGATCATCAACCGCGTGCTTCGGCAGCTTCTCGTAATACTGCAGCAGGTCATATCCGAAAAACCCGATCGCTCCGCCCGTAAACGGCGGTAATCCGTCCACCATAGGACTGCGGTACTGTCTGAGCAGCACCTTTAGCTCTTCTATCGGTTTGCCTTGCATTTGTTGTCTACGTCCGTCGTGTTCTACAGTAATAACTCCGTTCTTACCGGAGATTGTAATAAAAGGATCGGTGCCGATAAATGAATATCTCGCCCAGTTGCTCCCGCCCTCTACACTCTCTAACAAAAATGCGTATTCCTGCTCTGCGAACCGGCTGAATAACCGGATGGGGGTCTCCATATCAGCAAGAATTCGCTTAACGACAGGAATCAGATTATATTCCCTGGCTTGCCTAAGTACCTCTTGTGCTTCGATATTCAACATCCTTAAAACACTCCCTTGAGCTTAAGATGGGCGAAAGATGAAGTTCAAGAAGTATGCGTGTATGCAAAAAAACCTCTACGAGACTGTAGAGGTTCATTAACGATTATATGAGTATGTAGGCAATAAGAAACCTAAAGAAAATATACTTCCCCTACAATGATTGCCCATAAGTTCAGTACCAGAATATATGCTCAATAATCCTGTACTTACAGATCATCAGGGTATCCATATTCTTCTTTGTTTCTCAACTCTTCAAAAGCCTTGCCTTATGCTTAAAGGCCAAGGACTTCTCCCATTTCACCAGCCATGCTACCGTCATGCGAATGCACTATCGGCCACAGCCTTCTGAAAATGGCTAAGCTCTGCTCTACTCATCAAACGTCTTAACTCTTCTCATCTCTGCTACAGTTCACTATACATAGTTTAATCCATTTTGGCAAGGTTCGATTTGCCCTTAGCTTCCAGAGGAAGCGGCCAAATCAGGACGCAGTGCCTTCGCACCGTTTAAATAAACATGTTGAATTTCCTTTTGTGATTTCTCTGTATTCACATGGATCATAAAGCGAATGCACTTCTCCAGTGCTCCTTTGACCGGAACCTCCAAGGAACACATTAAGGGCACTAGCTCCCATCCAGTCAGCTCACGAATCGCCTTGGCCGGAAAGGCAGCATCAAGATCTTGAGTAAGTGTAATCCATACGCTGCAGATGGCTTCCGGCTCAAGCTGATTACGTTCTACGATCTCTTGAAGCAGCTTGGAAGTTTCCTTCATAATCTCTGCTTCCGTGTTGCTCGTTACCGTTGTTGCACCTCGTATACCTCTTGTGTACATCATGCGTTTACGCCTCTTTCTTTCAGCCCATCGATAACATCCCTGACGTCCTGTACTCGAACATCATTCGCAACGACAACTTCACCGATCTTGGTCGGGATGATAAAGACCATTAGGCCTTCTCTAAATTTTTTGTCATGCATCATAGCTGCCAGAATATCATCTGTACTCATGTCAGCCGGAAGTGATGTAGGCAAATTCAATGATTCGAGCATGCGCCTCGTCGTTGTGTACAGCACCGGATCGGCTCCTCTTAATACGCCGAGCTGTGCGGCACCAACCATTCCGATCGAGATGGCCTCACCATGCAGAAATTTGCCATATCCTGCGATCGCTTCAATCGCATGACCGATGGTGTGACCCAGGTTCAGTGTAGCCCGAATCCCATTTTCTCTTTCGTCCTGGGATACGATATCTGCCTTGATCGAACAGCCGCGCAGCAAACCATATACGAGTGAATCCTTATCTAAGGAGAGCAGCTTATTCGCATGCTCTTCACACCAGTAGGCAAACTCCTCGTCTTGAATCAGTCCGTGCTTCAGCATTTCTGCAAGACCTGCCGAAACTTCCCGTGGAGGCAGCGTCTTCAGCGTGTCCACATCATACAGAACAAACTCGGGTTGATGAAATGCTCCGATGATATTTTTGGCAAGCGGATGGTTGACCGCTACTTTGCCCCCTACGCTGCTGTCATGAGCAAGGATTGTTGTCGGAATCTGCACAAATCGAATCCCACGCATATAAGTAGCAGCAACGAAGCCAGCCAAATCACCGACGACTCCACCGCCAAGGGCTAGAATAGCAGAGCTTCGATCAAGACCTCCTTCAATCGCTAGGGTCATCATTTCCGTGTAAACGGTGAGAGACTTGGACGTCTCTCCACTCTGAACCACGGCGGATACAACCTTGTAGCCTGCTTGCTCCAAGGAGTCCTTCACAATTTGCAAATAATACGGAGCGATTTGATCGTCCGTAATAACCATGATCGGACTCTTGCTGCTTACTCCGTGCTGAGCCAGATGGCTGCCTGTCTTAGCAAGCAGCCCGCTGCCGATATAAATAGGGTATGAACGTTCGCCCAGGTCAACATTCAGCGTCTTCATGATTAGTAACGCTCCAACTGGGCATTATAGTTCTCCAGATTGGCTCTTATCTCCTCAATGGAATCGCCGCCGAATTTCTCCAGGAATGCCTTTGCGATCTCCCAGGCAACCACATGCTCCATGACTACACTGGCAGCAGGAACTGCGCAAGCATCTGAACGTTCCACTTGAGCTGTAAACGGCTCTTTTGTATCAATATCTACACTTTGCAGTGGTTTGTATAACGTAGGAATCGGCTTCATTACACCGCGTACAACGACAGGCATGCCGTTCGTCACACCGCCTTCAAATCCGCCCAGGCGATTGGATGCACGATGGTATCCCTTATCCTCACTGTACAGGATTTCATCATGAACCTGTGATCCCGGAATCGTACCCGCTTCAAATCCAATACCGATCTCGACACCTTTGAAGGCATTAATCGACATGACAGCCTGAGCAATACGTCCATCAAGCTTACGATCATACTGTACATAGCTTCCAAGCCCGACAGGAACACCTTCCACGACACATTCTACAATGCCGCCAATCGAGTCCCCATCTTTCTTGATCTGATCAATGTAAGCTTCCATCTTCTTCTCTGTTTCAGGATCCGTTACACGGACCGAGGAAGCTTCTGTGCGGCTGCGCAGCTCTTCAATCGGCAGTTCCTCATACGGAGCTTCAATCTCACCGATTCGCAGCACACGGCCCGCAATCTGTATGCCGAACTCTGCCAGAAGCTGACGTGCAATGGCTCCAACCGCTACTCTTACCGTCGTTTCCCGAGCACTGGAACGCTCAAGCACATTTCTGAGATCCTTCAGATTGTATTTAAGTCCGCCATTCAGATCAGCATGTCCTGGTCTTGGACGATGCACTCTGCGCTTCTCTTCATCTGTACCTTCAATCGGTTCAATATTCATAATGTTGCGCCAGTGCGTCCAGTCCTTGTTCTCCACGACTAGAGCTACCGGGGCTCCTGTTGTATATCCATGGCGAATACCGCCAACAAATTCAGCTGTATCTTTCTCAATTTGCATCCGACGCCCGCGTCCATATCCCTTCTGGCGGCGATGCAGCT
Source organism: Paenibacillus urinalis (assembly GCF_028747985.1). NCBI lineage: Bacteria > Bacillati > Bacillota > Bacilli > Caryophanales > Paenibacillaceae > Paenibacillus > Paenibacillus urinalis. The sequence continues at coordinate 3,671,289 of NZ_CP118108.1, forward strand.
GAAAATTCAGCTCCTCAAAATCCACTTTCATATTACTTGGAAGTCCCTCTACGATTGCTGTCAATTGGGGTCCGTGCGTTTCCCCTGCGGTTAAATAACGAAGACTCATAATACGTTCCCCCTTTATACTGTTAAGCTTTAAACTGCTAAAATGTTTAATCTTTGATCATTATAGTATAGCATGTTATGTTTGACAAGAATGGATCTGATTTCGCCTCACTCCAGTTATGCGATTGGCGAAACAAAGAAACGCCTATCCTCACCATAGGACAGGCGTTTCCGTATAGGTTTCATTACTTGCCAGCAGATAGTCCGGCCCGCCATGACAGCTCATGTCGATCAGCGTCTGACTGAGGCTTGATCTCACCAAGCATTCGCTCCATTTGAGTCGTGTCCAGCCCGATAATCTGGGCACATTCCCGGATATTGATAAGTCCTTGTCTATATGCAGCGATTACCGTTCTTTTATCCATTTCATTACCCCCAAAAAGTCTTCACACAGATAGTTCCAGTATAGGTCAATTCATACTCGAACTATACTTATACAGACTTTTGGTAAAAAAAGGTGTCCACCGAAACCAGATTATATTGAGCGGGAGAAAAAATCTGCTCTGTGCTTCCCACGAACAATACCCCGCCAGGTCTAAGCGCTTTGGCGAACTTTTGATACAGTAAATGCTTGGCCTCTTCCGTAAAATATATCATTACATTTCGGCAAACAATGAGATCAAAGCCTTCTTCGAATGGATCAGACAGCAAGTTCTGCTTGCTAAAGCGCACCGCCTGTTTCAGCTTAGGATCAATATGATACTGAAGCCCATCCTCGGTAAAATAACGTCTGCACACGGACTCAGGTACCTCTCTCAGTGAACGCTCCAGATATGTACCCTTACTGGCTCTGGCCAGAGCACCTTCATCAATATCGGTAGCACGCAATTCCGTCTGGTTTAACAAGCCTAACATATCCACAATCATAGCCAATGTGTAAGGCTCTTCCCCAGTAGAACAGGCGGCACTCCAGATCTTGAGCTTCTGGTGATCCCGGGTCAGACTAGGCAGAATGCGATCTTTAAGCACTTCCCATCTGTTCCGGTTACGCCAAAATTCAGAGACATTGATGGTCATCCGATCCAGAAATTCAAGAAATAAAGCTTTGTTGCGGGTCATTTCTTCAAAAAAGGATGCAAAGCTCTCATGCCCGTGCTTGTTACGAAGCGTCGTAAGTCTTCGTTTCATTTGAGCTTCTTTATATTGCGAAAGATCAATACCCGTGGCCTGTTTTACATTACGAATAAATAGCAAGTAATCGGATTGCGTAGTTTCAATCTCTAGATTGGACACCTGAAACCTTCTTTCTTAGGAAAAGAACCGCACATTTTAAGTCCAGACAGCAATCGTTTTGTCATAAGCTACAAGTTCTTCTTCTGCAAAGAAGTTACGGAGTTCTCTGGCCGCACTCTCTGGTGAATCAGAGCCATGAATCAAATTATGTGGTGTGATCGCCGCAAAATCCCCCCGAATCGTCCCAGGAAGCGCTTCTTTCACATTCGTCTTGCCGATGAGCATCCGTGATAGAGTGATGATGTCTTCGCCTTCCCATACCATCGCAAATACAGGTCCGGAAGTAATGAAGGACACCAAGTCATCAAAGAAAGGTTTGCCATCATGCTCGGCGTAGTGACGTTTAGCTTGTTCATCTGTGACCTGTACAAACTTGCCTGCCACCAGCTTAAACCCCTTGTCCTCAAACCGGCTAATAATGCGCCCAATCAATCCACGCTGAACCCCATCTGGTTTCACCATTAAAAAAGTACGCTCCATCGTCTATTCCCTCCAGGCTTTGTTTAAGAATCAGGGCGTGTCTTAAACTCTAAAACAGATTTCACTCCAGTGATTTTTAAGACACGCCCCAGCTAGCTGCATAATGACTTTCGACTTGCTTTCTTGATGTTCCTGCCAGGTTAATATGAACGTTTTACAACAAAATGAGCGATATCCCGTAGATTTTTCTTCGTCTTAATGTCAGGAAGTCCTTCCAGCGCATCAAGAGCTTTATTCATATATCGGTCAGCCAGTGCCTCTGCTTTAGCCATTCCATCGCTTTCACGAATCATGCCTACTGCAGCTTGCACGGACCCCTTGTCTCCATCTTCATGAATCCGGTGAATAAGCTGGAGCAGATCCTCCCGAATACGCTCTTCCTGCAATGCGAAAATAACGGGTATCGTAATATTGCCTTGAAGCATGTCACTTCCAGGCGGCTTGCCGAGCTGCTTCTCTGTGCCTCTTAGATCAAGCAAATCATCCTGAATCTGAAAGGCCATGCCTACATTATAGCCATAGCTGTAGAGTCTTCTGCACACCTCTTTATCCGCACCGGCCGCCACAGCCCCAAGCTGACAGCTGATTGCGATGAGGAGTGCTGTTTTGCGGCGTATCCGCAGCAAATAGTTACGCACATTTTGATCGGTGTTAAAGAAGTCCCTGATCTGTTCCATCTCGCCGATCGTCATTTGCACCATCGCCTTCGCCATCGTCTGATGGATCAGCGGATTAGGCAGCTCCGCTATAATTGACATGGCACGTGCATAGATGTAGTCACCCGTATACATCGCGATACGATTGTCCCATTTCGATTTGACGGTAAGCTGCCCTCGTCTTGTTTCTGCATTGTCGATTACATCATCATGAACAAGCGACGAGGAATGGATCAGTTCAAGCGGAACTGCCACGTGCTTCAATACCTCAATGTCATAGTTCCCGAACTTTCCCCCAAGCAGGACAAAGACCGGTCTGAGCCGTTTGCCGCCTGCCTTAAGCAAATGAAGCGAAGTTTCCGCAAGCAGAGGCTCACTCGTTTCTACACCGCGGTATAACTCTTTCTCTATATAACTTATATCCTTCTTTAGTGCAGTCAAAATATCAAGTAGTTTCATTCCGTCACCCGTATCAGCTTATTCTCATTCCAGAGATCCACCTGGACCTCATGCTCCATGAGACCAAGCTCATGTGCATAACGGAAATACAGCTGCAGCCCTCGCAACTCATTTTCGCCAAAATCGTAAACCAAATTTCTAAAATACGCATACCAATAGGCTTCAGAACCGCCAATGTGCTGTACTGCATGCCTAACAACGGGTGCAAGATCCCGCAGGCTCGCTGTCTTGCTGTTATAAAACGCCTCAGCTATCTCTTTGACAGTGTCTGCATTATTGTCCGCGAAGCTTCGATTTACTGCCCACACGGCATAAGTCATCTGGTGCCCGGTATACCGATACCATAACTCACCAAGATCGTAAACATGATAAGGATGGTCTGCCCAGGACGCTTTGATAGCGTGATCTCCAATAAGCAGAGCCGCATCTGCATTTTCCATCATACGCTCAAGCTCAGGCTCCATCGTAATATAATCAGGATTACCCTCATAGAACTTCGTCATAATCACTTTGAGCAAATTTACTGAGGTTGCTGAAGTATTGGTCAGAGCAATCGTACGGTTTACGATAGATTCGATGGGCTCCTTGCTGAATAGCAAGATGGATTTTACTTCTCCGCGGCTGCTCACTGAAATATCCGGTAACAGAAGTAATCGATCAGATGCCATGCCGTATGCAAAGGACGACATCGCGCTTAAGTCCAGCGTTCCTTCATGAATACGTTCATTCAACCTGGCCGGCACCTCTGTAATCAGCTCTGCCGGATTCATAAGGGCAGCCGGCTCGAAGTAATGATACATGGGCCATGCATTGGTATAGCTTATTTTTCCGATGGTGGTTACTTGATGTAATTCCTTCAATTCTCCTCCCCCCATCTCTTAAACAAGTTATGCTCGATGTGAAGAACATCCAGTACTTTACCCACCAAGAAATGGATAAGGTCATCCATCGTTTTAGGATGATAATAGAATGCCGGCATCGCTGGAATCATTTTGACACCAAGCCGGCTCAGCTTCAGCATATTTTCCAGGTGAATCGCATGAAGCGGTGTTTCCCGGGGCACCAGTACGAGTGGACGTCCTTCCTTCATCATGACATCAGCCGCCCTAGCCATCAGGTTATCCGAGGCTCCGTGCGCGATCGCTGACAACGTCCCCATCGAACACGGCATAATAATCATTCCATCCATTAAGAAGGACCCGCTCGCAATGGAAGCTCCTATATCGCTAACAGGGTGATATATAAGAGAACCGGGACGGTTCCCGAACTTCTCGTTCAAAATCCCTTCCCGGTCCGAAACATTCCAGCCTAGTTCTTCTTTTAACACACGCCAGCCTGCATTCGAAACGACAAGATGTATCTCGTATTCCTGATCAAGCAATGTCTCAATCAACCTGACTCCGTATATACTGCCACTCGCGCCTGTTATGCCGACTGCGAGTCTTTTTAATCTATTCATAGGTTAGATCACCACCGCATCGATCAGAGTAAACAATAGAATGACCATGCTGACCCAGCTGTTCAGCGTAAAGAATGCGGTCTGTACCCGGCTCATATCGTTTGGTGACACAATCATATGCTCATATATAAGAAGTCCGCATGATATTAGTATACCTATTGCATATATCCAGCTCAAATCCGTCATGAAGAATAAGGCAATAAATCCGATCGCCGTTATGATATGAAAATATTTTGCGATATTCAGTGCACCTTGGGTTCCAAATCGGGAAGGGATGGAATACACGCCTTCCTTCTGGTCAAAATCGATATCCTGACAAGCATATATAATATCAAAGCCTGCCGTCCAAAAAGCGGCAGCGAGATACAGCACCATCGCAGTAAGATTTATTTCCCCGGTCACTGCAACCCACCCGCCGAGCGGGGCTAGACCAATCGTCAAACCGAGAACAACATGGCACAGCCATGTAAACCGTTTGGTATAAGAGTAAATAACGAGCATAAACACCGCGATCGGCAGCAGCTTCACCGATAAGGGATTGAGCTGTGATGCGGCCCAGAATAACAGAATAAACGATATGATTACAAAAATAACAACTTCACTTATCTTGAGCAGTCCTGCAGGTATGGCTCTTCCGGCTGTACGTGGATTTTTGCCATCGATAACCCGGTCAATCATTCGGTTTAAACCGAAGGCTGCACTTCGGGCTCCCACCATGGCGAGCAGAATCCACCCAATCTCTGCCCAGAATGGCAGCCTTCCATTGATTTCAGTAGAGCCAAGAATGGCTCCCATAAACGCAAATGGCAGAGCAAACAAGGTATGCTCTATTTTAATCATTTCCAGAAAAATAGCGATCTTTTTAAACATGCTGACTCTCCTTGCTCCCAATATGTAATGCTGCGATTCCGCCGGTCAGCGGATAGGACCTCACATCCTTGAGTCCCGTTTCTCTGAAGATTTGTTCAAGCTCTTCTCTTCCAGGAAACATCGCTAGAGAGTCAGGCAGCCATTTGTACTGTTCGTAGCGTTTAGCAAGAAGCTTGCCCATAACAGGAAGTATACGTCTAAAATAAAAATAATAAATCCCCTTGAATGGCTGCCAGGTCGGCTTTGACAGCTCCAGACATACGACCATTCCGCCCGGCTTGACGACCCGCTGCATCTCTAACAGCACTTGTCTTAGATCCGGGACATTGCGGAGACCAAAGCCGATGGTTACATAATCAAAAGAATGATCTTCATAAGGAAGCTGCATGGCATTCCCTTGAACAAGCGTAATTTGCTGATCTCGGCCCTGCTGTGCCACCTTCTCCTGTCCGACTGCAAGCATATTGCTGCTGAAATCCAGTCCATTGATGTGACCTGTTTCACTTGCTTCTGCAAGGCTGATCGTCCAGTCGCAGGTCCCGCAGCATACATCCAGTGCCGTTTGCCCACGCTGCACATTCATCTTCTTCATTGTGAACTTTCGCCAAGCCTTGTGACGCCTGAAGCTGAGCGTATCGTTCATAAAATCGTATTTACTAGCAATGCTTTGAAACACCGAATGAACGTGCTGCTCCTTCGGATTCTCCCCTTCATGCTGCATGTTCGAACCACCTTTTATTCACTTATCAAACAACTTTGCCAGGTGCTCTGTATGTACGGTACGATTCCATCATCTTCATGATCTCCTGTACAACCACCTGATCGCTTACTTCATTCTCAATAAATCGTTCAGTATCATTCACCGAATGACGAAGCTTGTCCGTTAAAAATTCCTGTGTTCTGTGCTTAAGTGTAAGCTGAATCCACTCATTAGGCTCAAGCTCATTCCTGTTGAGGGCTTCCTTAACACTCGAATCCGTATGGCTTAGAATCTGATAATAGGCAAGACGATAACGAGAGCGCTCCATATCTCTCACATGTTCGATTTCCTCAATAAGCATATCAAATAAACTAAATGCGCTGAGCAGTCGATCGAACAACGAGACTTCTCCTGGGGAAATCATGCTCTGAAACGAAAGAAACAGCTGCTTCTTCAGCTGCACGGATTCGTTAACGTATTCCTCAGCTGTAACCAGCTGTCGTCTCATGCGATTGTACAGATTCATTTTCCGTTCGTTGACGATACAGATTCCTTCACTAAGTGACGCAACAATGGAGATTTGACCTGCTGCAGCCAGCAGTTGATAGAACCTCGCGCTGAAATAATCTCCGCCAAGCACTTTTAGCTGTCGAGATCGCATCTCCTGCTCCTTCAGATCTTCCTCATGAACATCGATCATCTCATGTGTATCGAGTCCCATTTGTACAAGCGCAGTAACGAGGGAATATAACTCACTATGCTCCGCTGACCAAACCGGTCCACGATTCAAAAAAAACTCAAGCAGCCGTACACGGCCATCAGGAAAATTCGGAATTTCCGTATGCCGCTGAATCATATCATAGTTTGTATATTTTTTTGCAAGATTAGGTACGCGGTATGTAGTCATCCTGATCCTCCGAGCCATTAAATAAGTAACGAATCAATTTCATAACTCCATAAAGGTAATATGAAATTGTTTCAAATAGAATATATTCACAATCTTATCTATTATAGCATACGATCGAAATGATCGCACAAGCATCATTAACCCTTTTCAACGTAAAATGAACTGTCTGCGCCATAAATTCGTTTCTGACATATGAAACCATATTTTAAGCTCCTCAGGGAGCTTAGCGCTCTTCCAGGTTTCGAGCAATTGCAGCGCTTCAAGACTCCACTCCCTCCGCCTAATATCTGCCGATAACAGCAAGTGACGGCTTCCCATCCATTCATCCTCAGCCATAACCCGCAGCATCAGCTGCTGCACATTAACGGTCTCCTCAAAGGAAAAGGACGCGACAGTCGCTATATCTTCATATATATCCGATGGATCACTTGATTCATCTCCCGCTCTCAAATCAAGGGTTAGAACACCGCTGTTCCACTTCACTTTGCTGATCTGTGCCGTAAGCTTCAATTCATGCAAGTAATCGACCAAATTATGATCCTCCAGTCTAATCGGATTCCTGTTCTGCAGAACCTCGCGGGAGTCCTGAAGAAAGGAGTCTTTTTGAATGGAAACAAAAGTGGCCAGCAGCATGAGTGTACTTAATGAGATGGAAAGGACTATGAGAATGACTTTTTTCTTCTTCAAAAAATTCGCCTCCCATTTCCTATTGTGAGCCCGTAAGACAAGGCCCATACCTCATTGTACAAAGAAAAAAAGCAGGCTATGCCTGCAATTTGAAGTCGCGTAAAAATAAGCGGTTATTGATCTGTTTCGATCTTCCCATGCTTGGTCATCACTTCTGCTTTGCCCCGCACTTTGATTGCTGAAGTATGATCTGTGAATTGGGCGATCATGACTTCACCTTTATCGAGCTTCTCGGTGTGATGAAATCTTGTATCATGTCCTCGGGTCAGTCCAATGACGTGCACACCGTTCTCTTTTGCCTTAATCACGATATAATCGCCGCCTAATGGAATTTCCATGCTCACTGCCCCTTTTCAATTAAATGAAAAAAGCCGTGAACGTATTCACGGTCTTTTTGGTTACCTGCTCGTATGTAGAAATCTTATTTGATTCCATCTTTGAGCGCTTTACCTGGTTTGAAAGCAGGAATTTTGCTCGCAGGAATTTCGATTTCCTCACCTGTCTGCGGATTACGTCCTTTACGTGCAGAACGCTCGCGTACTTCAAAGTTACCGAAACCAACGAGTTGTACTTTATCTCCATTTTGCAGAGCTTCGGAAATCGCTTCGAATACAGCATCCACTGCTTTCGTAACATCCTTCTTCGACAATTCAGTTGCCTCTGTAACTTGTGCAATCAGATCAGATTTATTCAAGTGTATTCACCTCCTGAAATATCTTAAGTGTTATACTGTGTTTCCGTTTTACCGCAAAATATACGTGGCTAGGCTATTTTTATACTAATAGGTTCATATGCCCGGCTCATTACATCCGCTGCAAAGAGGGGTAAACATCTAGTCACAGGACTATATTTCTCTTGAACGGACAAACTTTATAGTAATACAGTCAGAATACAATTTCAAGTGAATTCAGCGCTATATATAGTTAAAATTGATAGATTCTTCGTCGTTTTATGAGCTAATCGACCTTTTCACCGTTTATGGACAAGCAAAATAACCGAAAAGGATACTTCCTTTCGGTTATTTTAGTAACTATGCTGGAGATTTACAGTATGATGGCGATCAGACCGCCAGAGCCTTCGTTAATAATGCGTCCGAGTGTTTCCTGCAGCTTGTATCTTGCATTATCCGGCATCATGGCAATCTTGCCTTGAATGCCCTCACGCACGATAGAGTGAAGCGAACGGCCAAACATATCTGAATCCCATACCTTGATCGGATCATTCTCAAAGTCCTGCATGAGGTATCGTACAAGCTCCTCACTCTGCTTCTCTGTGCCTATAATCGGCGCGAACTCAGACTCGACATCCACGCGAATCATATGAATCGAAGGTGCTGTCGCTTTCAGTCTCACACCAAATCTGGTTCCCTGACGGATCAGCTCCGGCTCATCAAGCGCCATTTCAGCCAGTGAAGGTGCAGCGATGCCGTAGCCTGTCGTTTTCACCATCTCGAGCGCTTCGGCAAAGCGATCATATTCTTTTTTCGCATGAGCAAAGTCCTGCATGAGCTGTAACAGATGGTCTTTGCCTCGAATCTCAATGCCCACCACTTCATACAGAATCTGATCATACAATTCATCGGGTGCGTAGAGATCAATCTCTGCAACACCCTGCCCCATATTCATTCCGCTCAGTCCAGCGCGGTCAATGAATTCATATTCCATGAACTGGGACACCACACGATCGACATCTCTCAACCGGCGAATGTCTTTGACTGTATCGCGCACGGAATTTTCATAATTCGAACGCAGCCAGTGATTTTCATTCAACACCATGACCCAGCTCGGCAAGTTGACGTTCACTTCATGAACCGGGAACTCATAGAGTACTTCTCTCAGTACGCCGGTTACATCATCTTCGGTCATGGTCGCTGCACTTACAGTCATTACCGGGATATCATATTTCTCTGCTAGCTCGGCACGAAGCTGCTGTGCTTCTTCACTTTTTGGCTTGATGGAGTTGATGATCAGAACAAATGGCTTACCGACCTCTTTGAGCTCAGCGATGACTCGCTCTTCGGACTCCACATAGGACTCCCGCGGAATCTCGGCAATGGTTCCATCTGTCGTTACGACAACGCCGAGCGTGGAATGCTCTTGAATTACCTTGCGTGTGCCAATTTCGGCTGCTTCCTGAAAAGGAATCGGCTCTTCGAACCAAGGCGTCGATATCATCCGCGGTCCATTCTCATCCTCGTAGCCTTTCGCTCCTTCTACCGCATATCCTACACAGTCTACCAGTCTCACATTAACATCCAGGCCGTCGGCCACTTTGATCTGCACTGCCGTATTAGGCACAAACTTCGGCTCTGTTGTCATGATGGTCTTACCCGCAGCGCTCTGCGGCAATTCGTCTACTGCACGGACACGATCGGAATCGCTTGTAATGTTTGGCAGTACGATCGTTTCCATGAAGCGTTTAATGAATGTGGATTTTCCTGTGCGAACTGCGCCGACAACACCAAGATAAATGTCCCCGCCAGTGCGTTCGGCAATGTCTTTGAAAATGTCTACTTTTTCCAAGTGAAATCCCCTCCTAAAAATACTCCGAAGGAAAAATGCTAAAGAGCATCCGCTTCGTTTTCAATCAGACGTTAAACCCTGTAAGCGGTAGAACAGCTTATAAAAATTGCCCGGAAGTCGTCCGCCGCCGACAATCACATTCTGATCAAAGAGAGAAGATGAGCGGCGTAACTCGTACATGCTTTTGGACTAGTATCATAGTATGTACATGACCACTGCGGTATGACGCCTTTTCTAAAATTTCTATCACCAGACCTGATTTCTTTGATGATAGACGTCACCCTCTGCAGTCCATCCACACTCAATATATGAACCGCAGGCGCTTTTTAGAACGTTCATCTAGGCGTTCCATTTTTATCTCCCTCTCAAACGCTCCATTTTTATCTCCCTCTCTCCGGTTGCTTCGCAAAAGTCGTTCGGGATCTAAAAATTCCACTGAAGTTTTTTTGTTGGTGGCTCGAGGCTGGTAATTCACTTGAAAGCTCAAGGCGTTCCTTCTTTAGCTACTCGCTGACGTTCCATTTTTAACTCTCTCTCAGACGTTCCATTTTTATCTCCCTCCCTCCGGTTGCTTCGCAAAAGTCGTTCGGGATCTAAAAATTCCACTGAAGTTTTTTTGTAGGTGGCTCGAGGTTGGTCATTCGCTTGAAAGCTCAAGACGTTCCTTCTTTAGCTACTCGCTGACGTTCCGTTTATTGCTCCTTGTCAGACGTTCCATTTTTACCTCCCTCCCTCCGGTTGCTTCGCAAAAGTCGTTCAGGATCTAAAAATTCCACTGAAGTTTTTTCTAGGTAGCTCGAGGATGGTAGTTCGCTTAAAGGACTAAACGCATTCCTTCTTTAGCTCCTCGCGACGTTCCATTTTTAGTTCCTCTCAGACGTTCCATTTTTACCTCCCTCCCTCCGGTTGCTTCGCAAAAGTCGTTCGGGATCTAAAAATTCCACTGAAGTTTTTTTGTAGGTGGCTCGAGGCTAGTAATTCACTTAAAGAGGCACTCTCTCAAGGGCGCAAGGCGCTTCCATCTCTACGCACAAAAAAAACCGCCAATCTGGCGGCTTCGGATATATTTATTCTAGTACTGCAATAGGGGCTGTGCCATCCCAATGATAAGGCAATGATTTGACTGGTACATGATGCGATCGCTCTGTAAGTATCTCTCTAAGATCCTCAGTTTGAGAAGGGGTAAGCTTCTCCCGCTCAATCACCTGCATAATATCTATTGCATAATCGGCATATACATTTCCTTGATCATCAAGCAGATACGGAAGAACTTCTCCGGAGTATACACTCTTTAACTCCTGCAACTGATTGGCACCGCTCTGCAGCTTGTCCAGATCCACCCGAAATACACCCGGGGAAACCTCCTCTGACACAGGCCACTCATTATGTGTAGATCTGTATGTCTGAACGGAACGATGAACATCGTTTACACGCTGCACCGTCGTAAGCTCCATTACCTTCACAACCGGGTCTGTCTCTTCATTCTGAAGCAGATAATATACGCTGCCGCCTTTTTCGAATGCAGTATTCGGTATATCATCCAGATATCCCTGCTGCTCCAGCTTGTTCAGATCAATTCGAAACTTTTCGTATCTTGGCGTCTCGTTACCAGCCGTAATCATAGGCAAAATATGCTGGTCTGACTGGAAGGAGTCAATCGCATTCTGAATTCTATTAACACTGTCATCATAGTTCACAATTACAGCCTCTGATTCACTGCTTGTCCCCGGATACATACAGCCTGTCAACATGACCAGGGCCAGAAGAAATACGCCGAGCACAACAAACCGAAGCTTCCCCATACCGAATCGTTCTTGATTATGTGACATCGCAAGTCCTTCCTATTCTGAATCAATATCTAAAATCACCACAATTCATCACGTTCAGCCTGCTGTTTCTCAAGCTGCTTGCGGATGGCGGCCTTTAATTTGTCCTCTGGAAGCTCTACGACAACTGAATCACGGATCACCGCCTGACAAGCAAGCCGGGTTCCATCATTCAGCCAAGTTCCCAGTTTGTTTATTTCAGCCGTACTCGGATCACTCAGGTTCTTGCGTTCCTGCTCTTGGACCTTTACCTTGCACATCAGGCAGCCCGCCTTCCCCCCGCAGCGGGTAGGAATATGGACTCCTGCACTTCGCCCAGCTTGAAGCAACGTTGTGCCCTGCTTGACTGTAATTTCCTTGCGCGCCGGCAAAAACGTTACCTTCACATTCATCATTAACTTCCTTCCTGAGCAGTTTCCTACTGGATCCATCGTTTAAATTCTAGTATTCAGCAGCTCCTCTACCCTTCTTACATCTTGATCGGACCATACATTCCTTCCGATGAGCTCTTGAATGAGGGGCATGTGCTGCTCCAAGCTCTTGCTCATTTTTGCGGCGATGGGAATATAACGATCCTCTCTTTGGCGTAATACATTGAATAGCAGCTCATGACTGAGCGGAGTTAGCTTAACCATCGCCGCTCCCTGGACACTGTAAGGTACAGCATAGGAGCTTAACAGTTCAACTTCTGTGCGATAAAACGACCCCTCAGTACATATCTCAAACCCGCCGGACAGCTCAACTGCGATATCCTCAATGCGGTAATGGCTTAGCAGGGAAGTATAGGTGCCGCTGCGGTCCAAAACCTGTTCATCTATTTGCTTGTCCCGAGCGAGTCTATGCAGTAATTTGGCAACCCGAAGCTCAGCATAAATATCAATGTCATTCGGTGGTTTAGAGAGCTCAACGCCCTGGAGCATTAAACTGCTGCTTCCTCCCAATAACCAGAGATAGTCATTTGTATTCCACATGTTGATTAACAATTTCAAAGATCGATCCAGCACCTCATCATGACTCCATTCATTTGGTGAAAATAGCCCTGCCAATCGGCTCACCTTCCCTTTTATCCTTTAAGTACAAATCTTGATGCTTCAGTAAGCTTGCCGCTTATATGTTATAGCAGGGATCAATCAAAAACTAACTCATAGCTGCTACATGATTGACACTACGCCGCTGAAGAAACCAACTAACATGATAATAAAAGCAATGACGGATAAAATCCCTTTTATTATACCCTTAGTTTTGGCTCTGGCAAAAGTAATGAGAAAAACAGACACTCCCATAATCAAAATTGCGATAATGGACAGCCACATTTTATCCATTGCACTCATGATTTGCTCCCTTTCGCTGCAACATTATTTTAGGTACGTTTGTCCATAAACACGACCTATTATATCACGAAAAGCAGACCTGAACTTCCAAATAAAAGAAAAAAAGAACAAAGATCACAGGCTGCTGCCTCGCTCTTTGTTCTAGATCAAACCTTATTTCTTTTTCATCATCATTTTCATGATTGCTTCCATGTTACTTGGATTCATACCGCTCTTTTTAACAGCATTTACGATTTCTTTAATTGTTTCTTCACTGACCGGTATATTGGCCATTGCAGAGACCTGTTTAATTAGTGTCCGCAGCTGTGCTTCATTTTGCATTGTAGAAGGCTTAACCGTATTGGCCAATTTTTTGACGGCCCCTTCGGATATTTTCTTACCGGTCTTCTTGTTAATCGCATCCAAAGCATCCTTAGAAAAATCTCCCATTTATTCCCCTCCTCAAGACAAAAACTCACAATATCATATGAGCTGTCTTAGGGAAAGGTGATGGACTCCACAATTCTAGGGCTCCAGCCTACGAAAAGAACGAACGAGCTTAAATCTGTTATTTATGCCATTGCTCCCAGGTCTCAAGCTTCATAACTTCCATCTCCGTCTTGGGATCGCGACCCATAAGTGCTTCTACTGCCGTACGACTGTCCTTGCCTGTGAACAACACTTGATAGAGCTGGTCAGCAATCGGCATCTGTACATTGTATTTGATCGATATGGCGTGTGCGGCCTCCGTTGTACGGATTCCCTCCACCACCATCCCCATTGCTTCAAGTACTTCATTCAGTGGTTTGCCCTGACCAAGCGCGTATCCAGCCCGCCAGTTCCGGCTATGTTTACTCGTCGCTGTCACGACAAGATCCCCAACACCCGCAAGGCCAGAGAAGGTGAGCGGATTCGCTCCCATCTGGACGCCTACTCTCGAAATCTCGGCAAGTCCTCTCGTTATAATCGCGGCCTTGGCATTATCTCCAAATCCGAGACCATCCGACATTCCTGCACCGAGAGCAATGATGTTCTTGAGTGCCCCAGCCAGTTCAACACCTACTTGATCCCGATTGGTATAGACTCTGAAGTTAACATTCATAAACAGATCTCTTGCGTAGTTTGCCTTGTCATCGTTTAATGCTGCCACAACAATCGTCGTAGGATTGCGCTTCACTACTTCTTCGGCATGACTCGGCCCTGACAAGACGACAATATCGCCCTCAGCGCAGTCCAAATCTTCCGCAATCACGGTGGACATCCTTTTCAAGCTGGGAAGCTCAAATCCCTTGGTTGCATGAATAATGAGGGTACCCTTCGTATAGTACGGTTTCAACTGCAGAACTACCGCTCGCATCGCAGAAGAAGGAGCCACGATAATTATAGCGCTCGTGCCCTTTACTGCTTCTTCCATATCACTGGAGGCTACAATACGATCTGACAGGGTGACGCCGGGCAGGTAACGACTGTTTGTGTGCTGCAGATTGATTTCTGCCGCCTGCTGTTCACTTCTCGTCCACACATATACATCATGTCCATTATCAGCGAGCACACTTGCAAGTGCGGTTCCCCAGCTTCCAGCTACCAATAGCGTTACTTTTTTAGACAACCCGGTTTCCTCCCTTCGATGAACTGGATCCTAACTTGTTCTCCTTACCCTGAATCAACTTCGTAATATTTGTACGATGTCTCCAAAATGCAAAGATACAAATAATGAAGCTTGACCAGAATAGGGGCCAAGGATATAGAAGAATAAGTAAAAATAATGGCGTCAAAAAGACGAAGATTAAAGAACCGAGCGATACATATCTTGTAATGAAAATCGATAGAATCGCAATAATCCCTGCATACAATGCAGGCAAAAAGCAGAGAGTCGCTAATACACCAATGGCTGTCGCGATCCCCTTTCCACCACGAAATCGGAAGAATACCGGCCAGTTATGACCTATAATGGCACTAATACCGCAAAGTGCTGGCACCCAGGCCGAATCGCCTCCCAGCCATTTGCCGATCCATACCGCAGCAACGCCCTTAGCAATATCCAGGGCCAGTACAAGAATGGCCGGCCCTTTGCCAAGTGTTCTCAGCGTATTCGTGGCACCTGCATTTCCACTTCCATGATCCCGAATATCAATACCCTTCATCAGCTTACCAAATAAAAAGCTAAAGCTTACCGATCCCAGAAGATAGCTGACGATTATAGCTGTGATTGACCAAACCACATTGATTCTCTCCTAACTCTCATCAGACTTGCGCCGAGTAAATATTCTAATCGGTGTACCTTCAAAATTAAAAGCAGCACGGATCTTGTTCTCCAAGTAGCGCTCATATGAGAAATGCATTAATTCTGGATCATTCACGAATACAACGATTGTCGGAGGCTTAACGGCTACTTGTGTTACATAATTAATCCGCAGCCTTCTTCCTTTATCCGTTGGTGGCGGATTAATTGCAACTGCATCGGATACAACATCGTTAAGCAGATGCGTCTGTACACGCATAACATGCTGCTGAGAAACATGCTGCACAACAGGAAGCAATTTTTGTAAACGCTGTTTCGTTTTTGCAGACAAAAATACGATAGGAGCATACGTCATGAATAGGAAATGATCACGGATCTTCTTCTCAAATTCATGCATTGTTTTGTCATCCTTGTCGACAACATCCCATTTGTTCACAACAAACAAGGAGGCTTTGCCCGCCTCATAAGCGTACCCTGCAATATGCTTGTCCTGCTCAATAATGCCTTCTTCACCATTAATCACGATGAGAACAACATCCGCTCGTTCAATAGCACGCATCGCACGCATTACGCTGTATTTCTCGGTCGTTTCATATACCTTCCCGCGTTTACGCATACCCGCCGTATCAATCAATACATAACGTTGTCCATCTTTTTCAAACGGAGTATCGATGGCATCCCGGGTTGTACCCGCAATGTCACTGACAATCACTCGTTCCTCGCCCAAAATCGCATTAACCAGCGATGATTTCCCTACATTCGGACGTCCAATCAGAGCAACACGAATAACATCCTCATCGTATTCATCATCTTCAAGTACAGGCAGATTGTTCGTAATGGCGTCCAGCAGATCGCCAATTCCGGTACCATGACTTCCTGATACACCAATCGGATCCCCGAAACCTAATGAGTAGAACTCATAGATCAGATCGCTTCTACCGATGTTGTCCACCTTGTTAACAGCTACAATTACTGGCTTGCCTGAGCGATACAGCATTTGTGCTACTTCTTCATCGGATTGCGTAACACCTGTCTTCGCGTCACACATAAATACAATAACATCCGCTTCTTCGATGGCGAGTTCAGCCTGCATACGGATGGATTTGATAATAATATCCTCACCGTCAATCTCAATACCTCCGGTATCGATGACGCTGAAAGGCTTGCCGTTCCATTCTGCAACACCATATAGCCGATCACGGGTGATACCCGGCTTGTCTTCCACAATGGCCAGCCGGTCGCCGATGATTCGGTTAAAGATCGTTGACTTCCCCACATTCGGTCGCCCGACTATAGCCACAACGGGTCTTGCCATAAATACACTCCTCCTGTCACATCTTACGCTCATATCATAGCAAAAAATAGTTCATTTATATACATAGAACTAAAGATTCGAAACAAAACGCAGGCATTTTGATACCTTGATATCCAAAAAACACGCTTCGAACGACAATCGGCGAACCCCGGAGGGTTCGCCAATTCCATTAGCCACTATACACTGCCAGATATAAATCTTATGTTAAAGTGATAATCATTTGAATTTGCTAAGCTTGTCGCCAAAACGCTCACCAAGTGTAATACTAAGACCTTGGTTGCTCAGTGAAACGTTAGGGTTGTCAATTTCTTCACGAGGTGCATTTTTGGACTTCTCTGCACGAGGAGCTGGAGCCGGAGCTTCTTCTGTTTCCTTGATGCTCAAGCTAGCACGTTGTTCTGCAGTGCTCAATTCCAAAATTTTCACTTGCACTTCTTGACCTTCTTTAAGCACTTCATTCGGAGTTCCGATATGCTTGTGAGAGATCTGGGAAATATGAACAAGACCCTCTACGCCTGGAGCGATTTCTACAAACGCACCAAATTGTACGAGACGTTTAACAACACCAGACACGATATCACCCGTGTTAAATTGTGTAGAAGCCGTTTCCCATGGACCTGGTTGAGCTGCTTTGATGCTGAGGCTGATCTTGCCTTTCTCAGGATCTACTTTCAGAACCTTAACATTCACTTTATCGCCTTCAGAAAGGACATCAGCTGGTTTATCCACATGATTCCAAGCAATCTCGGATACGTGAACCAGACCATCAACGCCGCCTACATCAACGAATGCGCCAAATTGAGTCAAACGCTGTACGGTTCCTTCGATCTCTTGGCCCTCTTTCAGCTCAGCGATCACTTTTTGTTTGTTCGCTTCGAATTCAGCTTCCAATACATCTTTTTGGGAAAGGATAACTTTGTTCGCTTCACGATCAAGCTCTTTAACTTTAACGCGAAGTGTACGTCCTTTGTAGTCGCTGAAATCTTCTACGAAATGGCGTTCTACCATAGACGCCGGGATAAATCCGCGTACGCCTACGTCTGCTACCACGCCGCCTTTAACAACATCAGAAACGGTAACTTCGAATACTTCACCAGATTCAAAGTGTTTCTCAAGCTGTTCCCATGCATTTTCGCTGTCGATTGCACGTTTGGACAGAACAAGTCTTTCTTTCTCATCATCAATGCTTACAACCTTGCATTCTACCTCTTGGCCTACTTGTACAGCATCGCCAATGTTATCCACATGCAGGGAAGAAAGCTCGCGAACTGGAATCACACCGTCATATTTATATCCAATGCTTACATAAGCCTGGTTATCCTCCAATTTGACAATGGTTCCTTTAACAGTATCCCCTTTTTTCAAAGATACGAATGAATCCAGCTCATCTTGGGTTGCTGCTTCTGTTACTTCTTGATTTTTAATCTCTTCCGACATATCAATACCCTCCTCAATTCAAAAACCCCATTTATTTAAACCTGCCATGGCAGAGTTCAAAACATGACTGCATAAACCTGATCTTTCGTAGCTTTCCATAAAATATAATGAATCATGCATCTACGTTTATTATGGCTGAGAAGGTACTCCCGTCTTGGTCATCTCGTCAATCTTGGACATAATCTTCTCTGTAGCCCTTTCCAGCGCATCACCTGAAGGATCATCTTTGAACTCATCAAGATTCACAGGTTTACCATAAACAATCTTCATCTTGCGGAACAGCTTATATTCACCGATGATTGCGGCCGGCACCACTGCTGATCCACTGCGCAAAGCAAAGCTGGCTGCTCCCTTCTTGCCAATTCCTCCATCATTGTTACGGCTTCCTTGTGGAAAAATACCGAGCACTTGTCCGTCTCGCAGTATGTTAAGGGCCGTCTTGATCGATTCCTTGCTGACGCCTCCACGCTTTACAGGAAAAGCACCAACAGCCTTAAGAACCGGGCCGAGCACCGGAACATCAAAAAGCTCGCTCTTCGCCATAAACCTTACCTTGCGTTCAATCTTAATCCCAAGTGTAGGCGGATCGTAATTACTGATGTGATTACAGCATAACACCACTCCACCGTCTCGGGGAATATTTTCTCTACCTACAGCTTCTAAACGGAATAATACTGTATAAATGAATCTCAGCAAACCCCGACCGATTGAATAAATCATAAATCGACCTCTCTCCCGACTTCGTAACAGCGTGACACAATATGCTCAACAACTTCATCAATACTCATCGAAGTCGTATCTAGTACGATGGCATCATCTGCTTGACGGAGTGGAGAAATCTCCCTTTCCTGGTCAAGCTTGTCCCGAGCAGCAATATCTGATTCAAGCTGTTCCAATGTCAGATCATCGGTCTTCTCCAATTCATTGAACCTTCGAAGTGCACGTTCCTTAACGCTGGCAGTCATAAAAATCTTCACTTCTGCATCTGGCAACACGGTAGTACCGATGTCTCTGCCATCCATAACCACTCCTTTACGGAGTGCCATAACTCTTTGCAGTTCAACCAGATGCGTTCTCAAATCTTCAATCTGAGAATATAGAGACACAATCCCGGTTACTTCTCTTGATCGGATAGGTCCTGACACATCTTCACCGTTAAGAAGTACTTTCTGCCCATTCGCATCCGGGACAAGCTCTATGCTGAGCTCCCGTAAGTGCTTAAGAACTGAATCTACATCTTCTGGTTCAATTTCATGGCGAAGCATATAGTAGGTAACCGCTCGATACATAGCTCCGGTATCTACGTATATGTATGAGAGTTCACTCGCCACTCGTCTGGCCACAGTACTCTTTCCCGCACCTGCCGGACCGTCAATAGCCACATTCAATTTCCCGTTCTCTGCTGCTTTCTGGCTTGTCAACGGGCCATTCCTCCTCAAACTTAAGCCTCAAGAAAAAAGCAGGCATTGCCTGCGACGTGAAAATTATACCACACAACCTAAGCTGATGCAAAAGCGTTCACTCTTCATTACCCTTAATTTCTGATCGTAAAGCGGGCTGAAGAGGAATTCCTTCCATGTCGAACACAGGGGATAATAAAGGGGCGATCCCGGGTATATGGAGCAGTATTTGAATAATAACCAACAGGGTGATTAGCACGATAATTATCCTCTTAATAACATACTCCATTTTATTGCTGAATTCGGCGAACAGCTTCTCATATTCCTGACTAACTTCTTGATCGCGGCTCATCTGCAGTCCCTCCGACTTTGAGTTTGGTAAATTATGCCCTAAGGGAGATGAGCTTATTCCATGGCTTCATTTATCTTCCACGAAAATCCAGTTGTCGCTCGAAACAGTATTTAATTATTTTTTGGCGCTCCATATCTGTGATGCTTATGAACTCTAACATGACTAAACGTCGTCCGCTTTCGAGTTCTTGAATTCTTACCACTGCAGCTTCAAAGGGAACATGTTCAATCTCGCCATTCTTATAGGGAAGCAATAACCAGCACGACAGACTCTGTCCTTGTTCTACGCTGTAGCTGCTGTGTTCGAAGAAGGAAAGTCCTCCCCCGCTTACATCGTCTGTGTGGGCCAGGAACCTTGTGAAGTCATGCTTGAATTTGACAGCGAGCTCCAGCTTCGCCTGAACGCGTAAATAATTACGGCGCTGAATTTGAGATATTTCATCTTTTGAAGGTCTGCGTATCTTGATGAGTCGAATAACATCCTCTTTAAATCCGGTTACATATGTATTAAAAAAATGCTTAACTCCGCCTTCCGTCACAAAGCTAGCCGCCAGTTCATCCCCTATTCTCAATCTGTGCAAATATTTGCCCTCAAGCATAGGAACTTCCATACTAATAAAATCTTCTTCAACCTCTGCGATTCTTGACTTGTATTCCAGCTTCTTTTCTTTGTCCTCTGTTGAAGGGATTTGAACATATAACACTTCATTCACTTTCGGATTCAATGCCAATCTCCACCTTAGAACTTATTCATAACACTAAGGGATATTATACCATGTGATGAAGATCATACGTATATGCAAATAAGCTCCTCTCTTTACAAGAGAGAAGCTTATATTAAGAACACTATAAGCGGTTGGTTTGTCCTGGGACAACCTCAACTGCTTCTTCTATACCTGTATCGCTGTTCAGGTAGATCCGATACTGCGAACCATTGATTTTGCCCACAAACTGATAGCACATCACTTCATCGCTGAACTCATTTTTAATGAGCGCCTTACGTACCATACTGACTTTAAAGTCAGGATTCAGCTTCGCCTTGGCATCCTTCATTTTCATTTTCGGTGCAGGGAATTCCCGATCCTCTTGGTGTTCATTCAGAAACTCTGTTGCCTGTAGACCAATAACTTCGCCATTGTCGAGAGCGACACGCACCGTAATTTTTTCGGGATATACCAGTACATCCTCATGCTGACGAACATAAGTGAAGTTCCCAAGATTATCGTATTCGTTGTAAGCAACCGCCTCCATCTCGCGATAGCCCTTCTTCTCCAGAAATTGATCTGCCTTATTCATTGCCGTCTCTCGGTCGACCTTCTTCGGACCCACTTCTCTCTCATCATTGTAAGAAATGAGCAAACCACCGTCAGCTGTAAAATCCATACTTACTTTATGTCCATTCGATTGAACGGCAGAAGCAGTATAAGATCTGTGATCTGTACCCTTCCCGTTCTCGGTCACTTGAATCTCTTCCTGATTCAGATCAGCGAATTTTTGTGCTTTGCGTTTAACATCGGCAGTGGTCACCGGTACACCGTTCAATTTGCGGACCTGGCGCTGTTCATACAAGCTCGATACCGAAGGCCCCCATTCAAGCGGTGGATATTCCCCGACTTTTTTATTGACCGAGCGGAATCCATCCACAATTCCATTTTTCACTTCTTTATCACTCGTCATCGCCATTTCAGCATCCGACCACTTCAAGTGATCATTGAGTACGCTCATTTGTACATTATCCAGATCTTTGTTAATCTCTTCCGTATTTTTGTACAAGGTTTGCAAGTTCTTTTTCTCTTCATCCGTCAGCGGATTTTTGGTTAAATCACGAATTGATGCTTGGTAAGCAAACTTGGAAATGCGAGATAGAAGCTCCTCTGTTTCCGTAAATGGAAGTGTTCTGATTGGAAGCTGCGCGATTTCGTTCTGTGCCTCACTACTCAGTCTCCAAACATTCATGAGTCCCTTACGATGCATCCCCTCAGATGCAGAGCTGACCGCAAGTGTATTTCCCAGCTCGGAGTGAATCCGGTCCATATTATAGGATAAGTCGTGAAACGCTCTTTGATAATGATTCTCGGATTGAACCATGACGCTGTTCTTTTGCTGGTTTAGCTGATATCCCCAGATGATAGCACCTATGAGCAGCACTGTCATAATAGGAAACAGAACCGAGCTTATTCGTCTGTACATCTTAATCGTTACTCCTTCCTTCAGGTAAGATGACCTTATTGTGACAAGAAGAAAGGAAGCTTATGCATCATCGTGCTTAAAATTCAAATTACGTCTTCTTCAATCTCAAACCGATCTCGATTATCACAAATGCATTGCTTGAAGCCGGTTTCGATCTTTCCACGTTCCTTCTTCCCCCGAAGCACAAATCTTTCGCCACACTGCTTGCAGCGGATTCTCACCTTTACTCTCATCAATAAGCCGCCTTCCTCAGCACATTTGAATTCATGTAGACAACAAAAAAACACACTCGTTGTAAGCAGCTATAAAACTGCTTGAATACAACAAGTGTGTCCATATAAATTACAGATTAACCTCTTCTTCTCGCTTAACGAATCGAAACGGAGAGCGATTGTTTGCCCGGTATACCTTGCCCATCCCACCATACCAGAGAATGACCATAATGGGAACAATAGACCAATACCAGCCTCCGCCCTTATTCAACACAATGTCATATATCGCATGCCAGAATATTGGCAAGGTGAGGGACATGGCGAGGAATTTGTTCCTAAGTTTCTGGGAGTCAGAGAATTTGGCTCTGCCTGTGTAGTACCCCATAATAACACCGAACATCGCATGTCCCGAGACCGGTAATAGAGCACGAAACAGCATAAGTCCAAATGAGGCATTTCCAGCCCATGAATACAATACATTCTCTACTGTAGCAAATCCAAGTGATATGGCTACTGCATAAAGGATGCCATCATATGGTTCGTCAAACTCTGTGTGGTGAAAAATAAAATGAAACATAACGAGCCATTTAATCACTTCTTCCACACCAGCTGAGATGAGCCCAGCATGAAGGTATGGATTATGACCAAGCCATAGTTCAAGACCCCGCTGGATAATCATAATTGGGAATACGGTCAGCATACCGAAAAAAAACATCCGAATAACGATATGATGCGGCTCTGCATCGTAACGGTCTTTGAGATAGAAATAGGTCAGCAAGGCGAGTCCCGGAGCAATTGCTGCGGTTAAGACCGAAAACAGAAGCACCGTTCATCCCTCCAAATTGTTTTCCTTAACATTTATTTATTATGCGTCATTACGTTTAAAATGCTCGCAAATTGTGGCGATCGCATTCTCCGCCATTACCAGCTTCCCATATTCCTGAAGGACTGCCGTCGTTACGGAGCTGCCTTCTCCAAATTCAGCAAGCAGAGCAATTAACGCACCGTGCTGCTCTGAGTCAACTTCATCCGGTTCAAGGTGCAGGAACCATTTGTCCTGATAATGATACAATCGACCGGCTCCAGTCACTTTATTGCGAAGCATATGAGCTGCTTCAATTAGAACTTCAAAATCCTTGAAAGTGTACATAACGGAATCACTCTGCTCCAGTGTCACTTCCATTTCGTAAATTTCATCCGCGATGTCATCTTCATGCCCTGCGCCATAACGTTCGCGATCATATTTCCCTCTGGTCACAATAACGACCATTCCTTGAGCAGGCAAAGCAAAAACCTCAACAGCTAGTGGGCCTGTAGCATCAAATCCAAGTTCTGTATATGCTTGATCCATCATTTCTGTAAACAGTTCGTGAACTTTAGGCTCCTCTTGCCACATATCTTCCTTTTGGATGCCTCGCTCGCTTAAATCGTCAAAAGTAAGGAAAATCCGTATCTTATCGTGGCTTAAGCGTTCTATTTTCATACAGGATCCTCCCCTTGTATCTGCATGTGTTATAAATAAAATATGTTGCTAATTCGTGTTGTGTGCTGAAAATGGATTATGTAAGTATGTTATCATTTTATACCCACAATTGCACGCAATAAAAATGATAAAAAAAGAATCATTAGCAGCCCTTTTGAAAAAAGGATCTGTAATGATTCCATGTCAAATCCCTTGCTTTTTTACACGCCTGGAATCACGGTATGTGATTCTTTAAGCACTTGCTCGACTTCTTTCTTAACATCAGGGTTTGATCGAATAAAGGATTTGATCAAGTTCATGTTCTCTTCTCTTTCTTTCGGTGAAACCTGCTTCTTTACAACAGTGCTTTTTGCATCAATGACATGTGAGTCAATTCCTGCTTTGCTCAGCATGCTTTCCATACCAGGAAAGGTCATGTCCATCATCTTTTCCTTCGTGTTGTTCAGCATTCTGCGGGCATCCTTAGATGTAGGCATGTGTACATTTCTAGCGAGCAGCGAGCTTGCGACAGCACCCAGTGTAATACCGAGCAGAAAAGAAGATGTTCTCATTTTGATAAAAACCTCCTTGTATGATTAATGCACATCTATTGTTCGCTTATGGCGACAAACTCATGCGTAATAAATACAGGAAGTTCTTCAAATTGATTAGAACTTATAAGTCATAACAATGTACGAAGCGGCGGTGCGCCAATGATCCCCCAATATACAAGAGCTCCAGTAAGCAGTATAAATATGATAATGAGTGAATTTACAAACCACTTG
Source organism: Paenibacillus urinalis (assembly GCF_028747985.1). Classification (NCBI taxonomy): domain Bacteria; kingdom Bacillati; phylum Bacillota; class Bacilli; order Caryophanales; family Paenibacillaceae; genus Paenibacillus; species Paenibacillus urinalis. Next base: position 3,695,900 of record NZ_CP118108.1, read on the forward strand.
CTTAGACGTACTCGCTGCGAAGGAAATAAGTCCGATCTTGTAGGGAGAGTTTCTGCTTCCTGTATTTGTTGCGATGATTTTTTTGTATTTGGCTGCTGTTTCTTCTGCACTCTTGATAATGTAGCAGGAGCAGAAGCTGCCTTCTTTGATGAGTTGTGCTTTCTGCTCTGCGCCTTGTTATCACTGCGAGCCTGTTTATTAGGCTGGTGATGATCCTTCTTGCTTCGCTGCTTGGTTTCTCTCTTTTTACGATGGCCGTAAGTTTCCGCCCTGCTAAGTTGATTAGTCATTTTCCCCTCCGAAAACGAATGGCGAGTCCGGATATCAAATCAATTAAGAAATGGCACAATATTGGGGCCCATAGTGTTCCGGATTGCTCATAGATGTATCCCAAACCATAACTTGACAAGAATACCCAACCGGTTGGAAGCCAGTGATTAAGGTATCTGAAGTGAATCAATGCAAAAATAATGCTTGTCCAATATGGACCAAAGGCATGCTGTATTGCTCCTCTGAACAATAATTCCTCACAGACAGAGACAATAGCAGCTATACATACAATATGCCAAATCGGCCTGTTCTGAAACAGCATGTTATTAATTCCACCATCATCCATGCTGTCCTCGGGCATGAAGGATGATAAGAGAAAGTCAATGATAAGCATAACCGCAGCGAGCCCTAGGCCGTATATGACGAAGGTCCACCCGTCCGGTAATGCAAGGATATCAAGCGGATTACGCTTCTGAAAAAAAATCCATACCAGTCCGATGATTAGGGTAAGTCCCTGTGTCAAATACAAGTTGATAAGCAAAAGGCGATCTGTCAGTTGATGAGGCTCTATCCTTTGCAACTTAAATTTCCTTCGCTGTTGTTTCTTCATTATCGCCTCTTCTTACTCCTATTCTAGAAATTGTATAATGAACAATTGTGGTCTAATTAAATGATAGCCAAAATAGATGAGAGATTCAAGAAACACATCGGAAGAGCTGCCAAAGCCAGAGGCAAATCGACGTATAACGACGTTCAACTTGATTAGTGCATCAACTATTGACATGGTGATGTAACCCATGATACATTATGAAAAAATTCAATATGAATGCGAAATACGAAGACGGAGAGAAGGCCCGGGTAATATAACAGAGAGCCGATGGCAGGTGGAAATCGGTAATTAATCGGAGAACCTTTAGCACTCCTGAGTTATTGCATTGAACGTTAAGTAGATGCAATCGAATGATTCCCGTTAAGAATTCGGTCATATATGAATGACCAATGAGGCTTTTGCTTGTGAGAGCAATCGCGAATTAGGGTGGTACCACGACAACTCTCGTCCCTTACTACGGAGATAGTATGAGGATTGGGAGTTTTTTTGTGTATCCAGAATATTCCCACGAAGTGTACATCCTTACAGCATCACACTCTATTACTGCGACGCATTACTATTTTACCGAGTTTATGAAATGGCCCTGCTCAAATGTTATATTAGAGCGCCGCTTCTTAATCTATATTAGTTACAACGATCAAGGAGGAAGAGATTCATGTTAAAAGTATTGGTATCTGATCCGATCAGTGATCTGGGAATTCAGCAGCTGGTGGATGCTGAAGATGTGACGGTTGACAAGAAAACGGGACTTAGCGAAGAGGAGCTTGTACAAATTATCGGTGACTATGATGCCCTTCTTGTCCGCAGTCAGACAAGAGTAACACGTAAGATTATGCAGGCAGGAGTTCGCCTGAAGGTTGTTGGGCGTGCAGGTGTAGGGGTCGATAATATTGATTTGGAAGCTGCTACGGAAAGAGGAATTATCGTTATTAATGCACCTGACGGCAATACAATTACCACTTGTGAGCATACCTTCGCAATGATGATGGCTCTGGCCAGACATATTCCCCAAGCTTATGCCAAGACCATTAACGGGACCTGGGACCGCAAGACCTTCCTTGGCGTTGAGCTAAGAAACAAGACGCTTGGCGTACTCGGCATGGGCCGAATCGGAAGCGAAGTCGCGAAGAGAGCAAAAGCGTTTGGTATGAACATCCTGGGCTATGACCCATTCCTTACACAAGAGCGTGCTGAGAAGATGGGAATCACGCTTGCTACTGTGGATGAAATTGTGCGTCAGGCCGACTTCATGACGGTGCATACACCACTGACACCTGAAACCAAGCATATGATTGCCCGTCCTCAATTCGAGGTTATGAAAAGAGGCATGCGTATTATTAACTGTGCTCGCGGCGGGATTATAGATGAAATGGCACTCGTTGAGGCGGTTGACGAAGGGATCGTGGCAGGAGCTGCTTTTGACGTATTTGAAAGCGAGCCTCCTCAAGCGGATCATCCTTTCTTGACTCATCCCAAGATTATTGTAACTCCGCATCTAGGGGCATCCACTGTTGAGGCGCAGGAAAATGTAGCAATCGATGTATCGGAGCAGGTGCTCCACATTTTGCGTAACGAACCGTTCAAGAACGCGGTTAATATGCCTCCTGTTGCAGCAAGTGTCATGAATGTAATCCAGCCTTATTTCAAACTGGGTGAAACTCTGGGTAGTTTTGCTGCTCAAATCTCTAATGAAGCTGTTCAAGAGATCCATGTTGATTATGCAGGAGAATTGTCAGAGGTGGACACTCAGCAGCTGACGCGTTACATTTTGAAGGGGATTCTTGAACGCCATCTTGGAAGTGAAGCGAATATTGTTAATTCCCTGCATCTTGCCAAGACTCGGGAGATTAATGTAGTTGTATCTCAAGCACCTCGTACGAAAGGATTTACAAACCTGATTACCGTTACGCTCAAAAATCAGAAAGAACAAGAACGTCGTATCGCTGGAACCTTACTTGCGGGATATGGCGAGCGGATCGTAAGACTTGATCATTTCCCTGTCGACTTCGCACCGGAAGAGCATCAGATCTTCATCTCGCATAATGATAAACCGGGTATTATCGGCCGGGTTGGTACTCTGCTTGGTGAGAACGATGTTAACATCGCATCCATGCAGGTAGGACGGAAAATTGTGGGTGGAGCAGCCATCATGATCCTGACTGTCGACAAGGAAGTTCCTAAAGAAGTCCTTGGGAAGCTCACTCAGCTGCCTGAGCTGAACTCTGCCAAAGAAATTATTCTCAAAAAATAGGACTAAGCTATCGTATTCATAGATTAAACAGTAAGAAGAGCTGGCCAATCGGCCAGCTCTTTTTCAATCGGATCTAACCTCTAATTTAGTTACGAAATACGATGAATGGACCAGACAATTCCTGGAGTACCTGCTCCACCAAGATCCAAAGCAACAGCTAACCCATTGGCTGCGTAGAAGAGTCCTATAACGTCCCCTGCTGTAAGCTGGACATCTCCTGTAAGTGTGACGGTTCCATTTCCAAGAATAGCTCTTAAAGTAAGAAGCAAAGCGACGTTAACGTTGAGAACAGGGAACAAGCCACTAATCAATGGTGTCGTTGTTGGAGAGGTTCTTTGTACTACAAATGCGGGATTAACTCCTGCTCCTAAGGATATAGAGAGCGCTGCGGTAGTAGAATAATTGATCGTCGCATTAATCGTATAACGACCTGTTGTCGGAACCGTAAAGTTTCCTGTAACCTCATCAAATGTCGCACTATCATAATAAGGCGTTGTAACCGTCCATCCTGCCAATTGAGTACTAGCTGCAGTCGACAGCGCAGGAAGAAATGCTGAGAATCCATCTGTACCTACAATTGTCCCTGTGGCCCCGGTAATTCCGGTAGCTCCCGTCAGACCTGTTGCTCCAGTTGTACCCGTTAAACCAGTGGCTCCTGTCCCTCCGGTCGATCCCGTCAGTCCTGTGACTCCTGTAGCTCCAGTACTTCCTGTGACTCCTGTATCTCCAGTACTTCCTGTGGCTCCGGTAGATCCTGTAGATCCGGTAGATCCTGTAGATCCTGTGACTCCCGCTGTTCCTGTAGCACCTGTCGGTCCAGTCGATCCCGTCAGACCTGTGACTCCTGTAACTCCGGTACTTCCAGTGGCTCCCGCTGTGCCTGTGGCACCTGTCGGTCCAGTCTCTCCTGTCTGTCCGGTAGATCCTGTAACTCCGGTACTTCCTGTAGCTCCCGCTGTGCCTGTGGCACCTGTCGGTCCAGTCGATCCTGTCTGTCCGGTAGATCCTGTAACTCCGGTACTTCCTGTAGCTCCCGCTGTGCCTGTAGCACCAGTCGGTCCAGTCTCTCCTGTCTGTCCGGTAGATCCTGTAACTCCAGTACTTCCTGTGACTCCCGCTGTTCCTGTGGCACCCGTCGGTCCAGTCTCTCCTGTCTGTCCGGTAGATCCTGTAACTCCAGTACTTCCTGTGACTCCCGCTGTTCCTGTGGCACCCGTCGGTCCAGTCTCTCCTGTCTGTCCGGTAGATCCTGTAGCTCCGGTACTTCCAGTAACTCCCGCTGTTCCTGTGGCACCAGTCGGTCCAATCTCTCCTGTCTGTCCGGTAGATCCTGTAACTCCGGTACTTCCTGTGACTCCCGCTGTTCCTGTGGCACCTGTCGTTCCAATCTCTCCTGTCTGTCCGGTAGATCCTGTAACTCCGGTACTTCCAGTGGCACCCGCTGTGCCTGTGGCACCCGTCGGTCCAGTCTCTCCTGTGAGACCTGTAACTCCCGTGACTCCGGTACTTCCTGTAGCTCCCGCTGTTCCTGTAGCACCTGTCGGTCCAGTCTCTCCTGTCTGACCTGTGATTCCCGTCGCTCCCGTAATGCCTGCTCCGGTCGCACCAGTACTTCCAGTTACCCCGGCTCCTGCTAACAGCGTGTAATCCGGTGACGTATCTGTCCGGTAGATCCTGTAACTCCGGTACTTCCTGTGACTCCCGCTGTTCCTGTGGCACCTGTCGTTCCAATCTCTCCTGTCTGTCCGGTAGATCCTGTAACTCCGGTACTTCCAGTGGCACCCGCTGTGCCTGTGGCACCCGTCGGTCCAGTCTCTCCTGTGAGACCTGTAACTCCCGTGACTCCGGTACTTCCTGTAGCTCCCGCTGTTCCTGTAGCACCTGTCGGTCCAGTCTCTCCTGTCTGACCTGTGATTCCCGTCGCTCCCGTAATGCCTGCTCCGGTCGCACCAGTACTTCCAGTTACCCCGGCTCCTGCTAACAGCGTGTAATCCGGTGACGTATCTGGTGTGCCGGTTGGTGCCGCCACGTTCGTGATATAAGTACTGCCGAGGTACGTAACCACCTGACCTGCGGGATATCCGGGTGCCGCCAGTGGATCGAATGCTACAACTCCACTTAGCCCTGCTCCTGTGGCTCCTGTAGTTCCTGTTGTTCCCGTTGCTCCCGTAATGCCTGCTCCGGTCGCACCGGTACTTCCAGTTACCCCGGCTCCTGCTAGCAGCGTGTAATCCGGTGATGTACCCGGTGTGCCGGTTGGTGCCGCCACGTTCGTGATATAAGTACTGCCGAGGTACGTAACCACCTGACCTGCGGGATATCCGGGTGCCGCCAGTGGATCGAATGCTACAACTCCACTTAGCCCTGCTCCTGTGGCTCCTGTAGTTCCTGTTGTTCCCGTTGCTCCCGTAATGCCTGCTCCGGTCGCACCGGTACTTCCAGTTACCCCGGCTCCTGCTAGCAGCGTGTAATCCGGTGATGTACCCGGTATGCCGGTTGGTGCCGCCACGTTCGTGATATACGTACTGCCGAGGTACGTAACCACCTGACCTGCGGGATATCCGGGTGCCGCCAGTGGATCGAATGCTACAACTCCACTTAGCCCTGCTCCTGTGGCTCCTGTGGCTCCCGTGACTCCTGTGATTCCCGTCGCTCCCGTAACGCCTGCTCCAGTCGCACCTGGACTGCCCGTTACCCCGGCTCCTGCTAGCAGCGTGTAATCCGGTGATGTACCTGGTGTGCCAGATGGTGCTGCCACATTTGAGATATACGTACTGCCGAGGTACGTAACCACCTGACCTGCGGGATATCCAGGTGCTGCCAGTGGATCAAATGCCACTACTCCACTTAGCCCTATTCCTGTGGCTCCCGTGACTCCTGTGATTCCCGTCGCTCCCGTAACGCCTGCTCCAGTCGCACCTGTACTGCCCGTTACACCGGCTCCTGCAAGCAGCGTGTAGTTCGCTGATATACCTGGTGTGCCGGTTGGTGCCGCCACATTCGTGATATACGTACTGCCGAGGTACGTAACCACCTGACCTGCGGGATATCCAGGTGCTGCCAGTGGATCAAATGCCACTACTCCACTTAGCCCTGCTCCTGTGGCTCCCGTGGCTCCTGTGACCCCTGTTGTTCCCGTCGCTCCCGTAACGCCTGCTCCTGTCGCACCTGGACTGCCCGTTACCCCGGCTCCTGCTAGCAGCGTGTAGTCCGGTGACGTGTCTGGCGTGCCGGTTGGTGCTGCCACTTTCGTGATATACGTACTGCCGAGGTACGTAACCACCTGTCCTGCGGGATAACCTGGGGCCACAAAGGGATCATACGTAATTACTCCACCTAGGCCTACCCCAGTTGCACCTGTCGAACCTGTAGCTCCAGTTGCACCAGTTTGACCAACACTTACGAGAAGCGTAAATTCAGGTGAAAATCCGGGTATACCTGCTGGGTTCGCTGTGTTTACAATATATGAGCTTCCTTCAAAAGTTACAATTTGACCGGGCTCATAAGCACCAGAATCCACTGGATTAAAATCAACCGTCTCAGTTAAGCCTGGAGGCCCTGCAGGACCAGCCGGTCCCGGAATACCTTGTGAGCCTGCTGGTCCGGGAACACCCGGCGGCCCTGGTGGTCCTTGGGGTCCAGGTGGTCCGGCAGCTCCTTGGCCACCGCCGCCTAAGCCTTCAGAAGCTGTGGTCAGTGCTACTCCCGTAGCTCTTATAATACCAACCAATCGGTCCTTCTCTTCAGGTAGGATGAGCAGCAGCAAAGTAATTTCTAACAAGTCATCCAACAGGTCTTGTAAATTAATGATGGTGTTCAATTTAACGAAAGGCGTTACCTCTGAACTGGCAATGGTGAGCTCCAGAATAGACTGTAATTGTGCCTTTACGACGCCAGGAAATGAAGAATTGTTGACAAATTGCAGTAGATCCCGCAAAGTTCGCTGAAGAGCAGATATGTTCAATATAATCGACTGTGATATGGCAGCCGGAGCTGTTTTTTGTAAAGCGGTCAAGAGCTGACTGTAACGCTCTAATTCATCCAGCCGCATCGAAATCCCGACAAAACGGTCATTAGAAGCGTCGCCATCAGGGCCTCTTCCCAGAAGTGACCGAATACTGACTCGTTTGCGTTTCTTTGACATTATTCACAACCTCCTTACTTCATTTCTATGACGTATTTCTCCAACACTTACCTACACATACTGCTCTGAATATATTCGGCAAAATCAAAAATGTTCCACGATAAACAAGATTAATCTCTATTGTTCAACAAAAAAAGCACCCTATAAGGGTGCTTCATACGATGCATGTACTATATTTCGAATATAAATGACCTAATGATCTAAGCTTTATGATGCAGAACTGCCTTCACAGGAAGAAGAAGTCGGAACTCTGTACCTTCCCCAGGGATGCTGTCGACCTCAATCGTTCCTTGATGTGCATCAACAATATGCTTTACGATCGCCAGCCCGAGACCCGTACCTCTGCCTACATCCCGCACTCTCGCTTTGTCTGCTTTGTAGAAGCGTTCAAAGATAAAGGGAAGATCATCACGTGGAATGCCTTTACCTTCATCCTTAATTCGAATTTCGATAAAGCTTGCATTCATCTGTTTCGCCATAATTTGAATCCTTTTATCGGATGGTGTGTGTCTAAATGCATTATCAAGCAGATTCGTGAATACTTGCTCCAGCTTGTCTTCATCTGCCGCTTCCAGGACAAGGCTCTCATCCGGATGAGTATAGTCTAAGATTAGTCCTTGTTCCTTGGCCGCTACGCTGAACTTCCGATACACTCTCTCCAGCATTTGATTCAAATCAATTTTTTGCAAGTTAATATCTGTATGTCCAGCTTCCATACGAGCTAAATCCAGTAAGTCCTTAACCAATCTGCCCATCCGCAGCGATTCATCATGTATAACCTGTAACAGCTCTTCACTTTCCTTGGGGGAGGCTGCCATACCGTCCAGCAGAGCCTCGCTGTATCCCTGAATCATGGAAAGGGGAGTTCGAATTTCATGCGAAATGTTTGCAATAAAATCACTCCGCATTTTTTCCAAATGGGCTTCTTCTGTCACATCACGAAGCACCGCCACAGCACCTCTGCTACCCTGCTCGACGTGCAGAGGCGCCATTTGGATTGACCATACACTCTGCTTCACATGAACCTCAGCACTCTGGTCCTGACCTTCAGTAACTACGGAATAAAATAAAGGTCTGAGCGGTGGAGGAACATCCTGAATGTTCGAAAAAGGATGAACCTGGGAGGCAAATTTCTCATCTGCCTCAGTCCAGTCAATACCCTGCCATACCGACATCACTTTTGCTCCAGGAGGATTGGTCGAGATCAGCCTTCCTTCTCCATCGAAGGATACGACGGCATCGGTCATACTCCGAAGGACACTTGCCACACGCTCCTTCTCATGATTCAGATTCCGGATCGTATCCTCCAGCTCATCAGCCATATGATTAAATGTACTCGCAAGCTCACCGATTTCGTCACTCGTTACAAGAGACAGTCTTGTCCCATAGTTGCCTTTGCGGATATCATTCGTGGCTTGAATAAGCTGCTGCATAGGCTGCGTAATTTTGGTGAATAGAAACAGCGCAAAGAACGTTGTCAAGCTAAACCCAATGATACACACAAGCACAAACATTCTTTTGATCTCACCGGATTCATCCGCCGAAAAATTAATGTCGATATAAGGGAGCAGGAACACCCCTAATGTCATTAGGACACAGGCGACGAGCAAAATAATCGTATACCATAGCTTTCCAACGAGTGATTTCCAAAAGTTCACTTATTTCGGAACCTCCAATTTATAGCCAACGCCCCACACCGTTGTGATCATGGAAGCCGCTTCAGGAGAGACGCGATTTAATTTTTCGCGCAGACGTTTAACATGAGTATCTACGGTACGAAGATCTCCGAAAAATTCATAATTCCAAACATCCTTCAAGAGGTCCTCACGTGAGAATACCTTGTCCGGAGAAATGGCCAAATAGTGAAGCAGCTCATATTCTTTGGGTGTTAAGCTGATCTCTTCGCCGTTCGCTGTAACCCGGTGGGCATCATGCTCAATCAGAAGGTGTGGAAACACGATGTTATTGCTCGAGTTGTTCTCCTTGGATAGATAAGCTGTTTCAGATGAACGGCGAAGAATCGCCTTGACTCTGTATATCACTTCCCGTGGACTGAAGGGCTTGACCACATAATCGTCTGCTCCGACTTCAAATCCTTGGACTCTGTTAATCTCTTCACCCTTTGCTGTCAGCATAAGTACCGGAGTTGACTTGGCTTGCCGCAGCCGGGTACACACTTCAATTCCGTCGATACCAGGCAGCATAACATCAAGCAGAATCAAACCATAATCTTCAGATGTCGCTTTATGTAGCGCCGTTTCTCCATCCTCAGCTTCGTCGATCTCATAGCCTTCCTTCTCCAAATACATCTTTAACAATCTTCTAATTCTTTCTTCGTCATCGACGACCAATATTCGGTTCTCATGTTCTGCCATTAGCAAGATTCGCCCCACTTTCCCAAAATCCAGTCTCCGTAGTATGCGCTAGTTGAATGTACAATATATAAAATGACGGTGATTGTATTATTCTGTTCCTGCATAGGAGTGGAGACCTGAGATAATTAAATTCACGCCAACTAATGTAAACATCACAATTAAAAATCCGATCACTGCAAGCCACGCTGAATTTCTTCCCTGCCACCCTTTTGACAGACGCAGATGCAGATAAGCACTATAATACAGCCATGTAATCAAAGCCCAGACTTCTTTAGGGTCCCATCCCCAGAAACGTCCCCATGCGATCTCAGCCCATATCATAGCGAATATGAGTGCTCCGAGCGTAAAGATCGGGAAGCCAATCGCAATAGCACGGTAACTAATCTCATCCAGATCATCCGGATCAATATCTTTCAAATGAGGACTGATCGCTCGTCCTAGAGGTTTGCGAACGATAAGTCGCAGCAATCCATATAAAACAAGACCAGAAACAACTGACCATATCACTGTATTAAGCTTGCGTCCTGCATTAACACCATTCATCCAGGAAGGAGCTTCAAATAAAGGTTCCTTCATTCCAAGGAATGATGTGTAGCTCTCGGTTTCACTATTGTATGGTGCCACAATCGGCGGCATATGATAAATTACTTTTTCTATTGTACTATTATCGGTCCCCCCAGTGTCAACGTCAGCCACTTCCTGCTGCGTGAAGACCGCCTCATATCCACTAGCCCGAAATGCAAACACGGTACCGATAAAGCCTATTACAATAATAATAACAATCAGCGTGAATTCAACCCATCCTTGCTGTTTCTTATCAGATTTCGCAGAACTGTCAAATTTAACGGTCCGCAATAGATACATAAGACCTGCCGCAAATCCAACGGCGAAAAAGGACTCTCCAAGCGCCGCTAGAGTAACATGAATATTAAGCCAAATCGACTGCAAGGAAGGAACAAGCGGCTGAACCTCCTGTGGAAATACGGCTGCATAGGCCATTAAGATAATGGTAATCGGAAGTGCAAACAGTCCCAGAAGCGGTGTTTTGTATATCGCAAACAAGACAATAAAAGCGATGATGACCATCATTGACAAGAAGGACATAAACTCATACATATTACTCACGGGAATATGCCCCGCACCAACCCAACGTGTAAAGAAGTAGATCAGTTGGGCCACGAGTGCAATCGAGGTCGTAATCAGTCCAATTTTACCCCATTTTTTCACATGGACGATTGGATCCCGGTTGCTGAATTTACGGCCCATAATGGCAATCGCATATACAATAAACGCAGCACAATATAAGAAAAATGAGATCAGAAACGCATTGCTGCTAAGATCGAGTAAGTTATTCACGCTTTGTTTCCTCCGTTATCCAAGAGTTTTTCGTCAACGATAATATCTAGCTGCTGTAGCACATCCGCTACCTCACGCCTTAAACCAAACCAGTTCTTGTTCGTATGTGCACCCAGCACGAGAGTTCCGTTATCTATTCGAATCCATACTCTCCGATGCTGCCAGTAGAATCCGAGAACCAGACCAAGCATCACAATGGAAGCTCCGACCCATACAAACGGCATCGCCTTATCAATTCGTATATTCAAATATGAGGTCGATTCGATAATATCCACATTTTCCATTCCATCCACATTCAGCTCAAGGGGCATACTGCCACCGTTAAGACGTTCGTTAATCACATCTTGCTGGAAGCGCTCCTTATCAATTTCGAGTGGAAAATATAAATACTGTATCCCTTCTTCCGGAAGGTCAGGACCGGTAATGGCGAATAAAAAGGCCGGCGCGTTCGGATTCGGTGACTTAGAGACGGGTACTCCTTCATCATTCAGTCCAAAATCCATGTACTTCTCTTTCAGTGTTAGTGAATAAGGACCTGCCTCAAAATGCTGCTCCGGATTCTGCATATCCAATTGAATCTTTCCGTAGGAAATTCCAGTGTCAAGATCGATGACCTCAGGAGATACGGAGCGAAGGATCGGCGTAAGGTCAAAGTCATATTGATAAGCCTTTAAGCCCTCATAATCCAGCGGGTCGTTAACTCTTATAAAGTGATGCGTGACCTCTTGAAGCTGAGGCGTCCTGGATGGATCCGTACAATCCGCAGTGCACTCGTACAATTTAGCTTCCGTCTCAAACAGCTTAGGAACAATCCTGCCAAGATTCCTGAACTCCTCTGGTGTTTCTTCCTCCGAGTAATACTCCACTCTAAAATCAATGTTCTCAAGATATAGAGTGGTATCAGGAATGTTCTTGATCTCCCCTTGCGGAAACGAAATATGCTCGTCCATATGCAGTCCAGGCAGTCCTCTGGCAAGAACAGCCAGCAGGAAGATGATCAGACCAATATGAATGACGTAAGGTCCCCAGCGGCTAAATCGATATTTCTCAGCAAGCAATGCAGAGCCGTCTGTTTTTACTCGATAGCCTTTCTTTTTGAGCGGCGCAACCGCTTTCTTAATCCATTCTTCTGCTTCCTCATCTGGAAACGCAGTTTGGTATGTAACCCTCTGCCTGGTTAAGAATTGAATATGCTTCGGAATACGCTGTTTGCTCAATGCCTTGTATAGCGGTAGTACCCGATCTAAGCTGCATATAACTAATGAAGCTCCGATCATAACCAGCAGCAGAATAAACCACCAGGATTCGTATGTATGAGACAAGCCAAGTGAATAATAAATATGCCCGAGTGTTCCGTATGTCTCTTTGTAATACACGGAAGGGTCCATATTGATAAACGCATTTTCCTGCGGATAAATAGTCCCCAGCATGGCTCCGAGCAAAGTGATTACAATCAGATAGATAGCTACTTTGACGGAGGAGAAGAAATTCCAGACGAGATCAATGATAGTCGGATCGCTCTTCTGTGAACGTCTGGCTATCCCGTCATACCGCATTTCCAGCGGTTCTCTCGACTCAAGATCCTCCTGGTGCTGAGGCTTGCCGCATGCTTCACAGAGCACTGTTCCTACTGGATTCTGATGGCCGCATTCACATTTTGTATTTTGGATCATGATGTCTCAAATCCCCCTGTTTGCTCAGTTTGAATTCACCAGTTGCTGGATATGATACTCGAGCGTGTCTAAATTCAGCTGACCTTCAAATATTTCGGAGATCTTTCCATCCTTGGAAACAAAGAAAGTGGAGGGCATTGGACCCACAGCAAAACGGCTTGTCGCGATCTTTTTCTCATCGTACATAATCGGAAAATCAACCCCAACCTGACGCACAAAATTGTTAACCGTCATCTTATCTTCACCTACATTGATACCGATAAAGGCAACTCCCTGCTCTTTCCATTTCTCCCACTGCTCCTGCAGTGCCGGCATCTCATCAACACAGGGCTCACACCAGGTTCCCCAGAAATTAATGACCATCGGCTGACCTTCGAATTGATCCAGCTTGTGAACCGCTTCATCTATGCCCAACAGTTCGAAATCAGGAACCGAATCCCCTACAACAGGCTTGCCATCCGATTTGGCTGTAGAAGAGAATATTGCATAAGCACCTAAAATGACAATGAATATCAAAATAACAACCTGAACGGTTCTCTTTGATCTCCCCATCGTAAATACTCTCCTTTTATGACAATCTTGTCCAATTCAACTTCTAGCCTAATTATAACGAAAATTGTCACAAATCTGCGTCTGTTTTTTGAAAATTATGTGTCTTGAAATGATTAGAGTGGAATGAACACAAAAAAAGAACTAAAGCATCAAGTTATCTGCACTTTAGTTCTTTCTCGTCGTTATCTATGTGGCTGCTATTTTGTTGTTATCTGCGTGATTTCTTCTTGGAAGGATCGGATTTGGCCGCCTGAAGAAGATTATTGATCTCCTCTGCTGTCAGGTGACGATATAAGCCCCGCTTCAAATTCTGCAGCAGCAGCCCTCCGAAGGAGATCCGCTTCAGTCTAGTCACGGGATGATTGATCGCTTCAAACATCCGTCTAACCTGACGGTTTCTTCCTTCATGAATCGTAATTTGAATAACAGCCTCGTTCTTCTCCGTATCTACATCCTTGTACTCCACTTCAGCCGGAGAAGTCATCCCGTCCTCAAGCATAATTCCATCACGGAGCTTGTCCAGCGATGTACCGTGCGGTACTCCCTTAACCGTCGCCAGATAGGTCTTCGGCACATGGTGCTTCGGATGTGTCAGCAAATGAGCAAACTCACCATCGTTTGTAAGCAGTAGAAGCCCTTCTGTATCGTAATCAAGTCGGCCTACAGGGTAGACGCGCTCCTTGATTCCCTTAAGATAATCCGAAACAATCTTTCTCCCCTCAGGATCAGAAGCACTTGTGATGACACCTTTGGGTTTATTCATGATCAGGTATATCTTCTTCTCACTTCGAATCGGCTTGCCGTTCACCGTAATGATATCTTCATCGGGATTTGCCTTCGTACCCAGCTCAGTCACAACTTCTCCATTCACTTCTACTTTGCCGGACAGTATGAGCTCTTCGCTCTTGCGTCTGGAAGCAATTCCCGCCTGTGCGATAATTTTTTGTAATCTCTCCATTTTAAATAAGTCACCTCAGGGATTAATGATACCCATCAGACAGAGAAATAACAAGGTCAAGGACAGGAAAATAGCCCCTGAATCTCTCATCCGTTGTATGAGAGGTATTCAGAAGGCCATTTATTAAGCAGCAATTATCCAAATACGAGCAGACAAATCGTGATGGCAGCCACAAATCCAACAATATCGGAGAACAATCCTACCTTTAGGGCATATCTGCCATTCCGTATTCCAACGGCTCCAAAATATACGGTTAATACATAAAGTGTCGTGTCCGTACTGCCTTGGATGGTGGAAGCAATACGGCCAATCATAGAGTCAGGGCCATGCGTTTGAATCAGGTCTGTCGTAAAAGCAAGGGAGCCGGTCCCTGTTAACGGTCTAAGTATGCCCAGCGGAAGCACCTCGGGAGGAACACCCATCCACTGAAACAGAGGTGCTATGAGCCCTATAAAAAAATCCAGTGCGCCTGATGCCCGAAATACACTGATGGCTACCATCATAGCGACCAAGCTTGGAATGATCGATATCGCCGTGCCGAAGCCTTCCTTTGCCCCATCGACAAATGATTCGTATACTGGCACTTTTCGGAAATAGGCATATACAGGAATGAAGGCAATCATGACAGGTATCGCCCATGTCGAAATGAGATTAATAAAGGACAACATGTAAGCTCACCCTTTCGAGGATGATTCAATGATCGGCTTATTGAGGCGGTTTTTTGGAGGTGATGGTGCCTTAGGTGTCGGTGTTCTGCTTCGGAAATATCGATCTGCTGCGATAGCCGCAAATGTAGCAATTGCTGTCGCCATCAGTGTCGTGCCTACAATTTCAGCGGGATTAGCCGAATGATAGTTCAGACGAATCGCAATCAGGGTGGTCGGAATAATGGTGATACTTGCTGTATTCAGAGCCAGTAAGGTACACATGGCCGGACTGGCTGTCGTTTTGTCCGGATTCAGCTCCTGAAGCTGCTGCATCGCTTTAATCCCCATGGGTGTCGCTGCGTTTCCGAGTCCAAACAGGTTAGCGCTCATATTGGATAAGATATATCCCATTGCCGGATGCTGCTTCGGCACATCCGGGAACAGATAAGATACAATGGGACCTAGAAGCTTCGCTACTTTACTCAGCAGACCGGAGTCCTCCGCGATCTTCGTCATCCCCATCCAGAATACGAGAACGCTGATCAATCCGAAGCATACGGTAACCCCCGTCGCTGCCCCATCAAAAGCCGCCTGGGTGACAAGCTCAATATTCCCCTTCGCTGCGGCAAATACAAATCCGATAACGATCATGGCAAGCCAAATCAGGTTAATCATCGGCGATCCCTCCCACTTCGATCACTTGCTCCTTCTAATTAAAGAGCTGGTCAAGCACTCTCTTTAGAGAGCCGAACAGGGAATTCTCTTTTAACTGATCATAAGGAAGCGCAATAGTTTCTGCTGCTTTGTCCTTTGGAATAAAGCTGCCTTTTTCATAGACCGGAACCTCACCGATCTTCACACCATTCAATGAAAATTCAATTCGGCCCTTCAGGCCAAAATTGGCGTCTGCCGTTTCACTCCGAGACTCTGATTCCGACCGCTGATTGTAGAGCACCAGCTTGGTTCGAACCTCACCGGTCTCTCCTGCCAGCAGTGGATATTTGAACGCATTCCCTGTAATATACTCGTACTGCTGAATGGATTGTCCCTTGGCTGCCAGTTCGTTCAGTGGATAATGCTCAAAGCCGTAATCCAGCATACTCGCATGATCATTCCAATCATTACCATCATTTAATGTAACAGCGACCAGCTGCTGTCCATTGCGTGTTGCAGAGCTTACGAGACAGCGCAAAGCCTTTTTGGTATATCCGGTCTTCACTCCATCTGCACCTTCATACAATCGAAGCATTTTATTTTTATTGTGCCAATCATAGTCCCAGGATTCTTCGGGATTAGGGGCTTTGTGTTCCGGTGTTGCTACAATCCGCTTAAAATCCACGTTATGCAGTGCATAAGCAGTCAGCTTGGCCATATCCTCAGCCGTTGAATAATGGCCTTCATCATCCAGCCCATGCGGATTTCTAAACTGGCTATGTACAAGTCCGATCTCGTCAGCCTTCTTATTCATCAGATATACAAAGCCTTCCTCTGAACCTCCAATATGCTCTGCGATGGCCGTTGCGGCATCGTTGCCTGATCGAAGCATCAAGCCAAAGAGCATATTCTCAAGCGTCATCTTTTCTCCTAGTTTCAAGTACAGCGACGAGCCTTCTTTGCCGGCTGCATTTTTACTAACTGTAACCGTACTCTTCAAATCCCCTTGCTCAATCGCCACGATTGCGGTCATGATTTTGGTCAAACTGGCAATTCGCATCTCCTTCTCTCCATCTTTGCTGTAAAGGATTCGGCCTGAGGTTACATCAATGAGAGCGGCTGTCTGTGCATGAGTACTGAGCATAGGAGCTTCAACATGACCAGGTTTATGGTCAGCATGAGCTGTAAATGGTAAGGTAAATAACGAGAATACCAAAGGCAATATAGTCATTTTTTTAAACAGATTCATTTGCTTCCCTCCGGGTCCTTCGATTCAACTTGTACTATTCTATGTATGGACAGGCGGAAGTATGTCCAACAAAAAGTCCCCTCCTGTAGGCGTATGCCTCGGAAGGGACTCATCTTCTTTTACACTTCGTAAGTTGGAGCTGTAGATCCTGCCATTCCTGAACCCGCATTGTTCTTCTGGAAGATGCTCTGAATTTGATCGATGACCTGAGGTGCAGAATCAATGATCTTCTCAAACAGATGAGTTTGATTATCTAGAGGAACAATGTGTACGCCCTGCTTACCGACAACAAGAAATGCGATAGGCCGGATCGATACACCTCCGCCGCTGCCGCCTCCGAACGGGTTAGCCTTGGAAGCGGAATTTCCACTGCTGTTGCTGCTCTTAGATTCCGCTTCAGCATCGAGATGAAAATCACTTCCTCCTGCTGCAAAGCCAAATCCAACACGGCTGATTGGCAGTATTACAGTGCCATCCGGTGTCTCAACTGCATCACCTACGATGGTGTTAACATCGACCATCGCCTTGATGTTTTCCATCGCTGTTTTCATTAATCCTTGAATTGGATGATCCGACATGATAAATTGCCTCCTTCTAACAATGGTTTGACAACTATAGGTTTCCCAAGGTACAGGAGCAGTATGTGCAAAAAGCGGACTGGAAATTAAAATATTTTCTATGACTAAGCCTCTTCCTCTAAATCTCTGCGCCAGGCCATAATACCTCCATGAGCTTCAGCTAACCGCTTGGTGAGCATATTGCTGAGCCTCATCGCTTTGGCAAAGCGAATACAGGCTCTTATTTCAAAATCCGTCTTCAGATCCCATTGTTCTGTCCAATTCGGCGATATATCAAGCTGCGGCATCTCCAGAAGCCTCACCTTGTGAGACAACCAGCCGAGAAGCGTATTTTTGATCCCCCACAAGATACCTGTAGCAACAGAAGTCAATACAACATCCTCTGTCCCTATACGAGTATTCCATCTGAGCTGCAGGATTCGAATCGATGCAAAAGGAGCCGTATCCCATATTTTCAGAGCATAAGCACTCTTGAGCAAAGCTAAGAACTGATGCCATATCCCCTTTTTCCCATGCTTCTCATCAGGCAATACC